>JBCCMP010000084.1:0-14444 GCA_039026295.1 Pseudomonadota bacterium | reverse complement strand
CGTGTTGCTGATATCACCGTTCGTGAAGTACGACCCGGTGTAATTGACATCGGCGCTGGCGAAGAACCCTTCCGGGTGCTTGTAGCTGCCCCCGATGGCTGCGGTGACGTCCGGTGCCTCGGGAAACTCGTTTCCGGCACAGGTCGTGTTCGGCGCGTTGCAGGTGCCTGCGGGCAGACTGTCAATTTCGGTCTTCAGATACCCGAGTGCACCGAAGATACTGAGCCCGTTGTCCATGGCATAGCGGCCCTCGAGCTCGAAGCCATAGGACTGCGAAGAACCGGCGTTTCGTGTGAAGGTCTGGAAGGAAACGGGATCTGTTTCGACCAGCTGCTGGTCGCTGTAATCGTTGAAAAAGGCGTTTGCGCCAAAGCTAAGCCCGTCCTCGTCCTGATAGCGATAGGCCAATTCGTAGGTCCATACGAATTCGGGATCGATGTTGTTCTGGACGCGCGTCCCCGGAACCGTTCCCGCAACGCTTTCGACATATCCGGCCCTGTACCCGCGCGAGGCGATCGCAGAAACGGTCTGACTGTCGTTAATTTCGTACATGAGCCCGGCCCGCGGCAGGAAAACATCGAATTCGGACTCGACATCGAACTGGGACGTGAACGGCGTGAAGGTGTTCAGGTCGATGCCTGAGACATCGCTGATGGACCGTACCTCGTCCTTCTGATAGCGCAGCCCGCCGATCACCGAGAAAGGCCCGAAGAAGTTGTATTTCAGGTCGGCGTATAGTGCCATGCTGGTCGTCTCGGTCGAGCTGGAGCCCTGCTGGATCGGATCAAGACCGGTTGGAAAACCGAACAGAATTGCACCCGCATCCGCGCGGATGTCCGTTGTATTTTCAGTTTCTATGACGCCGTAATAGGCACCAATCAGTCCTGTAAGGCCATGGCCAGAGACATCTTCGATCTCCAGCACCAGTTCCTGGGCAATGTCCGACCCGTCCCTCAGATCGTCGCGCGAATAAACCGTCGAGCCCTGAACCCCCTGAATGGTCAGATCTGTGTCCACATAGGTCGTGAGCGAGCGCACCGTCAGATCGTCGGTCAACTGGTAGGACAGATCTGCAATGTAGTTGTTGATCGTGGCCTCGCGGACCTCGGACAGCAGTCCACCGTCGTTGAATACGCGGTCGGAAAACGGCTGGCTGACCGTCGGGCTGGCCGTTTGATCGTAGGCATTGTTGACCGTGAACAGCGCGCTGAAACCGGGCAGGGCATCGGGCTCGATCAGCAGCTTCGCGCGGATATTGTGGAAATCGTCTTCGGCGAAGAACGCATTCAGGGGATCGTTGATCGTGATGTCGGTGCTTTCGCTTTGGACATCTGCGCTGATACGGAGCGCGACCTGATCCTCGATCAGCGGCCCCGAGGCCATTATCGACGCGCCGAAATTTTCGTTCGACCCAAAGCTGACACGGACTGCGCCTTCGTAGTCGAATGTCGGGTCTTTTGATTTCAGAATGACGGCACCGCCGAGAGCGGCACGCCCGTAGAGGCCCGACTGGGGACCGCGCAGAACCTCGATCTGTTCCAGGTCCCAAGTCGATCGCGCGCCCCGGCGCAGACCTTCCGAGTTCTGGCTGGCGCCATCGATGACCAGCGCAATCGTATTCGCGGGGTTCGCGATGCCGGCAATTCCATCGGCGCTGAGGCCGCGGATCTGGAAGCTGTCGAACCCGCCACTGGGGTTCAGGCGCCGGACGTTCGCCAGCAGATTGAAGCCTTCGAACGTGTCCTTGATCACGTTGTCTTCGATCTGCTCTGACGTGATGATCCCGACACTGGTGGGTGTTTCCAGGAAGTTGCCTTCGACCTTTGTGCCGTAGATGACGATGTCTTCGCCGACCAGTTCGTCACCGGTGGCAGGTGTTTCCGTGCTTTGCGCAAGCGCGCCAGAGAGTGGCGCAAGACCAAAGGCCAGCGCCACGATGCAGGTCGTTGTCTTCAAGGATGTCTGGCCGTTCATAATGTCCCCCATGCCGTTCTGGCGATTGAGGGAAACGTCGACAAAACTGACTATTATAGTCAAGAATATAAACTAAATGCGCCGGTACTATCCGCTGTGTGGTGATGTCTCGCGGCCCCGACGCAGTTGATCTGATGCATCACGAGCAGCAGATGCGGGCAGTTCGCGGCCAGATTGTAACACCTGCTACAGACGTTTTGTGGCGATTCCCACAATCAGGAAGGCGGCGTTTATTGATCGGCGCCGTTCGACCCTCTGATTTTTCTGCGACTTAACCCGAAGGGCCACGCCTGCGCGCGCGGCCAGAGGAAAATGCAAGGACAAAAGATGTTTGTGACCTGCGAACACTGTGGCGAACAAGAGAATGTCGCCTGGCTGGATACCGTCCCCGCGTATGAGAAGTTCTTTTACCAATGCTCCAAAGGCTGCGACCCATCTTCCACCGGCTTTGAAAAGCAGATCCGGCGGACGCTGGAGGCCAACATTCCCTATGATCTGCCGCGCGTCACCTCGCTGCGTGCAGCGGCGCTTTCGTACAAGATCTACGCGGCGGCCGAGGCCGGGCAGTATGACTGGATGAAGCTGTCAAAGCGCACGGCCAAGGCGCTGCACGACGATTCGAATTCCGAGAAGATCGTGAACCAGTACCCGATTTTCGGCCGTGCCTGGCGCGGGCTGCAGGACAATTCGCTGGTTGCGTCGGTCGTGGTTTTCGAGAACCCGGGCGAACTGCCGCCCTATTCGATCTATGTGGTCTTCCGTGGGTCCCGCGGCAGCAAGTCCGACGGCGGCGCGGGGTTCATGGGTGGCAAGCGGGCCGGGGGTGGACAGTCAAAGGAGTCCCAGACGGTCAACATCGACTGGCGCGCGAACTTCGACAATGTGCAGGACTTTGCCGATTACGGCGGCGGCAGCTTCCTGATCCATGGCGGTTACAAAAGCGTCGTCGCGTCCTATCGCGACGCGGTCTACGCCAAGATCGCCCAGGCGCGCCGGGCCTATCCCGGCAGCAATGTCGTGATCACCGGGCACAGTCAGGGCGCGGGCCATGCGGCGATCTTCGCGCACTGGCTGTCTTATCACGCGCCGGAATTGAAGGGGAACGTCTTCTGCATCCCGTTCTCGCCGCCGCGTGTGGGCGACTATCGCTTCGCGCAGGACTTCAACAAGCAACTGGTCGCACAGTCGCCGGTGCTGCCCTATGACGGCGTGCCCCGGCTGGGCGCGATGTTCGTGGTGCGCGGGCGCGACCCCGTCTCGTTCAAGGTCGAACAGGCCTATGCCTTCAAGAGCCTGGACGACCCGATGGGTCACGAGGCGAGCATGCGCAAATGGGCGTCGAAAGGTCTGCTCAGTTCCGGGCTGAAGGCGCAGCACAAGGAAAAGAAATACGGCGGCGACGGTCTGCAGGTCTATTTCCACCCGACCTGTCTGAAGGTGATGCCGGGCGCATTCGGTGCCGTCGGCCAGCTGCAGATCCTGAACCACAAGCCTGACTGGCTGCGCACCCAGATCCGCAATCAGTTCAAGAAGGCGGCCTGAAGCTGCCTGGGTCCGGCGTTTGAGGCGCGCAGTGTCGCGCGAGTTCGACGCCGGACCTGACCTTTGCCTGCGTTCCCCGCCGCGGCCCGCGGCCGCGCGCTTTGCGGTCGTCTCTTGCGATGCGGCGCACGCGACACGAAAAGCGTGCGAACGCACTTGGTCTCTTTCCCCGGTCGGTCTAGATACTGCGTGCAAGCCCCGGGAGCGGAGCCAGCAAAGCAAAACCGATGACGGAGCTGGGGCATGACGCATCCGACCTATCCGCACGAATCCCTTGCCGATCTGCCCGGTGTGGCGTTTCCGGCGCTGCGCCAGATGATCCTGACGCAGGCAACCAACGCGAAGCTCAAGGTGCTGGAGGATGCGCCCGGCTGTCTGACCGTTGAAACGGCGCACGGCCTGATCGGCCTGCGGCCCGGCACCAGCGCGGAAACCGCCGGGATGGTCGCGGCAACGGATGAGCGCTGGCTGTTCGTCATGAAGAACGCGGTCGTGCAGCAGATGCGCATGGCGATGCCGGAAGTGGCCGAGGTGATGCGCTGGTCTGACGGGGACGCCGAGGGGAGCCTTCCGGCAAACTTCCAGTTCATGCGGGTGCTGGCTGTCGAAGATCTGGGTCCGGTGTTCCTGAGGGTCACGCTGGAGGGGGAGGACCTCTCGGCCCATGGCGATGCCTCGATCCATTTCCGGCTGGTCCAGCCCCCGAAGGATGCAGAGCCCGAATGGCCGTCCGTTGCGGCGAACGGTTCGATCAAGTGGCCGGACGGACCGGGCGCCCCGCACAAGCCGGTCTATACGACCCGGTCATTGGACCACGCATCGCGAACGCTGGTGACCGATGTTTTCATCCACGAGGGCGGCCGCACCACCGAGTGGGCACGCGAGGCCCAGCGCGGCGAGCGCGGCCGCAATGTCGTGGGTCTGGTCGGGCCGTCCGGCGGCGGCATTCTGGATGCGGACAATGTTCTGATGGCGACGGACGAGACAGGCTTTCCTGCCGCTGCGCGGCTGCTGGAGAATCTGCCGGACAGTGCGACCGGTGACCTTTTGCTGGAATCGGAACACGGCGAGGAGTGCGGGTATCCGTTCGAAGCCCCGTCAGGTATCCGGCTGCACTGGCTGGCGCGTGCCCGGGGCGACCGTCTGTTGGATGCGGCGATGGAGGCGATGCCGGCGCACCCGGACGCGCACGTCTGGTTCGCCGGCGAAAAGCAGGATGCCCGGCAGTTGCGCGATGCCGCGAAAGCGGCGGGGCGGGAGCCCGGAAAACTTCGAATCTCCGGCTTCTGGTCAGGGCCTGCCCGGGACGCCTAGCCATCGGACGGCTGCCAGTGTCTGCATGCTGGTGGGTCGCCGCAGAGATCGTCGCAGACACGCCGTGCAACGGGACCACGGTCTTGCCGTGGACCACAGTCTTGCCGTGACCGCCACGCAAGCGGGGCCCGGCACGCAGTCTGCGTTGCACACCTGCCGGCCCTTGTCCGTTTTCTCGTTTGGAGGGACCGTTCGGCCCCTCAAAGTGACGCCCGCATCATCAAAGGACCGGGCATCGAATTCTGGTCGGTCGTCCCGGCTCGGGACGAGCAGCAGCACTGCTGCGGGCTCCGTCGCTACACGGCGCGCCCGAGGTCGTGGTTCAGTCCCCTGCCCGGGGACCAGCGGTGGCCTATGAAAGGTTCGCCCTAACGGTCTTCGGCCTGCCGCTCATCCGGATGCTGAGGGCCGGTTGGTTGTTAATCGCCCGGCCCCGGTCGACGGCGGGGGTATAGCTTAAGGAAGCGTGGTGTTGCGCGAATTCCAGAGGAGCGCGCGATGACCCTGGTATCGGGTCATCGATGGCGGCACGGTCTCAAAGGATGACGCGGTGCGCCTCTGGCACGAAGGTCTGATCGTCGATCGGGGGTCTGGTGTACCCGGTCTGCGGGGGCCGTGGATCCAGGGTGATCTTGCTGGGCGTGACGTCCTTGTAGGGGATCAGCGACAGCAGGTGATTGATGCAGTTCAGCCGGGCGTGTTTCTTGACATTCGAATCCACGACGTACCAGGGGGCCTGCTTGATGTCGGTGTGGGCGAACATCTCGTCCTTGGCCTTTGAATACTCGACCCAGCGCTTGCGGCTTTCCAGATCCATGGGGCTGAGTTTCCAGCGCTTGGTCGGATCGGTCAGGCGCTTCTGGAAGCGGCGTTCCTGTTCCTCGTCACTGACCGAGAACCAGTACTTGATCAGCTGGATGCCCGACCGGACCAGCATCCGCTCGAACTCGGGACAACTGCGCAGGAACTCGCGGTATTCCTCGTCAGTGCAGAAATCCATGACGCGTTCGACGCCGGCCCGGTTGTACCAGGACCGGTCGAAGATCACGATTTCGCCCGCGGCGGGCAGATGCGCGGCATAGCGCTGGAAGTACCACTGGGTCTTCTCCCGCTCGCTAGGCGCGGGCAGGGCGACAACCTGGCAGATGCGCGGGTTCAGGGGTTCGGTGATCCGCTTGATCGTTCCGCCCTTGCCGGCGGCATCGCGCCCCTCGAACACGATGGCGATGCGCTGACCGGTGGCTTTCACCCACTCCTGCAGCTTGACCAGTTCGATCTGCAGGCGGCGAAGCTCTTTCTCGTAGGCTTCCAGCGTCACCTTGACGCCCGATACATTCCGCACGGACGACTGCTTCGAGCCGTTCACCGATTTCCGGGATTTTGACATGGTGCGCACCTCCAAAAGCGAGAGTTGACCCATAATAGCACGCGGTTACCAAATCCTCATAACTGGGGCGGGACAAAGCATCACGGCAGAGATTCGGAACCAGAGCCGCGGTTGAGCATCGCCGCACAACAGACGGTCGTTTTCGGCCGGCGGGTGCGATGCATGGGTGATGACAGGGCCGCACGTCGCCGCGTATAGCTGTGACAACCGACACCATGTTTTCGCGGCGAAGTATGACTATCTGTACGATGGACAAACATGATGGCTTCCCGGACATCTCGGACATTCAAGAACGCTCCATGATCACAGCTTTCAGGCTTCACGCCGCAATCGTCTTTCTGGCAACGCTGCTTGGCATCAACAGTGCCCACGCCGACGCGCAGGTTCTGCAGTTCATGGAGGACCGCTGGACCCATGCCCTGATGCGCCAGGTCGGCGACGCGCCCGCTGCTGCGCCCGGCGATGCGCCTTTGGGGCTGGGCAAGGCGAACTGCGTCGAGCAGCGCGCCCTGGACAGGCGTCAGCGCAACTTTGCGCGGCGGCTGGGTCAGAGCCTGGAGCGGTCGGGCATTCACGTCGATCTGCTGGCAACGTCCGAATGGTGCCGGACGATCGAGACGGCGCGCACCCTGCAACTGCGCCCGGTCAGGACAGACGCGATCCTGAACCCGTCCGCCCCTGACGATGCCGACGCGGCCGAGCGGGTTCTGGAACTGCTGGACGGCATGCGCCGCAACGAGACGGCGCTGCTGGTGACCTATGCCGGAAACATCAAGGCACTGACGGGCCGGGACGTGAGCCCGGGCGAGATCGTGGTGGTGCGCGTCCGGCCCGGGCAGGATGCCGTGGTGGTGGGCACGTTTTTGCTGGAATAGGAGCCGCCCGATCGACGCCTTCGAAACCGGCGCGGTGGTGGGGACACAACCAACCCACGGCTTGCGTTTTGGGGAAAGCAGGCTGCCGCCACCCCTGGCTTCCATGCGTTGTTCGGCGGTCGGTCGCTGCCGGGGTGAAAGCGACCGACGCCAGGGGGGTCTTTAAAGATTTCCCTTTAAAGATCCCCGAAATGCACCGCGGGCTTCAGCGTGCCGCCCTTGATGATTTGCGACTGCTTCGCCTTGTCGGTCCAGACATGATAAATTTTGGCAGAGATCTCTCTGAGTTCCTTGATTTGGCTTTTCGAGATCGTCACCGGCTTGGTCTGTGGTTGGGAAGAATCTTTGCCGGTGAAAAACATCTTCGCGAAACCGAGCATTTTTTTCGAAGTGGCCTTGTCGATCTGAATGTCCTGTTGGACCTTGACGGCGAGAGCGCGCATTCGAAAGGGGAACTGATCGCCTTTCTTGAGGACGATCTCTGCCTCTTTCTTTGGGTTGTTGATCGATCGCCGGATGATCTCGTAAATCGGATGATCGATCAGGTTGGCGACATCGAACTGCAACAGGTTCAACTGCAGCTCGCAAAAGTGATGTCCGCCCGGGATCGGGATTTTCAGATAAAACTTGATGTCCTTGTAGTCGGTCTTCTCGCTCGGGTTTTCGTAGCGGTCCTTTACGACATAGGCCGCGAAGACCGAGGCATCCATGGTGGCCAGTGTATCTCGTGCCGCGTTCAGTTCGGTGAATGACTTGTAGATCACCTTTGCCCGCAGAAGGTCGCCCAACTCTGTCATTTTGTAGTTCTTGAGCTTGCGCTCGGCGCTTTTTCTGTCCTTGAAAACAGGGTTTGTGATCGAGCCGGGCACCTTCTGGTTCAGGGCTTTGATGACCTTCTTGAACGCCGGTAGCGCGGCCTTGGCCTGCCTGAAAAGCTCGTCCAGCTGGTCGTCTGGTTTCGCGTTCCCCTTGAAGACCTGGTGCACGATCTTCACCTGCTGAGACTTTGCCATTTGAGATAACTCCTCGATCAAATATCGCGCCATTAAGTTACGCGATCGCGGAGCAGGATGAATGAGCCGGGAGTGTCAGATTGTATGTACTGGGAGTCTCAGATGTCGGATCAGGTAAGCCCATTCATCGCGTCAGGTGTCCTTTCCGATACCCTTCAGAAGTTCGACCGGGTTGTTGACGTCCTTCAGGATGTACGCAAAGTCGGGGAAGTTCATTTGGCGCACATCGTCAACCGTGTCGGGCGCTGCCTCGGCATCGCGCATATTGATCACTGCGCCAGGCGTCATGCCGAACTTTTCACGGAACCGGCGATTAAAGTACGAGGCGTTGTCGAACCCCCATTGCTCGGCGGCCCGGCGCACCATGCCGTGGGTGATCGGTGCCACCAGCAGGTCGTAGAGGCATCGATCAAGTCTACGTTCGATCATGTATTTCTGCAGGCCGCCATCCTGCTTGAAATGGCGATACACCGATGCCCGCGACGCGTGGAAGACATCGCAAAGCAGCTCAACCGTAATGTCCTTTCCGACGAGGTTGTCATCGACATATTGCCGGATGGCATTGCGCTGCAGAAGGCGGAAGGACTGATCCTCGGCCGGGACCGGTGCATTGTGCAGCAGCATGCCGCGAACCAAGGAGATCAGGGCAGAGGCAAGCAGGGGAATGTCGCCAGGCGCCGTCGTCGGCATGCCTTGCAAGGTCGTCTCCAGTGCGCAGCTAATCAGCCTGGCAGTCGGCGTGCCACCAGTGATGCAGAAGTGGCGGTTCGCCCGCTCCGGGTCCAGATCGATGAAATCATAGGGGATCAGAAGACCCAAAATGTCATCGGCCTGCGCTGTCAGATGTACTTCTGATCGGCCATGAACAAAGTGGATGTCGTCGGGCACGACGTCTACCGCCTGTCCATCGACGATCGAGTTGCCACCACCGCCACGGAAAATACGCAGCCGAACATAGTCGCTGCTGCCAAGCTGAATGTGCCGGTCCGACCGGATCATCGTAGACATCGGGAACCGTGTCGTCGTCAGCAGCAATCGGCCAAGGTTCCACGCATTCGATTCGAACGGCGTATCGTCCTTTTCGGAGTCTTCATTGAAAATGACGTCGCCGATCGGGGCGCTGATCGTCTGCCACGCCTTGAACTGCTCTGGCCGATCCAGACCGGCGAGTTTCAGCGACATGTCCGGCTTGCGCGCTATCTTCGATTGGATATCCGACATCCTGATCCCTGCGTAAACCTTTGCACCTGTCCGTATCCTGAATATCAGGTCGGGAGCGTGCCGTTCGGCGAACAATCAAAACGCGACGGGCAGATCATAGCACCGTGAGGACCAAGGGCAAACAACCTGCGTGGCCCCGGCGAGATCGTGGTCGAAACAGAAGCGCTTACCCCAGCGCCGTATCCGGGCGCAGAGCGTGCGGTCTCTGCGGCCCTGGCCCTACCTTCGGCCAATCAAAAAGGGCGCCCCACCGGGACGCCCCATGAAACCTTCCTGGTTCGGGCCTCAGCCCGACCCCAACCCCAACGCCCGCCTCACAGCCAGCGCTTGCGCCGCCGGTACGACCGGACATCGCGGAAGCTCTTGCGGCCCTTGTCGGAGATGCCGAGGTAGAATTCCTTCACGTCCGGGTTCTCGCGCAGGTCGGCGGCCGGGCCATCCATCACGACGCGGCCTGATTCCAGGATGTAGCCGTAGTTGGCGTAGCGCAGCGCCATGTTGGTGTTCTGTTCGGCGAGCAGGATCGAGACACCCTCTTTCTCGTTGAGGTTCTTGACGATCTCGAAGATCTCTTCGACCAGCTGGGGGGCGAGGCCCATGGACGGCTCGTCCAAGAGGATCGTCTCGGGGTTCGACATCAGGGCGCGGCCGATGGCGCACATCTGCTGTTCGCCGCCCGAAGTGTAGCCCGCCAGCGATTTGCGCCGCTCGCGCAGGCGCGGGAAGTAGTTGTAGACCATCTCGAGGCTCTGCTTCGTCGCCGCGGACCCGTCCTTGCGGGTATAGGCGCCGGTCAGCAGGTTTTCCTCGACGGTCAGGTGTTCGAAACAGTGGCGGCCTTCCATGACCTGGATGACGCCGTTTGCGACCAGAGTCGCCGGGTCCGAGTGGGCGATCGACTTGCCGCGGTATTCGATGGTGCCCTTGGTCACCTCGCCGCGTTCGGAATGCAGAAGGTTCGAGACCGCTTTCAGCGTGGTGGTCTTGCCGGCACCGTTACCGCCCAGAAGCGCGGTGATACCGCCCTTGGGGACCTTCAGGCTGACGCCCTTCAGCACCAGGATGACGTGATTGTAGATCACCTCGATATTGTTGATATCGAGCAGCGTCTCTGCGTTGGTCCCCGTCTGGGTCTCTGCTGCATCAAGCATCGGGCACGGCCTGTTCGGTTGGGAAAAGGATGTCCCCGGCCGCGCGGGCCGGGGACGTGTTCAGATCAGCTTAACAGCAAACGGGCATCAGCCGCATGCCTGGCCCTGCCAGTCCGGCTTGTCGGCCACGTACTTGGCTGCTGCATCTTCCAGCATCGGACGCACGATGTCGGTCATCGGCGGGATCAGGCCGGTGACGACGTCAAAGTCCGACCCGTTCCACTGGTGCATGAAGATCGAGCCGCCACCTTCGTGGTCAGCGCAGGATCCGGCCAGCGGGGCGGTGAAGCCTTCCAGACCGATTTCCTTCAGGCGGGCTTCATCCAGATTGATGTTCTCGAAGCCCCAGCGGACTTCCTCGGCGTTGACACCCGGCTTGCCGAAGTGCTTTTGCGCCGCGCGGATGGCTTCGGCCACCAGCACACCGTTGAAGACCGCGCGGTTGTAGAGCACGTGGCCCACATTCGCCTTGTCGGTCTGGGACGAGGCCGCATCGTTGTCGATGACGTGCTTCATGATGTCCTGGATCAGCGGATAGGACGTGCCCGACGCGGTGAAGTTCGAGCCGAGATAGCCCTTGGCCCCTTCGCCGACCGGGATCAGGTCCACGTGGCTTGCCGACCACCAGTTGCCGATGAAGCGGTCCATCGGATAGCGGATCTTGACCGCTTCCTTGATCGCCGTCGGGTTCATGGCGCCCCAGCCCCACATGATCATCCAGTCCGGACGATCCTTGCGGACGTTCAGCCACTGGGCCGACTGGGCCTGCATTTCCTTGACGCCCACCGGGTAGAGCTTGACTTCAAAGCCCAGCTTCGGTGCCAGATCTTCCAGCAGCGGGATCGGCTCGCGCCCATAGCCCACGTCCAGATAGATGAAGCCGATCTTCTTGTCCTTCAGCCCGCCCTGGCTTTCGATGTAGCTGAGGATCGAGGACATCTGCGACCAGTAGGAGGCCGGGTAGTTGAAGGTCCACGGGAACGTCTCGCCGATGGCCGCCGCCGACAGGCCATAGCCCATAGAGAGCACCGGGATCTTGTCCACGGGGGCCTTGGCGATCAGCTGCAGCGTGATGCCGGTGGAGTTCGGGTTGTAGACCAGCGCGCCCTTGCCCTTGGTGGACTCGTAGCACTCGACGCCCTTTTGCGCGTTGTAGCCGGTTTCACACTCTTCCACGACCAGCTTGGCACCGCCGATGCCGCCGTCGCGCTGGTTGAGCATTTCGAAGTAGTCCCACATGCCGTTGGCGTTCGCGGTGCCGTTGGCGGCGAACGGACCGGTCCGGTAGGTGGTCATCGGAATGTAGAGGCTGTCCTCGGCCTGGGCCTTGGTCTCGACGAAGGCCGCGGCCGTCATGGCCAGTGCGGCAGCGCCGAGCGTAAGTGGTTTAAGCATCGCGTGCTTCCTCCCTGTCAGTGCGGCCGAAGCCGCCGGTTCGAAACCTTTTTAAGTTTTCAGCGAGGCCCGGTTTCGCCAGCCCCGCCGCAAGTTTGCCGGCGCCCGTCAGTGCGGGAACGGCCAAAGTCGGAGCTTCTGCTTGCCGATCTGCCAGAGACGGGCCAGACCGTGCGGCTCTTTGATCAGGATGATGACGATCATCACGCCGATTGCAACCAGCGAGATGTTCTCCATCAGCGTTGCGCCATAGCCAAACGCCTTGCCGATTTCCTTCAGGACAATCGGGAAGATCCAGATGAAGGCAGCGCCCATATAGGACCCGGTGATGGACCCGAGGCCGCCGATGATCACCATGAAGAGGTAGAGGAACGAGTGGTTGATGTCGAAGCTCTCGACCTCGGCCGCGCCCAGCCAGACAAACACCATCAGCGCGCCGGAGACGCCGCAATAGAAGGACGAGACGGCAAAGGCGGAAAGCTTGGCCTGCATCGGGCGCACGCCGATCAGCTCGCCCGCGATGTCGTGGTCGCGGATCATCATCCAGGACCGGCCGATGCGCCCGCGCACAAGGTTGGACGCGATCCACGTCATGAAGATCAGTATGAACAGAACGACCACGTATTGAAGCGTCACGTTCGCACTTGCCCCGGTGATGGGCACGCCGAACAGCGTTCGCGTCGGCACCTCGATCGCGCCCGAGTCATTGTAGTTGTAAAGCCAGGCAATCCGCCCGAATGCCCATTCCAGGAAGAACTGCGCGCCCAGTGTGGCGACGACCAGATAGAAGCCCTTGATCCGCAGCGAGGGCAGGCCGAAGAACACACCCACGATTGCCGCGACCAGACCGGACGCGAAGAACATGAAGATGATGTTTACATCCGGCATCCAGGTGGTGAGCTTGTAGCACGCATATGCGCCCACCCCCATGAAGGCCCCGGTGCCCAGGCTGATCTGACCGGCAAAGCCGACCAGAATGTTCAGGCCCAGCGTGGTCAGGGTGAAGATCAGCGTCGGCAGGACGATCGCCTTCATGGCAAAGCCCGCCTCCATCCCCAGAATGCCCCAGTTCATGGCCGAGAAGATGCCGACAACGGTTGCCAGCATCAGCCAGATGCCGATCCCGATCTTGTCCTGACGGATCGGGAACGCGGCCATGTCCTTCTGGTACGAGGTCTTGAAGTCCCCTGCTTCACGGTAAAACATGGATCAAACCCTCTCGATGATCTTGTCGCCGAACAGGCCCTGGGGCCGGAACAGCAGGAACACCAGTGCGATGATAAAGGCGAACCAGCTTTCGGTGCCGCCACCGATCAGCCCGCCCCAGTAAATCTCGAACAGCTTTTCACCGATGCCGATGATCAGCCCGCCAACGATGGCCCCGGGGATCGAGGTGAAGCCGCCGAGGACCAGCACCGGCAGCGCCTTCAGCGCCACGATCTGCAGGGCGAACGACACGTCCGATTTCGCGCCCCACATGATCCCGGTCACCAGCGCAACGATGCCCGCCGCGAACCACACGACGACCCAGATCTGGTTCAGACCGATCCCGACCGAGACCGCCGCCTGGTGGTCATCGGCCACCGCGCGCAGGGCGCGGCCGATCTTGGTATAGCTGAAAAAGAACGCGAGCCCGGCGATCATGCCGCCCGCAATGACGATGGCGGCCACATCCAGGTGCTGGAAGATAACGATACCGCCGAAGGGCTCCCATACGGTGTCGCCGGTGGGCAGGCCAAGCTCGCTGGTGATCATGGTCTTCGGCTCTCCGCCAAAGATCCACTGCCCGCCGCCGATCAGCATGAAGGTCAGGCCGATGGTGGACATGAAGAGGATGATGTCTTCCTGTCCCACCAATGGGCGCAGCACGAAGCGTTCCACCCCGTAGGCGAGCGCATACATGATGCCCAGCGCCAGGATCAGCGCGAGCCATCCGGGCACGCCCAGCTCCCACAGGCCGACCATCGCCAGCGCCGCGAACACCACCATGATGCCCTGGGCAAAGTTGAAGATGCCGGACGCCTTGAAGATCAGCACGAAGCCCAGCGCGATCAGCGAGTAAAGCACGCCCGCGACCAGACCTTCCCAGAGCACCTGGATGAAGAAGTCGGGCAGCGAGACCATCTGAACGAACGGGTCCGCGAAGATACTGTAGAGGATATCCATCTGCTCAGACCCCCAGATATGCGTCGATTACGGCCTGATCCTTCTGCACCACTTCGGGCACGTCGTCGGCCAGTTGTTTGCCGTAGTCCAGAACCACCACGCGGTCGGCCAGATCCATGACCACGCCCATGTCGTGTTCGATCAGCGCGATCGTGGTGCCGTATTGCGCGTTGACGTCGAGGATGAAGCGGGACATGTCCTCTTTGTCCTCGACGTTCATCCCGGCCATCGGCTCGTCCAGCAGCAGAAGCTCGGGCTCCATCGCCAGTGCGCGGGCCAGTTCCACACGCTTTTGCATGCCATAGGGCAGTGCGCCGACGGGCTGTTTGCGGATCGACTGGATTTCCAGGAAGTCGATGATTTCCTCGACCCGTTCGCGATGCTCGACCTCTTCGCGGATCGCCGG
>JBCCMP010000083.1:0-14512 GCA_039026295.1 Pseudomonadota bacterium | reverse complement strand
GGTTCTCGGCGACCTCACCCAGCCCCGCTATGCGACCGCCGCGACGATCGTTGCACGAATGAAGGCATCTGTCCCGCCATACAATTCCCAGAAGGTTCGACGGGCCATCCAGCAAGCCGTTGACAATGAAATCGTCATGGAGGTCGGCATAGCGGGGCTGGGTGAGGTCGCCGAGAACCATCATGTCGGTCCAATGCACCCGGACTACGCCGCGATTGGCTCAGTCCCCGCGGATCAGAAGTCTGCTGCCGCTGCGCTTGAGGAGGCTGGCCACAAGGACACTGTTCTGGATCTGGTCTCCGTCGACGACGACTGGCGTCGATTGTCCACGGACGCAATCGCGGCGCAACTTCTGGATGTCGGGATCAAAACTCGCAGGACGATCGTATCCGAATCGGTCTTCAGCGATTCCTGGAAGCGTTTCCCGTTTTCCACGACAAACTGGAATCCCCGTCCGCTTGGCATCCAGGTTCTGGCCCTTGCCTACCGCAGCGACGCGCCGTGGAATGAATCCGAATTCTCTGATCCGGAATTTGACAGGCTTTTGAACATCGCGCTCGCGACCCCTGATGTCGAGGCGCGCCGCTCGACCATGGCGCTTCTGCAGCAACGGCTCCGCGATTCCGGGGTCATAATCCAACCCTATTGGCGAAAACTCTTTCGATCGGCGTCACCTCGCGTGAAGAATTACCAGATGCACCAGTCCTTCGAGCACCATCTTGAAGATGTCTGGATCGAACCGGTGTGACCCTTGCCAATCACCCGATGAACGTGGGTCCAACCCAAATTGCCGCTTGAATTGAACACTTGTTCAATTAACGTCCGGTCGCAAGGGAGATCCGGTCATGGCAAGAACCACAGGTTCGGACGGGACGCGCACCAAAACAGCGATCAGAGCCGCGGCAACACGGCTTTTCGCGCGCTATGGGTACGAGGCCTTGTCGATGCGGCGTTTGGCCGAGGAAATCGATTTGGGCGCGGCGGCCCTGTACCGCTACTTTCCGACCAAGCAGGCCATTCTGTTCGACCTTCTGAAAACCCATATGGACCAGCTTCTGGCCGCATGGGATGCCAAACGGCCGCCTGATCGAATACCCGCCCGGGAGCGTCTCAACGCTTTCGCAGAATTCCACATCCGCCATCACTGGGACCGGAATGACAGCCTGTTCCTCAGTTACATGGAACTTCGCAGCCTGACGCCGGACAACTTCGCCCAGATCGAAGACCTGCGCCGCGCCTACGAAAACGAGGTCGTTACGATCATCAGCGATGGCATAGAAGAGGGATCGCTCCGGCCGCAAAACGCGCGCGTGACGGCTCGTGCTGTGATTGCGTTGATGAACGGTCTGCCTGCCTGGTACCGCGAAGACGGTCCGATCAGCCCACCAGAGATTGAAAAGCTCTACCAACAGATGGTGTCCGGTGCCGCCGGTCCCGTGATCCCAAAGGAGATCCCATGTTCTACGCCAGCATGAATTTCGGCCTGCCGGATGACGTTCAGGCCCTGCAAGAGGCCGTGCACCGATTTGCGCAGGAGCGGATCGCCCCGCTGGCGGACGAACTGGACCGCACAGACCAGTTCCCCATGCACCTCTGGCAGGAAATGGGAGAGATGGGCCTTCTTGGAATTACCGTGGAAGAAGAATACGGCGGCGCTGGGATGGGATATCTTGCTCATACCATCGCCGTCGAAGAGATCACCCGCGCCTCGGCGTCCGTCGGCCTGTCCTACGGCGCGCATTCAAATCTCTGCGTGAACCAGATCAAGCTGAACGGCACGCCGGATCAGAAGGCAAAATATCTGCCCAAGCTTGTTTCCGGCGAACATGTCGGCTCGCTTGCGATGTCCGAACCCGGTGCCGGGTCTGACGTTGTCTCGATGAAGCTGCGCGCTGAAAAGCGCAACGATCACTATCGGCTTACCGGCAACAAGTTCTGGATCACCAACGGGCCGGATGCCGATACGCTGGTCGTCTATGCCAAAACGGACGTTGATGCGGGGTCACGCGGCATCACGGCCTTTCTGATCGAGAAAGAGTTCGCCGGCTTCTCCACCGGCCAGAAACTCGACAAACTCGGGATGCGCGGCTCCTCGACCGGCGAACTGGTCTTCGAGGATTGCGAAGTCCCCTTCGAGAACGTCCTGGGCGAAGAAGGCAAGGGCGTCAGTGTTCTGATGTCGGGTCTCGACTACGAGCGCACGGTCCTGGCCGCGGTCGGCACCGGCATCATGGCCGCGTGCATGGACTGGGTTGTCCCTTACATCCACGAACGCGAGCAGTTCGGCAAACCGATCGGCACCTTCCAACTGATGCAGGGGAAGATTGCCGACATGTATACCGAACTGAATGCCTCCCGCGCCTACATCTACGCGGTCGCGGCAGCCTGCGATCGGGGCGAGGTCACGCGGCAGGACGCGGCGGCCTGCTGTCTCTTCGCATCGGACCGCGCAATGCAGCAGTCTGTCGAGGCGGTTCAGGCGATGGGCGGGGCCGGCTATCTCAACGACAATGCCGTCGGGCGACTGATGCGCGATGCCAAGTTGATGCAGATCGGGGCAGGCACGCAGGAAATCCGCCGCATGCTGATTGGGCGGGAGTTGTTCGAAGCGACCGCCTGACGGCTGGCGACTCCTGTCGCTGCCAAAGACTTGCCTTCGACGCTCTTGACGAACGCTCAAGGCGAGAGCGACGAATATTCACACACGCCGCGTTACATTTACGCGATCGATCTTGAGTTTCTCTCGCTCTGACTTCGCCCTAGGTCAACGCGGGCCTGAGGAGAATGTGAAACCATGAAATTCCCCCTGCCCAGTCTGATTTTGGCGGTTCTCCTGTCCGTCCAGCCCGCGGTGGCAACGGAGTGGCGTGTCCTGCAGGACAGGTCCAGCATCCGGTTCGACTACACGCGCGATGGAACGCCAGCGACCGGCGAATTCACCAGGTTGACCGGCGAGGCAACCATGAGCCGCGACGCACCGGAGTCAGCACAGCTCTTGCTGAAGATCGATACGGAATCCATCAATCTTTACGAGGATTTCGCGACGGCTTTTGCCACATCGGCGGAATGGTTTGATTCCCGCAACCACCGCTTCGTGACGTATAGCCTGAGAACGCTGCAACCCCGCGAAGACGGCAGATTCGATGCCTTTGGGGATCTCACACTCCGCGGCGAGACAAAACCGATCCAGGCGATTGTTTCGCTGGAGATCGGCGACAACGACGTCCGGGCGCAGGGCACCCTCAGCATTAAAAGATGGGACTATCTCCTGGGCGTCGGCCCAAGCGCGGTTTTCGTGGAGATCGGGCCTGAAGTTCAGGTCACCTTCGATCTGCGGGCGACCCCGGCCAACTAGCTTCCGCCAAACAGGTCTGCCGCCAAAGGTCAACGGGCGCGTCACATGTCGTCTGAGAACCCAACGAACCGGGCGACCTCGTTGACATCGCGCCTACGCGAGACCACGGCATTTGCGACGAACTCCTCGTCCGGCCAGCCCAACGCAACGCAGGTCAGGATAACCTGATCCTCGGGTATTTTTGCGACCTCCCGAACCACAGGGCTCTGCATAATCCCCTGTCCGTTGATGACCGCCCCCAGACCTTTGCTCCAGGCAGCAAGCACAAGACCGAAGGTCATCGCGCCGGTGTCGAAATGGGCGATGGTGTTCTCCAGCAGGTCCCGGTCGAAGCATACGACGATCGAAACGGGAGCGTCGAACTGGCGAAAGCCACGCATGACCCAGTCCTGGCGGCGTTCCTTGTCATGTCGCTCTATGCCCATGGCCTCGAACAACTGCACAGCGATCTCGATCTGCCGCGCCCGGTGCGGCCCTTCATAAGAGGCGTAATCCCCGATTTCGCGGCTGACCGGCACGCCCGCCAGCATCCGCTCGGTATTGCCTTTTCGAACCTGCGCCAGCGGCTCACCGGTCAGGACATGCAGATGCCAGGGCTGGGTGTTCATCGAAGACGGCGCGCGGTTCGCAAGTGCGATCACCTCTTCCAAAAGGTCCCGCGGAACGGCCTTTCGCTGAAATCCGCGGATCGACCGCCGCCCGTTCATCGCCGTTGCCAGATCCATCGCAGCCTCCCCGCAGCATATTCAGGTCTTCGCCGTCGGCAGGGGATCCCCGACCGCCAAAGCGCAGGTCGCAGCCGACCGCACCCGGCAATCAGCAGCCCCTAGACTGACTGCATCGTTCTGTGGTTCCACCAAGCAAGGTCCGAGAACGACCTGAGGTCCATCTCGAATGTCCATGCCGATCTGTGCTGATTGTGCACATGCCAGTATGTCTCGGCCATCTTCGCCGGCAGCAGCAGGCCGTCATTGTCCATGCCGCGCGCCTCGCGCATTTCCTGAAACTTTTCGGCCCCCATCATCTTGCCGAGCGTATCCGGCGCGTCGACCGAGCCGTCGACCAGGATGTGAGCAACATGAATGCCCTGCGGCGCATATTCAGCGTTGAGGCTTTGACACAGCATGCGGCGACCGCCCATCGCTGCCGCATGCGCATGCTGACCGGCATTGCCACGCATCGCAGCCGTGGCAGAGGTGACAAGAAGCGTCCCCTTTCCCCGTTCGACCATTTTCGGAAAGATCGACGTCGCCGTTCGGAACAGACCCTGCGTCGCCATCTGCCAGCAGCGCATGAATGCTTTGGGCGGTGTCTCCATCAGTTCGCGGGTCCCGATTTGCGCGCCCAGATTGTAGACTAGTACCTCGATCGGGCCGACCGTCGCCTCGGTTTGCGCAATCCGTTCCTCGATGGCCCCATCCTCAATCGCATTCATCAGATGGCCCGATGCAGATCCATCCTCTGCCTCGATCTCGGCGACCAGCTCGTCCAGCCCCTCCTGATCCGATCGACGGCAAAGAACGGCGTGATAGCCGCCTTTCGCAAACCGCTTCCCGACGGTGCCGCCGATCCCGCGGCCTGCACCTATGACAAGACAGACTGGTTTCATATCGCTCTCCTAACGGATCTCCAGCGAGTTTCCCCGCGGCCTGCGATGTGTCAATCAGCCCGCTGATAGTGATCTTTTATCTGCCCCTCCATCGCATGAAAGGGACGCAAATCGCTGTCGCTTCCAAACTGATATGATCCAGACTTCTGAAACAGGACGCCAAATGTCGTCGCAGGGTCGCGGACAGGTCTTCGCAGGTGCAGCCTGAGGCTCTAAGCTACCGCTATGACGATACTGCCTGACTCGTTTGAATGGCCAGCTCTGAACCCCGGGTGGGTCTGGCTGGTAGGTGCCGGCCCCGGCGATCCGGGGCTGATGACCCTTCACGGTCTTAATGCGCTGAAACAGGCTGACCATATCGTTTATGATGCGCTGGTTGACGAACGCCTGCTGGACTGGGCAGCGCCCGGTGCAGAGATCGAATATGCGGGCAAGCGCGGCGGCAAACCGTCGCCAAAACAGCGCGACATCTCTCTTCGCCTGATCGAACTGGCCCGCGCGGGCAAAAAGGTCCTGCGGCTTAAAGGCGGTGACCCTTTCGTTTTCGGACGCGGCGGGGAAGAGGCGCAGACGGTCGTCGCAGCAGGCATCCCCATCCGGATCGTCCCCGGGATATCCGCCGGGATCGGCGGTCTGGCCTATGCAGGCATTCCGCTCACCCATCGCGACGTGAACCAGTCGGTGACCTTTCTGACCGGCCACGACCAAACGGGCGATGCGCCCGCTGCAATTGACTGGGAAGCGCTGGCCCGCGGGGCACCTGTCATCGTCTGTTACATGGCGATAAAGACGCTTCCGAAGATAGCCGCCGCCCTGATCAACGGCGGCAGATCAGTGGCCGAGCCGGTTGCAGTGGTCTCGAATGCATCCCTGCCCGAAATGCAGGTGCTAGAGACAACCTTGGGACATGCGGCAGAAGACGTTCTTGCTGCAGGAATAACCCCGCCTGCCATCATCTGCATCGGCGAGGTCGTGCGACTGCGCAGCGTGCTCGATTGGGTCAGCCACATGGCCGGACAGCCTGTAACCGATACAGATCCTCTCGGCGCCCGCAGAATTGCAGAGACGGGCTGACGCCGGAAAGGTCTTCTTGGACAATCCAGCCACCAGTCCGCCGTCAGCCCGCGCCCTCGAGGCGGGCCGCTTTGAGGTTGCCCGATGCGCGGACTGTTGATCGCCGCACCCGCCTCTGGTCAGGGGAAGACCACTGTGACGCTGGGGCTGCTCAGGGGATTGCGCGATCGCGGGGTAACGGTCGCGTCGGCCAAGTCGGGACCCGATTACATCGACCCTGCCTTTCACGCCGCCGCCACCGGAAGACCATGCGTCACACTGGACGCCTGGGCATCAGCACCTGATCACCTGAGGGGACGGGCAGCAATGCACGCCGTCTGGGCTGATACGCCAATAGAGGGGTCACTCGCTTCGCCGGGATCAGCAGAAGTGCTAATCGTTGAAGGTGCCATGGGTGCATTTGACGGCGCGATCTCGCGGACAGGACCGGGAAAGGGATCAGCGGCAGAGGTCGCGGCCGCACTCGGAATACCGATGGTTCTGGTAATCGATGTATCGCACATGGCGCAAAGCGCAGGGGCCCTGGTCGCCGGGCTATTTGACTGGGCGAAAGCCGCGGGAACGTCTTTGGCCGGCGTGATCCTCAACCGGGTCGGCAGCCAGAAGCACGCGGCAATGGTGAGCTCTGCAATCAAGTCAACCTGCCCGGTCTTCGGCGCAATCCCGCGCACTCCGGATCTCGCGGTGCCATCCAGGCATCTAGGGCTGGTGCAGGCATCCGAGGCCCGTGATCTGGAAAGGCTGATTACAAAGGCCGCCAGTCTCATCGCAGAAAACTGCGATCTAGATGCAATTCTGAAAACCGCGGCGACGATCGGTGACGGCGCGCCTTCCCGAATCCCGCCGCTGGGTCAGCGCATCGCCGTCGCACAGGATCAGGCCTTCAGCTTTGCCTACTGGCACATGCTGCAGGACTGGCGGGACCAGGGTGCCGAGATCCTGCCGTTCTCTCCGCTGGCCGATCAGGGCCCCGCCAGCACGGCAGACGCGATTTTTCTTCCCGGCGGATATCCCGAACTGCACGCCGGAACACTGGCGGATGCCGCTGAATTCAAGCGCGGCATGCAAAATGCAGCAGAACGGGACGTGCTGATCTATGGCGAGTGCGGCGGCTACATGGTTCTTGGTGACGGGCTGATCACAGAAGGCGGCGCACGTCACCGGATGCTGGGGCTGCTGCGCCTCGAGACCAGCTTCGAGCAGCGCCGCCTGCATCTCGGCTACCGGACACTGAACATAGGTTCAGGCCCATGGACCGGGGCCGCGAAAGCCCACGAGTTCCACTACACAGCCACCGTTGATGCCGAGGGCGACCCAATGGGCTCCGCCTGCGATGCTGCCGAACAAGACCTCGGCCCAGTCGGCCTCAGGTCAGGCAACGTCTCCGGTTCGTTCTGTCACGTGATCGAAACCGCCTGAGTCTGAACTCCGGACCACCTCAGCCTGCTTTCCGTTTCGGTCGCAGGACATGGGGGTAGTCGCCATCGTAAAGCGCGCTGTCCCGGAACTCGGTCGCCGCCAGGGCAGGACCAAGCAGGATCAGCGCCGTTCGCGTGATCTTCGCGGCTCTCACCTGATCGCGGATCGTCGAAAGAGTGCCATGGATGAACTGCTGATCCGGCCAACCGACCCGATAGGCGACCACGACCGGGCAGTCGGCCCCGTAATGCGGCGTCAGAACCCGCTCGATCTCCAGCAGGTTGCGTATCGACAGATGGATCGCAAGCGTCGCGCCGGTCCGGCCCAGCGTATCCAGGTCCTCGCCATCAGGCATTGCGCTGGACTGCATGGTGGTGCGGGTCAGGATGATCGACTGAGCCACCTCCGGTATCGTCAACTCCTGCCCAAGGGCCGCCGCCGCCGCCGCATAGGCGGGGACGCCCGGGGTGATATCATAGGGAATATTCACCGCCTTCAGCCGCCGGATCTGCTCGGCAATTGCACCGTAAAGCGAGGGATCGCCGGAATGCACCCGCGACACATCTTGCCCGGCGTCCTCTGCCGCCTCAATCTCGGCCATGATCTCGTCCAGGGTCATTGGGGCAGTGTCGATCACCCTGCCCGGTGCTTCGGCGACGACGGCTTCCGGCACCAGTGATCCGGCATAAAGACAGACCGGGCACTGCTGGATCAGACGCAGGCCCTTGACGGTGATCAGATCAGGATCGCCCGGACCCGCACCGATAAAATGAACAGTCACGAAGCAGCCCTTTCATGTTTCACGGCATATCCGCGCGGGGTGAAAACGCGGGGCCGCCCTCCCACGCTGACCCGCTGCGACTGGGACGAGCCGACCAGCACCACCGTCAGCATGTCCACCATGTCGACCTCGACGGCAGACAGGTCATGAACTTCGATCGCCTCTTCCTGTCGCCCCAGAGACCGGGCCAGCACTACGGGTGTGTCCGCAGAACGCTGTCCACGAAGGGTACCGATCGCCTCGGCGAAGAGGTCCCGGCGGCGTTTCGACACCGGGTTGTAGAAGGCGATCACGAAATCTCCGTCCGCCGCAGCACGGATGCGACGCTGGATATCGGCCCGCGGGGTCAACAGATCACTCAGCGAAATCGCGCAGAAATCGTGGCCCAGCGGTGCCCCGATGCGCGCGGCCGCCGCCTGGAGGGCGGAAATGCCGGGGGCCGTGACAACCTCCACCCGGCGGGCCGCATCGCTGACGCCGTTCTCGCCGCGCGCCATCAATTCGTAAACCAGCGCGCCCATTGCGTAGATCCCGGCATCACCAGAGCAGATCAGCGCCACATGCCGCCCCTGACCTGCCTGTTCCAGTGCATAGCGGCAGCGGTCTTCTTCCCCGCCCAGCGGGAAATCATGGCGTGGTTTGCCGCGTGCCAAGGGGCCAAGCAAGTCGATGTAAAGACCATAACCCACCAGTTCATCAGCCTGCTGCACAAGACGCGAGGCCTCCGGCGTGCGCCAGGCGGCCTGTCCCGGACCGATGCCGATCAGGCTGACCTGACCCCGTGCCCGGCCCGGCAGATCGGTGATCGGCGCAGGTGCCAAGGCGATGGCAACGGTCGCGTTGGCCGATTTCTGCTTTTCGACGACCAACCGTCCGTCCGGCCCGGCTGCCGCCAGCGCCGCACCTTCAGCGACGCCGTGGCACCCAACCTCGGCGAAGACCACATCAGATGGGTTCGCAAGTCGCGGGGCCTCGAGCTCCAACGCGGCTGCATCAAAGAACCGGGCCGAAACGCCGAGGCTAGCCGCCAGATCCAGCACCGCAGCCTCGTCTGCCTTCAGATCCAGCGAGAAGACCCCGGCAACGGCCTCCGGTGCAAGTCCTGCCGATGCCAACGCCGCGCGGGCAAGCCCTTCCAGTTCCTCGCCTGGACAACCGCGCGCACACCCCACACCGACGCAAATGTCCATTGGCTCGTAAACCACGGCCCGATCCGCGACCGCCAGACCATCCGGGTCAATCAACGACAATCGGGCCCCATCGCGAGCCTGCGCCCTATCGACGAATGGTTCACTGGTGACATTGGGCAGCCGGGTAAGCGGCTCCAGATGTTGGCAGGTCCCGGCGATATGGGCATTTGCCCCGGCCACCAGCCCGGCTGTGACCGGACCAATCGCCCCATCGTCGACCAGTCGCCACCCCGGCGGCGGATCATCCAGCGCAACGCCAAGCGCGACGTCACTCGCCGTTGTAAGAGCGGGCCTCGTCCGCAAGGCAGCCGCGATCTCCGTTGCCAGACCGTTCGCCCCGTGATGACCGCCCAGCAGGGGCACAACGGCAGACCCGTCCTCGGCAACGGCGATCACCGGCGGCTCCGCCGTCTTGTCCGACAAAAGCGGCGAGACCGCCCGGATCAGGATGCCCGCGGCACACAGGCCGATCACCGGCACACCGGCGGCGAACAGATCGCGGATATGCGCGGTCGACTCGGCAAAGGTTATCTCCGCCGTGGTCCTTCCGGCCCGGCCGTGTACGACCGCGCCGATGGATGGCGCAATGCGCAGCGCCAGATCCTCGCCTGCCTGCGTCAACGCGATCAGAACGGGCTGAGCCACGGGTCATCTCCCTTCGTGATCAGGATCATCGAGAAGTAAGGAGCCTCTTCCGGCGCATCAGCCAGCGGTACAACGGCCTGAGCGTCCATCGATGCGCGCTCGACATAGCCCGATTTGTCGGTCAGCCCCATGTCATCCACCAAAGCGCGCAGTCGCGGAAGATGACGGCCGACCTTCATTATGGCTACCGCTTCGGCCGCGTCGATGCGGCCGCGAAGCTGATCATCGGGCAACGGCCCCGGCAGCACTGTCAGCACATCGTTTCGCGCCACCAATGGACGGCCGAGGGCCGCGGCACAGGCGCCGAGCGACGAGACCCCGGGAATAACCTCGACCCGGTGGGCTGCGGCCAGCCGCGAAAAAAGATACATGAACGAGCCATAGAAAAACGGATCGCCTTCGCACAGAACTGCAACATCTTGGCCCCGGCGAAGGTGCTCGGTGATTTCTTCTGCTGCCTCCGCATAGACTTCCTGCGCCGGAAAGCGCGTCGCCGTCATCGGCACGATCATCGGGATTTCGATCGCACCTGCAGGAATCGCGTGTGCTGCGATGGCCCGCGCCAGACTTGGACCGGTATCGGGTGCAGGAAAGGCGATGACTGGACATGCCCCGATCAGTCGGTGGGCCTTCAATGTCATCAACTCGGGATCGCCCGGCCCCACTCCGATCCCGTAAAGCGTCCCTAACCGCTCAGCTTGCCCCACGCCGTCGCTCATTTGGTGATCGCCCACTGGGTCACCGGCATTGCGGGACGCCAGCCATGCAAGCGCCCAACGGGCGAGGCATGCTGAACGGCAATTCGGGACAACGAACCGCCATGGTCCGCGTGCAGTTTCAGCAGCACTGCTTCGCTTTCCAATGTGACCGCATTGATCACAAGACGGCCCCGCGCGGGCAAACGATCCCACGCGGCGGCAAATGTCTCCTCCGTCAGGCCGCCGCCTATGAAGATGGCATTTGGCGATCTGAGATCAGCCTGTACGCCTTTGGGCACGGGCACATTATGCAATACCGCCGGGGCGCGGCCCTGCAGCAACGTCAGGCGCGGGGTGCCGAGATTTCGCGCGTTCTCCCGCGCAAAAACCAATCGATCGGGGTTCGGGTCAAATCCGACCGCAACCGCGTCCGGAGCCGCCCGCATCCATTCGATCGCGACCGACCCGCAGCCGGTGCCGATGTCCCACAGAACCTCGCCCCGCGCAGGCATCAGCCGGGCCAGCGTTATGGCGCGAACGTCCTGTTTGGTCATCTTGCCATCGTGGCGAAACGCGGCATCCGGCAGGCCGGGTGTTCGCCCCAGCAAAAGACCGGGTGCGCCCAGCACTTCAACCGCAGTCGTGTTGAAAGCGGGAAGATGGTCAATAGGATCCTCTGCCGCCCAGTCTGCCGCCAGACCCTCATGGCGCGTCTCGGCCGGGCCTCCCAGACTGCCAAGCACCGTCATCCGGCTTTCGCCATAGCCGCGCTGCGCCAGCATCCGTGCCAACGCCCCCGGCGTCTCAGCCCCCGATGTCAGCACCAGGAGCTTCGCGCCGGGCCAGAAATAGGGGATCACCTGCTCTGCCGGGCGGCCATGCGCCGTCAATGTCTCGGTATCCGCCAATGACCATCCCATCCGGCACGCAGCCAACTGGAAGGCGGAAAGCTGAGGGTGAAAAGTGATCTCGTCCGGCGGAATGGCCCGGGCAATTCGCGCACCGACCGAAAACCACAGCGGATCGCCCGTGGCGATGATGACCAGGCGTTTGCCCTTGCGCGCCCGGATCTCGTCGATCAGCGCATCGAAAGGATGGGGCCAGGACAGCCGCTCCGCCTTCAGGCCAGGGGTCAGGGTGTGATGACGCTCCCCGCCGATGATGACCTCTGCGTCCTCCACAGCCCGCCGCGCAGCAGCAGACAGGCTGGCCATCCCGTCCTCGCCAATCCCCAGTATGGTCAACCAGCCGGTCATGACGCAGCCACCGCGAGTGCGTTGACGGCAGCCGCCGCCATGGCCGAACCACCCTTTCGTCCCCGTAAGGTCAGAAACGGCACCCCGCGCGAATTCGCGGCAAGCTCGGCCTTTGACTCTGCCGCCCCGACAAAACCCACCGGAAACCCCAGGATCGCCGCCGGGCGCGGCGCCCCCGCATCCAGAAGCTCCAACAGATGAAACAGCGCCGTCGGGGCATTCCCGATGCTGACCACCGCATCCTCCATGCGCTCGGTCCACAACTCCACCGCCGCGGCAGAGCGCGTGTTCTCGATCTGGGCCGCCCGGTCCGGAACCGACGGATCGTTCAACGTGCAGAGGACAGGGTTTTCCGCAGGCAAGTTGCGCCTGATCACCATCGCCGCAACCGCCTCGCAATCGCAAAGCACGGTTGCCCCGCTTGCCAAAGCCCCGGTCACAGCGGCGGCCACACCTTCGGACCAGGCCAACCTGGCTGTGATCTCCGGCATCCCGCTGGCGTGGACCAGACGGATCGCGGCTCCGTGCAGATCATCCGGCAGATGGTCCAGCCGTGCCTCCCGCCGGACAGTCGCAAAGGACTGCCGGTAGATCTCTGCCGGGTCACGCTCATAGATCAAAGCCCGCGGCGCAGGCGGCGCGGCACCGGGCGGCTTCGCCCGCACATCGCGAACCGGACGAACGGCCGGAACATCCAGACCCAGGATCCAGGCTTCTTCCGTCATGATGCGCCGCCGGTCCTCTGCCGAGGCATCGGTGGGACCGTTGAAAAGCGGTCCCAACGCCCCGTCACGGTCAAGCCCGGAAAGCCAATCCGCCACGGCGCGGACCTGCCCTGCATCCTTGATCTCCTCAGCAGGATCCGGCGGGATCAGCGAGGGGTAGATCTCTGCAAACACGATCTGCGCTTCTGGCTCGGCCAGACCCGTTTCGAACGGCCAGATCCGAACGTGAGGTGCCAGTTCCGGGTCATCCCGCAACGCCAGCAGATGCGGCAGGCCCATCAGGACCTGACTGCCAACAGATCCCGCATAGGCCAGTTGCCAGACCGTCTTGGCCCCTTTGGCCCGCTCATCGGGCAGACGCCGTTCCGGCGGATGCCCGATGCGCGTGCGCGCCTTCTCGGTTGTCGGGATATCGGGGTGCTGCCAGGCCGCGGGCCGACCCCAGAATGGGCCGGTGCCGGGATAAAGACGGTTGATCTCCTCCGCCACCTCGAACCGGTTATTGGTATTGTCCGAGTGATCCCGTATTCGCGCCGCGATCCAACGCCAGAGGCTCAGCGCTTTCGCGTGTCCCGTGATGTGCTTTGCCACACCCGCCGGATAACCGAAGGGAAAGTCAAAGCCGATCAGCAGCCGCTCCCCGCCCGCCAGCGCTTTGGCGCAGATTTCGTGCAAATGCATGCGCGCAGCCATCCGTGTGGGCACGTTGCGCACCGTGGTTTCGGTGCCCGGCGCAGCGATTCCAATCCATATGCTGTCCTTGCCCACGTTCCTGGTGGACGCCGCAGACCAGTCGACCATGACATATCTGTCGAAAAGGGCCGTCATGCCGCCCAAGGCCCTCCAACACGCAAACTGCAGGTGCGACGCATCACGTTGACTCCGCTCAGCCGCGCGCCGTCGATCGATCGATCGCGGTTTGCACGGATCCGACGCCATCAAATCGACCGAAGCTATCCGGTTCGAAGACGATACAGGTTACCCGGATTTGGCTCATCTTGCTCTCCGTCACACGGAACCACTGCACGCCAGAGCCTTGGCACCGCTGGTCACTGCCAGTGCCACCCTGAACAACTCTGTCCCCGATCCCCGGAATGGGTCGATCTGAAACCGATCCGTTCAGCACCCCGAAGGGCGCGCTGTCCATGGACATGTCCCTATCCCGCGGCTATGTCGGCTTCAATCGTAAAAGCGCCTTTGCCGGGCACGTCACCGACCCCTCCTCAGCTATCATCATCAGGCAGGATGCAGGAGAACTGATGACCACCACAATTTTTGTCTGCGACACGTGCAGCTATACGCCACGCGAAAAGACCGGTCCTGACGGAAAAACAGGCGGGATGATCCTCGCGGAGAAAGTTGAAGCGCTGGCCCAACGTATCCGCACCGTCGATGTTCAGCGCCAATCCTGCATGATGGGGTGTGATCGCCATTGCAACACGGCCATCACCGCATCCGGCAAGCTGACCTATGTGCTGGGGATGTTTACGCCGACGGACGCCTCGGCCACTGCACTGGTGGACTATGCAGAATTGCACAACGCATCGGAAACCGGGCGTGTGCCCTTCAAGCAATGGCCGCAGGGCGTGAAAGGGCATTTCGTCGCCCGCATTCCGGCGTTGGGAACTTCGAATGCTCAGTAACTTTCCGATCTCTGCTGCACCGACCGGACTGACAGAGGCCGTTCAGGCAGCGATCGACATCAAGACGAAGCCACCGGGATCGCTTGGCCGGATCGAACGGCTCGCGGTCCAACTGGC
>JBCCMP010000082.1:0-14638 GCA_039026295.1 Pseudomonadota bacterium | reverse complement strand
CCTTCTTCGGCATGGGCCAGATCCAACCGTGCAAGGGCGATCACTTTGCCGAGGATAGGGGACTTCATGGCAGACGTGATCTCGCCAACCTGGGCGCGGCCGACCCGAACACAGTCGCCGTTCGCCGGAACAAGACCGCCTTCGATATCCAGACCCACCAGTTTGCGATGGGGATGCGATTTGCGCCGCTCGATCGCTGCGCGGCCGATGAAGTCGTCGTTCTGTGTTTTCAGCGGAACAGTGAACCCGATCCCGGCCTCGAACGGATCTGTCTGATCGCAGAACTCATACCCCGCAAAGATCAGCCCTCCTTCGATGCGGACCCAGTCCAGCGCAGCAAGGCCAAAAGGTTGCAGGCCGTGTGGCTGCCCAGCCTCCCACACAGCGTCGAAGACTGCGATGGCATCCTTTGGATGGCAGAAGATTTCGTAGCCCAGTTCTCCAGTATAGCCGGTGCGTGACACCACCAGCGGAGCGCCGTCGAAGGCACCGATACGCGCCACTGCAAAACGGAACCAGCCAAGTTCGTCGAAGGTGGGCTGGGTCGGTGCGGTCCAGATGATTTCCTTCAGAATGTCCCGGCTGTTCGGTCCCTGCACCGCGATATTGCAAAGCTGATCAGTAGAGTTGCGCACCCAGGCCTGCATGCCTTCCCGTTCCGCCACCTCGCGCATGTGAATGCCGGACAGGTCGTTGCCACCGACCCAGCGAAAGTTTGTCTCGCCCAGCCTGAAGACCGTACCGTCGTCAATCATGCCGCCATGTTCGTGGCAGACCGCAGTGTAGACAACCTGCCCGACCGCCAGCTTCTTCATGTTTCGCGTGACGCACATCTGCATCAGCGCTTCGGCATCCGGGCCTGTAACCTCGTATTTGCGGAGTGGCGACAGGTCCATGACCACCGCCTTCTCCCGGCACGCCCAGTATTCCCCGGTGGTCCCCACATTCGGGAACGTGTTCGGCAGCCAGTAGCCATTGTATTCGACAAAATCGCGCGTGTGACGGGCGAACGCCTCGTGAAAGCCTGTTTCTTTGGTTTGTTGGACGGGGCTGTCAGCAGTCATGCGGAAACCTGTCGAGCGTTTGAAGTCTTCGTTCGCCGCATAGGTGCGGACCTGAATATCGGTTGGATTCCAGCCATTCGCCGGGTCGACATCGCAGGGGCAGGCAGTTGTCAGGCATACCAGATCTGTCAGGGCACGCAGCAGCACATAGTCACCCGGACGGGACCATGGGTCGTCCATGCCAAGCGCATTCGTGTCGTCCAGCATGGTATTGAAAAAGAAGTTGATTGCGGGCCAGCCACCACGCGGCCGGATGCCAAACTGCGACGCTTGCTTGTTCATGTTGTCAGTGCAGTTGACGTGTCCCGGGTAACCAAGGTCATCGTAATACCGCGCCGTGCAGGCCAACCCGAACGTGTCATGCCGACCGCAGGTGTCCTGCACGATTTCGACCAGTGGTTCCTGATCCTGCGTCCAGTATTTCGAGAATATCCCCGGCGCGGGATAAAGCGACCCCATCAGGCTGCGTGTCGTGGTCGGGTCAATCTCTCGCTCGACGCCCTTGTCGAGTGCCCTGAGGCTGAGCGCCTGGAAGTCGGAACATTCCCTACCCTGTACATCAAGGATCTGAATGAATTCGCCAGCCTTGACTTCGTAGGCAGCGGCGTTGCCGGGTTGGATGTTGATGTCCTGCAGCGGGTCGGCCAGGGGATCGTGCAGGAGATGACCTGGCTTTTTGGCCCCCGGCTTTGCACGGCGAACGTATACTGCAAGCTCGGTTAGAGTATCTTGGGCCTCTGGCAGCATCGCATTGCCTGCGGCGCAGACGATCAGCAGGCCGTCTTTCGCCGCGTGAAATGTCGCGGCGTCTCCAGCTGTTGAGCCATCCTCGAAAACCCGCGCTGCCTCTGCCCGGCCGACATCAAACCCGGCCTTCGCGAGTGCTTTCAGCACACGTTTCCCGGAAGGATCGCCGGATGCCAGCGCAGTTTGCAGACCGCCCGGTGCGCCGGACGAGACAGCGCCGATCATGCCGGGGTCGGAACGGCCATCAGGTGTGAAGAATACGATCTCTGCGACCTGCAGGCCCTCGCGATCGACCACCGTTATCTCATCGCCAGTACTGATCTCGACGGCGCGTGACCCGCCGCCGGGCACCATGTGCCGCTCGACCCCATGCGGCAGCAACGGCAGCCCCGGCGTGTAGACGCCGCCCAACTGTGTCGGACGCTCGAACCGGGCGAGTTCATTCATGTCTGATCCTCCCCCTTCATGTCCGTGGAAGCGCGCCCGGAGCGCCGTAGGACTGCCGTCTGCAAATGCCTCACCGGTGCCCAGAGCACAGCCCTTGGTTCATCACGAACGACTGAGATGCGCGATGCCGCAAACATCAGCTCAATCCCAGCGCCCTGCGCCGGTCATTTGCCCAGCGCAGAATGATGTTGTCGAAGACGAGGGCCATAAGGACCACCGTAAAGCCAAGAACGAAGTTCTTGCCCAAAACGGTCCCGGCAAGCGTGCGCTGCAGCTCTTGACCGATGTCCTGCGTTCCAATGAAGGCGGCGATGATCACCATGAAAAACGCAAACATGATCGCCTGATTGAAACCGACCGCCATGGTCGGCAAGGCGATGGGCAGTTGAACGTTCCAGAGTTTCTGCCACCGGGTTGCCCCTGCCATATCGGCTGCCTCGGTCAGTTCGGCCGGGACGGCCCGCAGGCCTTCGATCGTGTAGCGGATCACAGGGACAAGCGTGTAAATCAGGATCGAGAAGATCACGGCAACATCGTTGATCCCGAACAGCATGATTGCCGGCAACAGGTAGACGAAGCTTGGAAATGTTTGGGCCGTGTCCACGACGGCGATCATTACCTTGTCGCGCGGCCAACGGCGCACTGCCCACCAAAGCGCAAAAAACGTGGCGATGAAGACATAGAGCGAGGTCGATCCCACCGAGAGATAAGCGGCCTGCGTTTCGCTGAAGTAATGCACGCAGCCCGAAACAAGCATTGCGCCGAGGATCAGCGGAGCACGTTTGACGATCAGCCCGATTACGCCGCCAGCGAATTCTGTGGGCCCGGATCTCAGCGAAAGCGGGGCTGACGCCCCCTGTGCTGCCCAGATTGCCAAGGGCATGCCGATCAGCATTGCCAGGAAGACCGAGGCAATCGCGGCATAGAGTGTGATGATGGCCCGATCCCACCAGCCGGTCATGGCAACGACTGCGAAGAATCCGCCGGACAAGAGCGCAAGGCGCCAGCCGCCGACCAGCCAACCCAAAGCTGCCCAGGCGAGAACAACCGCCGGGATTGGCAACCACAAAAGACCGTTTCGAAACGGGATCAAAACATCGACGATCAGGAAACGGCGCAGCTGCTCCGTCACCGCTTGCACACTGTCGATATCCAGGAATGCTTTCATGGCCTTGTCGATAGGCTTACCCTGCGACAGCGCCTGCGTGCGTTTCACTTCATCCAGGCTGGACCAGATCCACTGGAAAAAGTTCCCGGCCTTTTTGCCGTCACCGCCCAGATCGTAGTTGGGAGAGGATGCTGCTGCCCATGAGAGCAGGAGCATCGCACCGAATACCGCCAATCCGCCCAGCAGGAAGGCATGGCGTTTCCACCACGGCGTGCCTTTTTCGAAGTGCTCGGGCTGCTTCAGAACCCATGCCTTGGACAGGCGATCCAGCATGACGGCGATCAGGACAATGGTGATCCCGATCTCCAGACTGCGGCCCAGCTTGAAGCTGTTCATCATGCTGAGCAGCTTGCCGCCCAGACCGGGCATGCCGATGAACGCCGTAAGAACGACCATCGCGAGGCACAGCATGATGATCTGGTTCACGCCGACCAGAATCTCTGTCCGCGCCGATGGAATGTAGACATGGCGCAGCATCTGCCATCGCGTGCAGCCTGCCATTTTGCCTGCCTCGACAACCTCCGGCGGGACCTGCTTCAGCCCGACAGTTGTCATCAACACCATCGGCGGGATGGCATAGACAATGGTCGCTACGCATCCTGCCGTTGGCCCGACCTTGAAGAAGATCACGGCCGGCAACAGGTAGGTGAAGAACGGCAGGGTCTGCAAAATCGCCAGGATGGGCTTGATCGCAGAATCGAACCATCGGTACTTCCAGGCAAGAAGGCCCAGGCCTAGGCCGAGGAAAAAGGCGATCGGCACAGCAACTGCGATGACCGACATGGTTTGCATCGCGATCTTCCACTGGCCAATCAGCGCGACCCAGAGAAAGGTGCCGCCTGCCAGAAGTGCCAACCGCCAGCCGCCGAGCCAGTAACCAAGGATAGCCGCTGTCGCTGCCATTGCAGGCCAAGGGATCGGGCCGATATTCGGCCAGCGACGCTTGCCCTCGAAAATATTGGCAGAGGCGTTCAGGATCCACTCCAGGCCTTCGGTGATAGTTCTGGTGATGTGGATCAAACCGAAGCGTTGTTGCTCCTCGGGACCTGTATTCACGCCTTTGATCGCGTCAAAGAATGCGTCCAGCCAAACGGCAAAAGGAAAGAGCCCGCTGTCATCGGGCCGTTCAATCATCCAGAGCGGGAGAACCGGGCGAGCCACCACGAATGCAACGGCGCAAAGAAAAATGCCAAGGGCGATCTGCCTCTGTGTCAGTCGACCAACTGGCTGAGCAGGAGTATCCAGCGTAACCGCCATCAGGCGTCACCCAGCAGAACGTCGAGTGCTTCTTGCCTGTTCAACCCACCAATTACGGCACCAGATGTGTCAACGACAGGCAGGGTGTCGCGTGTCTCGTTCACCAGTTGCCGTGCGAGTTGCAGGATCGATGCGCTTCCCGGTACCGGTTCGCCATCAAGCGCCACGCCATTCACAGGCTTCGCCAGCACCGATGCATGCACGACGCGCGCTTTCTCGATGTCCTCGGTGAACTTGGCGACATATGGCGTTTGCGGATCAAGGACGATCTGATCGGGCGTATCGCATTGCTCGACCGCGCCGTCCTTCATGATGGCGATGCGGTCGGCAAGGCGCAGCGCTTCATCAAAATCGTGGGTGATGAAGACGATTGTCTTTCCCAAAATGTCCTGAAGGCGCAGAAATTCGTCCTGCATTTCCCGCCGGATCAACGGGTCCAGCGCGGAAAACGGCTCGTCGAGAAACCAGATGTCCGGCTCAATCGCCAGTGACCGTGCTATCCCGACCCGTTGTTGCTGGCCGCCAGACAATTCCCGCGGGAAGTATTCTTCGCGCCCCTCGAGGCCGACCAGCCTGATCATCTCAAGTGCGCGCTGGCGACGATCGTGCATGGACTGTCCGCGCATCTGAAGCGGAAACGCGACGTTCTCAAGCACCGTGCGGTGCGGCAGCAGGCCGAAGGATTGAAACACCATGCCCATTTTTGAGCGGCGGAGTTCGATCAACTCTTTTTCGCTCAGGGTGCCGATGTCTTCGCCATCGATCTCGATACTGCCGCCAGTGATCTCGTGCAGTCGGGAGAAGCAGCGAACCAGTGTGGATTTTCCAGACCCTGACAGGCCCATGATCACCAGCATTTCTCCGCGCGACACCTCGATCGAGACGTCTTTGACGCCGGCTATGTAACCGTCAGACCGGATCTCATCAAATGACCGGTCGGCGGGCAAACCTGCCAGATACCGTTCGGGGTCAGGTCCGAACAGTTTCCAAACGTTCTTGGCCGAGATTACCGGGGCGCTCATATCAGTCTCTGAAACAGATGTAGGGCGCGGCGGACCGCGCCCTACGAATTTACACTGATCTGATTATTCGAGCCAAGGCTTCCAGACGTCTTCGTTGTCTTCCAACCAGGCCGCTGCTGCTTCTTCCGGCTCCATTTCGTCCGTATCAACCAGCTTGGCCATCTCGGCAATCTGAGGGTTGGTGAACGAGATCTTTGTCAGAACCTTGTAAGCGCCCGGCCACTTGGCTTCCATGCCGTCCCATGCAGCTTTTTTCAGGTAGCCTTCAGCTGGATTGCCGCAGTCGTAGAGGGCTTCCTTGTTCGGACCCTTGGCAGGGTCCTTGTCGCAGCCATCTTCCCACTTCGGAAATTCGACGAATTCGCCTGGCCAGACCGCTTCAGCAAAGTTCGGCGTCCAGTTGAAAACGACGATCGGTTTCTTATCGGCCTCGGCCGCGCCGATGGCAGCCCAAAGTGCGGCGGCCGAACCGGCGTTGATCACAACGAAGTCCATCCCCAGGGCTTCGACACGCTCTTTACCATGCTTCAACCAATCGACCGGACCGTCCAGGTACATCCCTTTGTCGCCGGTTTCTGCCGTGGCGAACAGGGCGGCGCAATCATTCAGCGCTTTCCAGTCCGGGAGGCCAGGGCAGGCTTCCTTGGTCCACATGGGATACCACCAGTCCTCGCGGGTCACTGCGTCGTGGTCGCCAACATCGACGATTCCGCCTTTTTCGAGAGCTGCGCGGAAGGATGCGCCGAAAGCCCCTTCCCAGACCTCCAACTCAAGCGTGACATCGCCCAGACGCACCGATTCATAAACCGCCTGAGAATCTGTCGTCACGAACTCCACGTTGTTTCCCATGGATTCAAAGATCTGGCCAACGGCGTGGCTCATGACGATCTGGCTGGACCAATTGTGGATAGGAATAACAATCGGGTCCGAGCTGTCCGCGGCCCGTGCACCGGAAACCGCAACAAGCGCCATCGCCGCTGCGGAAAGTGTGTATTTGAGTTTCATCACAACTCCCTGAAGTTGTCTTGGATTCTTGAGGGCACACACCCTCGGACCAAGGGAATCCCGCCCCTGGAACCGATTTCATGTTGTCCATAAACACAGAAAAATCAGCACAGTTTTTTTGGAGGCTTTGCCGCTATTTATTGAAGGCCAGCCTTTCCTTTTGCTACCGGAAGGGCAACTCTCAAGTTGCCGACGGCTCGGTGCCGCCAAAAATTGATGCCCTGGAAGGCATGGTGGAAAGGGAACCGCATGGATTACCGAAACCTGCTTCCGCGACTTGATTACTTTCTGGCCTTTGAAGCGACGGCGGAGGCCGGCAGCTTTGCTGCAGCCTCACGTCAGATGAATGTGTCTGAAACCGCAATCAGCCGGAAGGTGCGTCTTCTGGAGGAGCACTATGAAATTCTTCTGTTTGTTCGCAGCCACAAATCGATCGCATTAACGCCGCAAGGGCACCAACTGTTGCGGACCGTGCGACAGTCGCTCGAACTGCTGCGCGGCGCGTCGAAGGATCTTCTGGGGGACCGGCATCAGAAACCGGTAACTCTGGCCGCAACTAATTCGGTGGCCGCGCTTTGGTTGATGCCGCGGCTGCAAGACTTCAACCGAGCGAATTCCGGCGTTCGGATCATGCTCCTCGCCTCTGACAGCGACGAGGAGTGCCTGGCTGAAACAGTCGATCTCGCGATCCTGCGCGGCGAGGGAAGCTGGACCGGTTTTGATGCCACCATGCTGTTCGGCGAGACGATATTCCCTGTCTGCTCACCGCAATTCCTGGCCGGAAATCCGGGTGCTGCGGCACTGAGCAACTACTCCGACCTCGACCTGATCGAGGTCACAAGCAGCCATGCTGAATGGTCTAACTGGCGGACATGGATGGAGGAGGTCGGCGTCAATGATTTCAATCCTCGACGCGCCGCCCAGTTCAACACGTACCCGCTGGCTGTGCAGGCAGCCCTGGACGGCATGGGCATCATGCTGGGTTGGCGGCACCTCGTTGATATGCACCTCGACAGTGGACAACTGGTCCAACCGATTGAGGATCTGAACGTGCGTACGGCATCGGGATATTTTCTGTTGAAACCGCAGCGGAAAGGAACGTTCCCCGAACAGCAGATCGTTGAAGACTGGTTGTTGCAGGAAAGTGCCGCGCGCAAGCGATACGTCGCGCGCGGCGTTTGAGGAGTATCCTCAGGCTTTCAGATAGTCCTCGAGGCTGTCATCCAGACAGTCTTTCCAGACCGTGTGGTGCGCGGGTGCCTCGGTCCCGGTCATCGGCGACGTATAGCCGTTGTCGCGGAAGGTCATGATGTTCTTCTTCTTGTGCTTTTTCCACTGATAGAATGCCTCGTTCGACTTCGAGATGTCGAAGTTCGGATAATCCGTCAGGCTCATGAGCTCTTCGGTATAAGCACCTTGATAATCGATGCAGGCATAGTCATCGGCCAGTTCTGCCTCGGCCGCCATGCGCGCGTCTATGTCTGCCTGCATCGCAGCGCGGTCCGGTACGTCAATCCGGCCCATCATGACATCCCGCGCCCACCACGCCTGCGCATCGAACATATTGAATGTGTACCACTGGTCCTGCATCCCCAGATACATGACCTTTGGGTTGTCGATGAATGCGACACCTTTGTAGAGCATCGGGGTCGCAAGCACGTTCGGACAGACCAACCTTAGGCTGTTCGGCATGAACGGGAAGTGATGTTTGTACCCGGTGCAGAGGATGATCGCATCTACATCCTTGGAAGTGCCGTCCTTGAAGTGGGCCGTGTTACCTTCGACCTTGATCAGAGCCGGTACCTCTTCCCAGTTGTCAGGCCAGTCATACCCCATCGGAGCAGTCCGGTGCGCGACCGTCACCGACTTGCAGCCGTACTTCCAGCACTGGGAGCCTATGTCCTCTGCCGAGTATGAGGTTCCCAGGATCAGGATGTCCTTGTCCGCGAATTCCAGCGCATCGCGGAAGTCATGGGCGTGCAGCACGCGGCCCTTGAAGGTGTCGAAGCCTTCGTAGAACGGCACGTTAGGGGTGGAAAAGTGGCCCGATGCCACGACGATATGATCGAAGACCTCGGAGTACATGCTTGCGTTGGGCAGATCCTCGACGGTGACCTTGAACGTACCGTCGTCCAGTTCTTCGACCAGACGTACAACGGTCGAGAAACGGATCTTGTCGCGCACGCCGGCTTTCTTGACGCGACCTTCGATGTAGTCGAACAGAACAGCGCGCGGCGGATAAGACGCAATCGGGCGGCTGAAGTGCTCGTCGAACGTGTAGTCCGCGAATTCCAGACCCTCCTTTGGGCCATTGGACCAAAGGTAACGGTACATCGAATTGTGCACCGCCTCGCCATGTTCATCCACGCCCGTGCGCCACGAATAGCGCCAAAGGCCGCCCCAGTCGGCCTGTTTTTCGAAGCAGACCACTTCCGGCACCTCCGCGCCGTTTTCAGCGGCGGATTGAAATGCCCTTAGCTGTGCCAGGCCACATGGCCCTGCCCCGATGATCGCAACCCTTTTGCTCATTCAAGTCTCCCTGTCAGTCCTCGAGGGACATTCCCCTGTCTCCGTCTCAGACACCTTCAACGATTGTCTGCACACTTGTCGAGGCTGCCATGCGCATGGCCTTTGCTTCGGCGTAATCATCCGAGTGGTACCACTGCATCGCCTTTTCATAACTTGGGAAACGGATCACCACCGTTCGATCGCCCGGCGGCGTGCCCTCGTAAGACACGCTGCGCCCGCCACGAACCAGAAATATGCCGCCGAATTTCTCGACTATCGGCTGAACCTTTGCGACATAGGCCGGGTAGTCATCGGGGTTTGTGATGTTGATCTGAGCGATGACAAATCCGTACGGAATCAGTCTGATCTCTATGCGGCTCCGTGCGCGAGAGTCGCGGGTGTCCGCAACCCTGCATACATGTGGTTCACCTTAGAGGGGTCGCTTTGATCCGTGAACATCGAGCTGCGAAGGCTGTTTGACGCGGTGGCGAAAGCGTATTCGAGCAGAGGCAAGTTCATTTGACGTCATGGTCGTGCGCCTTTGCGTCCGACCTCATTACTCCGCCGCAATCCGCGTTTCGCCCTGCCCACGATAGGGCCGATCATGGATCAGACTGGGAATTCGGGAACGGGCGTCTGCCACCAGATCAAGATCAATCTCTGCAGTGATCACCCCTTCACCCAGGCCGCCGTCGGCCAGTACCTCGCCCATCGGGTCGATGATCAATGAATGGCCATAGGCTTCGCCGCCGCCTGGAACCGCACCGTGAGCACAGGGCGCGATCACGTATGCCCCGTTCTCGATTGCGCGCGCCCGGCTCAGCACATGCCAGTGCATTTCTCCGGTTTTCCTGGTGAACGCAGCCGGCACCGCGAGGATCTCAGCACCGGCCTGCGCGAGATCTCTGTAGAGATGCGGGAAACGAACATCGTAGCAGATCGTGTGCCCAAGCTTGCCCCAGGGGGTGTCATAAAGCGCGGCACAGTCGCCAGGCGTCACTCTTGCACTCTCACGATAGACGGCAGTGTCGGACATCTGGATGTCGAACATATGGATCTTGTCGTAACGACCAACAACCGCTCCTGAGTCACTGATCAGGACACCCCGGTTGATCAGCATTCCGTCTTCTCCGGGCACGGCGACGGATCCAACCAGTGCCCAGACGCTATGCTTCGCAGCGAGATCGCGCATCGCGTTGATAACCGGGTGATCTGCTTCGGTGGCGACCGGCGGGCACAGCGCTGGGCCGTCTGAGACAAGGCCCCCACAGTACTCAGGCAAGGCCAGGAAAGTCGCGCCCCGATCAATCGCCTGTTCTGCCAGGCTGACCGCTTCTGCGACAGCCGTCGGAAAATCTGGCATCGGCCGGGTCTGCAGACAGGCAACCGTCAGAGGACGAGGCATTGAAATTCTCCCTTGGGTTCGCAGGGTGGATTGCGAGTGGACAGTACGAAATGGTTAGGGGAGGGTTGACGTTAGATCAACTGCCGACGCAGACGCCGCGATACTTGACAATCGCCGCCGATCCCGGTCGGCGCAGTTATCCGGGCCCATTTGCTGATTGACCAGCGGATGATGACAACCTGGGCTGTTAGGAGTTTAGCCTGCCGCAGTCCTCAAAACGCCCGCAGGGCGCTGCCGTAACGGACCCATAGCAAAAACCAAGCCGGCGAAAAGTGTCAGCGCCGTACCGCCGAAAAGGATGGCCAGCGTATCCCACAGAGGCAGAATGTAAGACGTCTCGAACACGTAAGTGATGACTGATGATGCAGATACCGTGCCCCATAGCAGTGCGACGGATGCCGCGATCAATCCGGTCAATGCAGCGCGTAGGGCAAAGCTCGCCAGGATCGCACCTCTGGATGCGCCAAGAACTTTCAAGATGGCAGCTTCCGACCTGCGGCGCTCTTCTCCCGCGGCGGCGGTTCCGACAAGCACTGCCAAACCTGTTAACAGCACCGCCAATGCGCCCCAACGCGTCGCTGCACCGAGAGTGCCTAGGCTGTTGGACACGTTCTCGATCTGGCTGCGCACAAGCACGGGGGTGACGTTCGGCATCTCGCGGCCGATTTGGCGCATGATCGGGGCTTCTGCTTGCTGTGATGCATAAAGCGTCGCGATATGCGTGTGCGGCGCCCCTGCCAATGCACCCGGGTTCATGATCATCAAGAAGTTTATGCCCATGCCGCGCCATTCGACCTGGCGGAAATTCGCGACTGTTGCCTGGATAGGTCGGCCGAGGATGTTCACAGTAACCGTAGAGCCGACGGACAGACCCAGTTCTCGGCCCTCTTCCTCGGCAAAACTGACCAGTGGCGGCCCGGCATAATCCTCGCCCCACCAATCGCCTTCAATCAACACGGATCCCTCCGGGGGCTCGTTCGCGTAGCTGACCCCGCGATCACCGCGAAGAACCCAATTGGCCGCGGGGTCAATCTTGGCGTCAGCCGATGGGACACCGTTCAAATGGGTGACCATGCCGCGGAGCATCGGCGCAGAGGAAATACGTTCAGTCCCCTCCTGCGCCATGACCGTCTCTTTGAATTCCGGCAGTTGTGCGTTCTGGATGTCGACGAAGAAAAAGGCGGGGCTGTCTTCGGGCAATTGATCGCGCAGAAGATTCTGCATGTTTGCGTCGATCTGACCAATGGCTGCCAAGACGCCAAGACCAAGACCAAGAGCGAGTACGACCCCCGGCGTTCCGGCTGTAGGTGCACCGATTGCCCCCAGCGCAAGGCGCAAAACAGGGCGGCGCTCTGCCAGCCGAGAATGCGACAGACGACGCGCCAACCTCGCCCCTGCCCAGCCAAGTATTCGCAGCAGAAGGAACGCTCCCGCAATCCCGGCCAGACAGTACGCGGCGAGTTCCGGGGTCGCTGAAAGTCCGATGATCGAGCCGACGAGCGCAGCCGCGAGCAGTATCAAAGTGATCAGCACGCCCCAACCCGGGAATGGTTTGGGCAGCTCGGTTTCGTTGCGAAACAGCTCTGCCGGGCGTACCCGCAGGATCCAGGCGAGCGGCCAGAGTGTGAAGAGCCCGGCTGCAAGCGCGCCGTAAAGCGCAGCCTCGGCCAATGGAGCGGAGTAGAGCGTGAATTCGGCCGGAATTGGCAGATCCTGGGCCAGGATTGGCCCGAGCCAAGCGACCAGCCCGCCGCTGAGGAAAATTCCCGCCACGATGCCGATCGCCGCGATCAGGCCGACCTGAAAAAGATAAGCCGCAAAGACTGTACCCGCCGTCGCGCCGAGCGTACGCAGGGCAGCAATCACCGGGACCTTACGCGTCAGATACCCGCGTACAGCCGCACCGATCCCCACACCGCCTACAGCCAACGAGGCGATGCCTACAATCGTCAGAAACGCGCCAAGGCGCTGGACAAACCGGCTGATCCCGGGGGCCGCCGCGCGTCGATCGTTCCAACGCGCTCCAGCTTCCGGGAAGGTCTGCCGGAACTCGTCCTCGGTTGCCGCAAGATCCAATTCGGCGGGCAGGCGCAGGCGGTATCCTGCATTGAACAGCACACCGGGTTGCAACATGCCTGTCGCTTCTAGACCAGCGACAGAGGTCATGACGCGCGGACCCATCGCGAAGCCACCCGATGCTCGATCTGGCTCGGATTCCAGCACACCGCGGAAGATGAACGTGCCACCGCCCAGCCGCACTTCGTCGCCGGGACTGAGGCCCATCCGATCGGCCACGATCTTTTCCGTCAGCAGACCAAAACGGCCGTCTCGTTCCACCAAAGCTTCGGCCAGCGTACCCTCGGAAACGGCCGCAGTGCCGTATAACGGATAGGCTTCGTCTACCGCCTTGACCTCGGCCAGCAACCGGTCTTCGCCTTTGACCAGCATCGAGCGCATAGAAACTTGCTGGGACACATCTCCGTTGGCTTGCATCCAGGCAAGCTCATCAGGATTGGCCTGCCGGTACGAGAACGTCAGTGCAGCATCACCCCCCAGCAGCGATTGCCCTTCGGCAGACAGGCCCTCTTCGATCGCTGAGGTTACAGACCCAACCGCCGCGATCCCGGCAACACCCAGGATCAGGCAGGCAAGAAAAACACGGAACCCGGCCAGCCCGCCGCGCAGTTCCCGCAACGCCACCGACCATGCAAACGAAAAGTTCACCGAAGGGCCGTCAACGTCAGGCTGGTGCGTTGCCGGTTTGGGGCGCAGATCGGCGATATCTGCCGGTGCGTCTGTCATGCCGCCAACCGGCCACTCGACATTGTGACAACGCGTTTGCAACGCTCTGCGAGATTGGGAGAGTGCGTGACCAGAACAAGGGTCACGCCTTGTTTTTCGGCCAGATCGAACAGCAGATCGCTTACGGACGACCCGGTCGCACCATCAAGATTTCCGGTTGGCTCGTCGGCCAGCAAGAGTTCAGGCGATGGTGCCAGGGCGCGGGCAAGGGCGATGCGTTGCTGTTCGCCGCCCGACAACTGGGCCGGATAGTGCCTGGCTCGGTCAGCCAGACCAACGGCCTCCAGCATTGCGGCCGATTGCTTTCCCGGATCGTCCTGTCCGGCAATTTCCAGTGGCACCCGGATGTTTTCGGCTGCGGTCATGGTCGGGATCAAGTGAAAACTCTGGAAGACGACCCCAATTCGGGCGCGGCGAAGACGAGCAAGATCATCTTCGGATGACGCGCCAAGATCCTGCCCCAGTACCTCGACTGTTCCAGACGTCGCCCGTTCCAAACCGCCGGTCACCATCAGGAGCGAGGACTTACCCGATCCAGAAGGCCCGGTGATTGCAACCTGTTCGCCAGCGCTTACATCAAGTGATATGTCTTTCAAAATCTCGACATCGCCCGCCTGGCTTGGCAAGGTCAGGCCCACATCTCGAAGCCGCACAAGTGGTTCCGCCATGACCTTCGCCCTGAATCTATCCTCGCTCAGATATGTGGCGGCATTGCTGCTATGCAAGATAATGCTTCTGACGGCGGTCGTTCCGTCGCACGCTGCGCCGCTTAAACTCATCGCCTTTGGCGATAGCTTAACTCACGGCTTCGGATTGCCCCAGGATCAGGGCTTCGTTCCGCAGCTCGAGCGATGGCTGCGCGATCAAGGTCAGGATGTCACGGTCATCAATATGGGCGTCTCTGGTGATACGACCGAAGGCGGACGTGCCCGGCTGGGCTGGGCACTGGCAGACGGCGGTGATGCTTTCATCCTGGCGTTGGGTGGAAATGATCTGCTGCGGGGATTTGATCCGGCGCGCAGTCGGGCGAACATGGCCGCCATGCTTGGTGAATTGCAGTCCGCTGGTATCCCTGTACTGGTCGCAGGTATGCAAGCACCGTTGAACTACGGGCCGGAGTTCAAAGCAGACTTCGAAGCCATGTATCCTGAACTGGCCAAGGAATACGGTGCACTGCTGTACCCGTCTTTTCTGGAAGGTGTCGTCGGGACGG
>JBCCMP010000081.1:0-14680 GCA_039026295.1 Pseudomonadota bacterium | reverse complement strand
GTGCTTCCTTCGAGGAGAAGAAGAAGAAGAAGAGGAAAGAAAGGCGAGACCACCACCGTGTCTGAGGAGCCCCGAGCTCAGGAGCTGGCGGCGGCGAGTTGGCCGTAGGCGACGAGGGAGCAGACGGCGGAGACGAGGCAGGCGACGGTGCGTAGGGTGTTGAGGCTGGTCCACTGCGGGAGGTAGGTGTTCTTCCAGAAGGTGGACTGGGCTTGTCCGGCGAGCTTGGCGAGTTTTTCGTTGAGCGGGACGTTGCCGGCGCCGGTGACGAGGAAGCAGCCGAGGCAGGTCGGCCAGCAGGTCTGCCTCCAGCGCATCGTCTTCACCCGGTGTCGCCCCGCGCGGGCGCGTTCCGGCGATGGGCCGGATCGTGACGGTGTCGTCCTTCACCCGCACCAGAATTTCCGGGCTGGCGCCGACAACCTGGAAACCGTCGAAGTCGAAATAAAACATGTAGGGCGAGGGGTTCAGTCGCCGCAACGCGCGATATAATGCAAAGGGAGGCACTTCCAGATCCATCGACCAACGCTGCGAGGGCACGACCTGAAAGACGTCACCCGCCCTGACGTAGTCTTTGGCTTTCTCGACCATCGCCAGATATTCGGCATGCGTCGTGTTCGAAACCGGCGCAATAGCCCGCAACGGCCCATTCGGCGCCGGTGTCACCGGCGTCAGCGCAGGGGCCCGGTCCAGCGCGGTCAGCGCATCCTGCAGACGGTTCGTCGCCGCAAGATAGCACTCATCCGCAGACATGTTCGCATCGTGCCAGGCGGGGGCGCACAGGATGACGACGTCCCTGATGTTGTCGACAATGGCGATGATCGACGGGCGCATCATGACAGCATCCGGCAGGCCCAGCGGATCGGGATTGACGTTCGGCAGATGCTCTACCAGCCGGATGCAATCGTAACCCAGGTACCCGAACAGGCCTGCAGCCATGGGCGGAAGACTGGCTGGCATATCCATCGAGCATTCGTCGATCAGGGACCGCAGACTGTCCAGCGACGAGGCGCTTTCCGCCGAAAAGTTGCGCCTGTCGTGCAGCGCCGCCCGGTTGATTTCTGCCTTTTCCCCGCGGCAGCGCCAGATCAGGTCGGGGCGTGCACCGATCACCGAATATCGGCCGCGTATTTCCCCGCCGGTCACCGACTCCAGCATGAAGCTGTATGTCTCTGCGCCGGTCAGCTTCAGCATCATCGACACGGCCGTATCCATGTCGGCCACCAGCTCGGTCCAAACGACCTGATTCTCGCCGCGCCCATAGGCAACGGCAAAGCTGCTCTGTTCCGGCTGAACCTGCATCCGCGCGGCCTTTGGCCTCAGTAATTTTGGCCGTGACCAAAGCCGTGACCGACCTGGTTCAGTTGCTCGAAGACCAGCTCAACGACACCGGGATTGATCTGCGCACCCAACCGCGCCTCCAATGCGCGCGCAAACAACTCAATCTGATCCGCGGCGATGCCGTTCGCGATGTTCTGGGTCGCTGCCTCGGCGTTCTGCGACAGTTCTTCTTCGGCCAATGGCACGATCTCGGTCACCTGTGCCACCATGACCGACTGGTCACCGGTCGATCGTCCGATGACAAGGCCCCCATTGTCGGCCGAGAAAATCTGGTCCGTGATCGCCGCCGCAAAAACAGAAGGGAGCTGCGCCCGGCCGTATGCAGGGAAGTCCACCGCTTCGGTTTCCAAGGACGCGGCGATGGCGTCGATGCCGCCCTCTGCGGATTGCAGTACCAGATCCGCCGCCCGGGCCTCCAAGGCGATCAGTCGCTGTTCCTGCGACCACGCCTCGGTGACCTTGTCCTTGATCTCGTCGACTTCCGGCAGATAGCTGTCCTTGATCCGCTCCACCAGGACAAGTGCGTAGCCACCATCTGACAGTTGGACCAGATCGCGATCCTGATTGTCCAGTGCGTCCTGGACTTCCGCCATGAAGCGGGGATCCCGGACAAGGGCAGGGGCCTCGCCTTCCGCCACGGATCCGTCAGTCGCCAGACCACCAAAGCGGAGCAATTCCAGACCGGAACGCGCTGCAATCTCATCCATGTCCACGCCATCGGCACGGATCTCGTCGATCTCGGTCGCGCGTCCTGGAACCTGCTCCATGGCCCGCCGCGTCGCGATGCGATCGGCAAGCGCATCCTTCAAATCCTCGAAGGGTGTTACTGAACCAAGCTCGACCGCTGTCACGTTATAGATTGCAGCGCCCGACAGCGTCTCGACCGGTCCGGCAAAGCCGGGCTCGGTCAGCGCGAATACGGCTTCTGCGGAAGATATCGGCAATTCCTCTTCGGTGACTGCGCCTAGGGCCAGGTTCTCAAGGGCCACATTCTGCTCTGCGGCAATCTCTTCGTAAGACGCCGTCCCGTCCTTCAGGCGTGCCATCGCGGCGTTCGCGGTCACCAGATCCGGGAAATCGATCTGTTCCAGTGTGCGCGACGGCTGGGCCGTGTAGGTTTCGATGTTGGAATCGTACTCGGCGCGCACCTCGTCATCTGTCGGCACCGCATCCGCCGCGAGCGCGGCAGGATCGACGTGAAGATAAACGCCCCAGCGCCGTTCCGGCTCGATGAAACGGTCGGGGTCCGCGTCATAGAAGGTCTGCAGATCATCAGCCGAAGGCGTGCCAGGTCCCGGCGCGGTTTCCAGGTCCAACTCGACCAGGGAAACCGCGCGCCGTTCGCCCTGCCATGCTGCGATCCGCTCCGCCGCGCCCGGCAGTCCGCCTGCGCCGGTCGTCACCGCGCGCACCAAAATCTCCTGTCCCAGCAGGTCGCGGGTCATCGCCTCGAACTCCTGGGTCGAAAGGCTCTGGCGCGAAAGAACCTCGATGTAGGCGTACTGACTGAAGCCTCCCTGTCCGTCCTGAAATGCGGGATTTTCGCGTATCGCATCGGCCACGGAGTCCTGGCCGACCGCTATCTCCAGCTGGTTCAGCTCTTCGGTGAACGCGGCATCGCGTATCATTCCCGACAGTATAGCATCATCGATCCCGGCCTCCCGAAGGGTTGCCAGATCGATCAATTCACCGCGCTGCTGGGCGATCGCCAACTGCTGGCGCCGAACAGAGTTGGCGAAGTCTTCGGCCTCCACCTCGGTATCACCGACCTGCGCGACCGTACCGCCGGACGACGCCGTGAAGATATCACCGATCCCCCAGACCGCGAAGCTGATGATCAAGAGAAACAGCAACACCTTGGCGACCCAGGTTTTTACACCGCGGCGAAAGAAATCCAGCATCGAAGCCGTCCTCTTGGGTAGCGCCCGGGGGGCGGGCAGACTCTTTCCGCTTCATAGTGCTGCGGGCGCGGGGCGGCAAGCCACATACGCGTGTTCTACGGCGCGGTCAGGCGAAAGCGCCAAGGCGCCGGACGACTTCTCTAATACCATCCCCGTCCGCATTCGCAAAGGCGATGCGAAGCGTGTCGGTTGGCATGTCGCTCGGCAGAAACATCGACCCCGGCAGCGCAAGGATCGCCTGCTCGGCCAGCAGGCGCTGTGCAGTCACGGTGGCATCCGCGCCCCCGGGCGGCGAAACAAAGGCAAAATAGGCCCCCGCGCCGTGCAATCTCCAGTTGGACAGCTTTTCCGCAAACAGTGCTTCGAGCAGCCTTCGCCGCCCCAGAAACTCGGCTCGCTCCGCGGTCACCCAGTTGCCGAGCGTGCGCAGACCATGCAGCGCCGCGATCTGGCCCATCTGGGTCGGGCAGATGGTGACGGTGTCCAGAAACTTTTCGGCCTGTTCGACCCTTTCAGCCCCTGTGATCATCGCGCCGCAGCGATGCCCCATGATCCGATAGGTCTTCGAGAAGCTGTAAAGGTGGACCAGCGTCTCCTCCCAACCCGTTTGCTGGAACAAGGTATGCGGCGCACCATCCGCCGAATGAAAATCGCGGTAGGTCTCGTCTACGATCAGAACGACACCGGCTTCTCGCGCCAGATCGAAAAAGGCCCGCATCAGATCGTCGGGATATTCGGCACCGGTGGGATTGTTGGGCGTGACCAGCACCATCGCCTTGACATCGCCGACCCGTCGCCGGGCTGTGTCCAGATCCGGCAGCATCCCCGCACTGCACGGCAGCGGAACGCAACGCAGCCCGGCCATGTCCAGCCACATCTTGTGGTTAAAGTACCAGGGAGCCGGCAGCATTACAGCATCGCCGGGCGCGCAGGCGGTCATCAGTGCCGTGCAGAAGGCCTGATTGCACCCTGCGGTGACTGCGACCTGCCCAGCCTTGATCATGCCGCCATACCGGTCCGACCATTGCGTGGCGATCTCGGCGCGCAGATCCTCGTTGCCCAGCACATTGCCATAGTAATGGGCCCGCGGCTCGTTCAGTGCCGCATCGGCCAGGCGCTGACGAATGCTTTCGTGGGGCGGTGTTGCCGGGGCCGCCTGACTCAGATCGATCAACGGCATCCCGTCTGGCAGCGGGGTCGCGTCCCGCCAACCGGCGGCCTCCATGATCGGCGATCCGGCAGCAGCCAGTAAATTCGGATTGATCATCGTCATGGTCCCGCTGCCTTCCAGTGCTGCCGCCCCGTGACGCGACATCAAGAGCGTCCCACACGGCTATCACGCAGTGGATCACAAGCAAGATCAAAGCGCGAGCAAAGCGCGACGGCATCAAAGCCGTGCCGCCAAATAACTGCTGCCAAAGAGACTCAGCCAAGTCGACACAACCAATCGGGCAAAACCACGTGAACACCGCGAACACTTGACGCCCGGCGCGCCGACGGCAAAAAGCCGCCTATGGCTGCCCCCCCTATCCTCACGCTTTCGGAAATCACGCTCGGCTTTGGCGGGAAGCCCTTGTTTGCGGGCATCTCGCTCAGCATCGGGGCAGGCGAACGATTATGCGTCGTCGGCCGCAACGGATCGGGAAAATCCACGCTGATGAAGGTCATCGCCGGTATTTCCGAACCCGATGGCGGCGAGCGTTTCGTCCAGCCTGGCCGCCATGTCGCCTATCTGCCCCAAGACCCGGACCTCGTTGGCTTTGCAACGCTCGGCGACTATGCCGCCGCCGATCTTGCTCCCCCGGACCGTTGGCGTGCCGAAGCGGCGATGGAGGGGCTGAAGGTCAGCGAAACCACCGACGCGCAGGCTGCCTCCGGCGGTGAACGCCGCCGTGCCGCACTCGCTCGCCTATTGGCGGCCGATGCCGATCTCATGCTGCTCGATGAGCCGACCAATCATCTGGACATCACGACGATCCAGTGGCTGGAAGAGCATCTAGAAGGAACGCGCAAGGCATACGCCCTGATATCCCACGATCGGGCCTTCCTCGCCCGCCTGACCCGGGCTACGCTCTTTGTCGATCGCGGCGTCGTCCATCGCGGCCCGTCGGGTTTCGCGGGTTTCGAGGACTGGCGCGACAAACTCTGGGAGGAAGAAGACCAGCAGCGTCACAAGCTCGACCGCCTCATCAAGCAGGAAGCGCACTGGTCAGTGTACGGTATATCTGCCCGACGCACCCGCAATCAGGGTCGTCTGCGCAAGCTGGCCGGTCTGCGTGCGGAACGTGCCGCGCAGATCAAACGCGCTGGCCCGGCGGCGATGGAGCTGGCGGCGGCACCAAAATCCGGCAAGCGCGTGATCGAGGCAAAGGGCCTGACCAAGGCCTTCGGCGAGCGCGTGATCGTCAAGGACTTCTCGATCCGCATTGCGCGCGGCGAATGCATCGCGCTGGTCGGCCCGAACGGTGCGGGAAAGACCACGCTCCTGAACCTTCTGACCGGGGCGCTTCAGCCCGACAGCGGCACGGTCAAACTCGGCACGGGGCTGGAAATGGCCATCTTCGACCAGAACCGTGCCGCGCTGAACCCCGATACATCACTGTGGGAGACCCTGACCAATGACCGTGATCTTGGCGTCGGAGGCCGCAACGATCAGATCATGGTGCGCGGCCGCCCAAAGCATGTGGTCGGATACCTGAAAGAATTTCTGTTCGACGACCGACAGGCGCGCGGACCGGTCTCGATGCTCTCAGGCGGAGAGAAAGCGCGTCTCCTGCTCGCGAGGATCATGGCACTCCCGTCCAACCTGCTCGTTCTGGACGAACCGACCAACGATCTGGACATCGAAACCCTGGATCTGCTGCAGGAACTGATTTCGGAATTTGACGGTACGGTTCTGCTGATCAGCCACGATCGGGATTTCATCGACCGTGTCGCCACGACAACCATAGTGATGCCCGGTGATGCCACCGCGGTAATCCACGCGGGCGGCTGGACCGGTTCTGACCCCGGCACATCGGAGGCAGCGAAACCGGCCGCGTCGAGACCAATCGCGCCGAAACCTGCCAAGGACCGTCCCGCGGCGCAGCCCAGGAAGCTCGGCTTCAACCAGCAGAAGCGGCTGGACGATTTGCCCGCGGAAATCGAACGGCTGGAGCACGAGATCGCCAAACTGGTGGATTTCCTCGCCGATCCGGATCTTTTCTCGCGCGAACCAGCCAAGTTCGAAAAGGCCTCGACCGGCCTTGCAGACCGTCAAACCCGGCTGGACGCCGCGGAAATCGAGTGGCTGGAGTTGGAAGGCCTGCGTGAAGAATTGGAAGGCTGATCGGCAGACTTGACCCGCCCGCCGCGCTGACGCAGAGAGGCCCGCGAACAAGGATCAGGCACATGAAACTCACAATCGACCAGGCCGCGGGGACACTGACTGTCAGCGACGGTGGCCCGGACCGCGAGATCGATCTCTATTCGGATGAGGCGTTCGAGCTGATCTCGCATCAATACGTCCGTGTCGGCTGGAACCAGAAGCAGGTCTACACCTATTCCTGGATGGGGCGCCCGGTGATCCAGTTGCCCGACGACATGGTCCGCACGCAAGAGGTCATCTACCGTTTGCGACCCGATCTGATCATCGAGACCGGCATCGCCCATGGCGGGTCGCTTATCTTTTACGCTTCGCTGATGCAGGCGATGGGCCATGGCCGGGTCCTCGGTATCGATATCGAGATCCGGCCCCACAACCGTAGCGCCATCGAAGCGCACGAATTGGTCCACCGGATCGACATGGTTGAGGGCTCTTCGATCGACCCGGCGGTCGTCGCACAAGCGGCCGAGGCGGCAGAGGGGCTGGAGACCGTTATGGTGATCCTCGATTCCAACCACACCTACGACCACGTCATGGCCGAGCTCGAGGCATATGCCCCGCTAGTCACCAAGGGTGCCTATATCGTCTCCACCGACGGGGTCATGCGCGACGTTGTCGGGGTGCCGCGCGCAGGGGAGGGGTGGATGACCGACAATCCGGCGAACGCGGCCGAGGATTTCGCAGCGAAGACCCCGGGGTTCGTCATCGAGCAGCCGGCCTGGCCGTTCAACGAATCCACGCTGTCAAAGAACGTGACGCATTATCCAAGCGCCTGGCTGAAACGGGTCTAGGCGCGCGGGAATGTTTCCGCATAGGCCGCCAGATCCTCAGCCAGCAGGTCCGGTGGCGTGTAACCGACGCTTTCTCGCAGAACCGTCGTATCCCCGACCAATAGCCTGGGTTCACCCGGCCCCAAGGCGCGCGCATCCGGCCGGATCAGATCTGCTCTGCCAAGTCGGTTGGCAATGCCCGCCAATGCACCGAAGGTCACACCGAGCCCGCTGCTCAGGTTGACCGGGCCCGTCACCTCGGACAGGCACAGCGCCGCTATCGCATCGCCCAGGTGCCGGACATGCCAGAAATCCCGCACCGTCGTCGATGGTCCGATGCCCAGCGGGTCGCCAGATCGCACGGCACGAAGGATTGCCGGGATCAAACGCGCTGGCGGCTCACCCGCACCAAACGAAAAGAAAACGCGTCCCCAGGCAAAGGTCCCGCCAGCCCCTTCAGCAATCCGCCGGAGCGTTTCAGCGGTTCTGACCTTGGCCGCGCCGTAGGCGGTATGCGGCGCAAGCGGAGCATCTTCGACGAAGCGCTCCTCCCCCGTCGTCCAGTCATATTCAGCGCAGGTGCCGATGCCGATCACCCGTTGCCCGCCCGCATCGTAGAACCGGCTGAACAAATCGGCCGAGGCGTCTTCCCAACCCGAATTCGCGGGCGAAGCCCAGAATTTCCCGTGTTCGGTTTCCCAGGCCAGATGCAACAGTATCTCTGGCGCACCATCACTGAAGAGCGAGGCGCGATCCGCGGCAATAAGTAAATCCGCCCGGCGACCATCCACGTTGGCTGCGAGGAGTTCGGCCCTCCGCGCCAGAGACGCAGAGACATGGCGGCCTACAAAACCGCCGAGCCCGGTCACCATGATCCGTGGGAGAACGATCATCGGAAACTCTGTCCTTCTGCATGCGGGCCGGTCGTTCACCAACCTTGGCCACGCTTTGCCAAACCGTTATGACACAAGAACTGAAAAACCAACCGAGCAAGCATTCGTGGCGCGTGCAAAGTCGAGATTTCGTAAAGTGTTCAATGCCCGCTATCTCAGATGGTGGCTGATCGGCGCTTCCGTTCGCATCTGCCCGCCGCTTGGACGTGCCCTCGGTTTCTTCCCCGATCACGTAACGATGCTGGAGCAGGCGGATGACGTATTGGCGGAAGAGACGCAATATATTGCGCCCGAGTCCCTCCATACTCACATGGGGTTCCTGGAGCGATGCATCCCGCATGACTCAGTCGCGCCAGAGGTCAATCTGCCAGGTGGCATCGTCATGGGCCGCCGGACCGCCATCTTCCGCAATGCCTGGATCGATACGACCACGTCATCGGTTCTGCTGCCGCAAAAGGCCAGAACGGTTTTGGTTCGTGGCAAGATCGCCAACTGGAATGCGGTGTCTGCGAAACCCTTTCCGCGCAGAATTCCTTTGAACGGCCGGGTCTGGATGCCGCTCGATACGGTGAACTACTTCCATGTCCTTTTGGAGAACGGCCTCCGTTTGATTGACCTTCTCGACTCAGGTGTCCTTGCTGGCTCTGCGCTGACGGTTGCGCTGCGCCCGGCAAAAACAGAGGTCGAAACAGCACTCTGGTCAGGCATCGGAAAGCTCTACCCTGAAGTCGTATTCGCCGAGGTGCCGACCGGGGCGATGATCTGCCCGGACGAGGCCTTGCTTCATTTCCCACGGGACAACTACTGGGAATGGCCACCGGTCTCGCGGGCAAGCGCTGCCCGTTTGGCCGAAGTGTTCGCGGCGACCTATCGAGATAGAAATGCCGAAAGTCACCCGAATAGACTGTTTCTGACGCGGAAAGGTGCGAAACTGCGCACTCCCCGGAACTCTAATGATCTGGACCGTGCGCTGACGGACGCGGGCTTCACGCCATTCACCGCTAACGACAGCAATCACCCGGCCCAGATCGACGCCTTCGGTGCGGCGAAGACCATCGTCGCCGTTCACGGCGCGGGTTTGACAAACCTCGTTTTTTGCAAGCCCGGCACAAAGGTGATCGAGATCTTCCCCGGGAACTTCATAAAAAGCACCTACTGGAACCTCGCGCGCCAGATGGGGCTTGAGTACACACCGGTTATCTGCGGCCCCGGCGATTACGATCAGCGTTTCGAAGTCGACATCCCTGCAGTGCTGAATGCGCTGCAACCAGCACGGGCCGCCTGATGCCAAGGGTTCAGATCGGCCTTCCCGTCTACAACAGCGGCGAAGTCCTGCAGGATTCGCTCGACTGCCTGCAGGCGCAAACCTACCGGGATTTCCAGGTCCTGATGTCTGACAACGCATCCACCGATGGAACGCCGGATCTTTGCGCCAGAATGGCCGCTCAGGACAGCCGCTTCGTGCATATGCGCAGGGACAAGAACGTTGGCGCACTCGGCAACTTTCACGGCGTGCTCCGCGATGCAGACGCGTCGCTCTTTGCCTGGCGCGCCGACGACGATCTCAGCGCGCCAGACTTTCTGGAGAGATTGGTCGCCATCTTCGATGCCCGACCGGGAACCGTTCTGGCGGTGACCAAGGTGCGCACGACACAACCGGGCGGCAAGACAGGCATAACACCTTACCCGGGCCGGCTCGCAGGCGTGCGTGTGGCGCAAACCCTGTCCCAGATGTTCCGCGGCCATGCCAGTTGGATCTATGGGCTCTGGGATCGCCGGGCGGTTACTGATGCCATCGACAAGGTCGTCGAAGGCTACCCTCATCTTTGGGGTTGGGACCATCTTGTCTTGCTGCAGTTCATTCTGGCCGGTCAGGTGGCCGGAACCAATAACAGCTATTTCGAACAGCGGATCATGGCGCGGCATGATTTGTCCGCAGAACAGCGCGCCGCGCTTCCAGGGCTGGCGGAGATGACCGCGCTCCGTCAGGATTTTGCCCGCTTCACTGCCGCAACGCTGAAAGAACAGCCGTTTAACGGCATCGAACGCCTGATCCTGAAAGCGGCGCTTCCATTCTACAATGACAAACGCGGTTATCCGCGCGGCAAACTATGGCGCCGGCGTATGCGCCTGGCCCTGGGTTGGAGAAATGAGCAGCCCTAGCGCATCTTCCGAAGATCACCCATCGTCGCGGACCGTTGCGGCACGGAAGACCTGATTGTCCGAGCGTTTTTCGCCAAAGCTGAAAATATTGCTCAGGCTCTCGCCCAGCATAGTGAAATCGCAGCCCATGCTTTGCTTGCCCCGAATGATCCCCTTCTTGTCGCGGACGCAGTCGGTGGCGGCCCGGGCGGCGGGCAACTTCGAAACCAGCACAGGCTCGGTCGACGGCCTCGCCCTTTCCGCACGGGCCTTTACCTGCGCGCGCCATGCGGCGTAGCGCGGCTTCGATTCCGCATAAATGTCACCAATCAGGTCGGCCGTCAGAAAGCCGGTGGGGGCCAGACCCTTGCTGGTCTGCAACGCGGCGATCGCTGTCCGGCTCTTGCTGCCGAGTATTCCGTCCACCCCGCGCGGATTGTGGCCCAGAAGCCAGAGGCGCAGCTGAACGGCGCGAACCTTGCGCCGCGACAGGTTCAAGTCGCCTTCGACTGCAGCCGCATTCAGCACTGCAAGCGATCCCGGCAATCCGAAGGTTCTGCTTTGATAACGTTGCATGTCCTGAACCTTGCCCAGGACAGCGCCAATCGATTCATCTGCAGAGATTTGCGCAGTTGTGAATTCACGAACTTCTGCAACATTTGAAATCGATGGCGGTACGTCAACGACAGTATCTGCCTCGGCCATGCGGCTCTCGGACCGTGAAGTTTGCGCCGTCCCGGCCTCTGGCTCGCTGCGCGGTTTTCTCGGCACGCCAGCGAGTCTGTCACCGGGTCGGTAGGTAATCTGCGGGCTTCCGGCATCACCTGCGTCAAGCTTTGGCTCGATCATCGCTGGTGAGAAGTTTGCGCCCGCGACATCGGCCTCTCCGGCGTCAGCGCTGCGCGGCGAAAGCTCGGCGAGGGCAGGACGTGGGTGGGCTGACAGTGCCCGTAGGACGCCTTGCTCTGCAGGTTCGACCGCAGCGGAAGCGGCCTCGCCCACCGAGTCGATCGCCGACAATCTGGGCTCGGGCAATGCTGCTCGCACCTCGCGGTCGGTGGGTTGTGCCGGCGCAGCAGGCACCGCCCCGGCATACGGCTCGGCTGGCTTGTCTCCGGCAGTCGACGCCAGCAACGCGCCCTGATAGACGCTCTGATTGTGGAATTGTGAATCGCGGGGCCGGTCGACTGCTGCTCCCGCTCCCTGCGCGCCTGCTGCCTGCATGCCGGTGTCCACGACGGGCAGGGCCGCTGCTGCCGGAAATTGAGCTAACGGTTCGCGATCAATTGCGGTTGCCAGTGTCAGCACGCGGCTTTCAGGTTCTGCCGCGGGCTTGGCGGCAAGCGATGGCGCACGGGTCAGCCGGGCATCCAAAAGGCCGGATCTAGCAATCCTCTGGACGCTGATCCGATCGCTCTGGCCGGGATGTCCGGTTGCGACGGTCTCCGTTGACTGTACAGACAGTGCGGCAATCAGATCACCGACATCTTGCGTCTCTGGTGCGGAAATAACATCCAACGCTGTGACCAGTTGGCTTTCCCGGCAGATCTGAAAGGTGATCCCGGCGTATGCCAAATCGAAATGCGGCAGCACCGGCCCTGCGATCTGTTGATCGGCAACCGACGGCGCGCCCATGATTTCGATCAGGCGCGAGACGTGTGTTCCTATGGAAATCCCGGACGAGAGCGATGGCAGGGCGGCAGACGAACCGGCTTGGCTGGGCAGTTCTTCGCAGGACGCGTTGCTCAGCCTCATCCGCTTGATGTCGCCGTCGGACCCCTCGGTGAAGATCTGAAGTGTCGCCTGGCCGACGGGAACGTCGAAAACACGCGCTTCACCTGATGCACTTGTCACGAAATAGGCAATTGTCCGCTCGGGCAGGTCGTCCAGATGCAGGCCGATCCGGTCGCCGATCGCGATCTGGCCGATGCCACGCCCGGGATGAACAGATGCGCCGCCAAAGGCAGTCCAGCCCTGCATCCGCGCCTGCTTTAATGCCTCTGCCGATTTTTGCCCGTCGATCTTGGCGCCGGCTGCGGCGACCGGCGCCAACGCGCGCTCTGAGATGTTCAAAAGGCCGAATGGCGCTGCAACGGACGCCGCCAACAACGCGGCGCCAGCGAAAAGCCATGGGCGCGAAATAGGCGCGCCAACAGTCGATCTGCGTCGTCTCACGGTGCTCTCCAAATCGTTAGATCCGGTTCGTTAAGAGTTTCGTTCATTCTTATTAACGCGACCTTAACGTCATCAACCAAAATTGGGGTACGAACGAATTCATACTTGGTCAACCCTTTCAGAGCTTCTTGGACGCGCCCAAACTCTTCGCAGATCGGGGGCCAAAGTTGCGGCTTTGATAGATATCAACCCGTCGGCGTGACACGCGGCAAACGCACGCCTAGCATTTGCCATCGGTCGCTCTCCTCAGGAACCCATATGCCATCTTCAACCCCCGCCACGTCCCGGACCGGCGCTGGCATTGCGTGGATGCTGGTGACCACCTTCATGTTTTTGGGTGTGACCGGGATCGTTCGCCATGTCGGCTCGGACATGCCCGCGGTCGAGGCGGCCTTCATCCGCTATGCGTTCGGGCTTCTGCTGATCCTGCCTGCAGCACGCGCAGTCTTTCGCAGCCGGATCAGCGGCCGGGACTGGGGGCTCTTTGGCGTGCGCGGGCTTCTCCACGGCGGCGGGGTCATGCTCTGGTTTTATGCCATGGCCCGGATCCCGATCGCCGAGGTGACGGCCATCGGATACATCTCGCCGATCTTCGTGACGATCGGCGCTGCCGTCTTCCTTAGAGAGCGTCTTGCATGGCGTCGCATCGGCGCTGTCCTCGCAGCTTTTGTCGGCGCGCTGATCATCCTGCGCCCCGGGTTTCAGGAACTCTCCTCCGGGCAACTGGCACAGCTTTGCGCGGCACCGCTTTTCGCGGCATCGTTCCTGATGGCCAAACGGTTCTCGGATACCGTCGATACCGGCGTCATTGTCTTCATGCTCTCGCTCTTCTGTACGCTCACGCTTCTTCCCGGCGCGCTTTTGCAATGGCGCGATCCGACATGGGAGGAGGTCGGCTGGCTTGCCCTCACCGCAGTTTTTGCCACCGCCGGGCACTACACCCTGACCCAGGCCTTCAAGTGTGCCCCTATCACCGTGACGCAACCGATCGGCTTTCTTCAGCTCGTCTGGGCAACGATCCTCGGCATGCTGGTCTTTGGCGAGCCGCTCGACATTTACGTCATGATCGGGGGCGGCGTGATCGTCGCGTCGGCCACTTACATCTCCCATCGCGAAGCGATGGTCGCCCGGCGTCAGCATACCCCGCCACCGCAGGCGACAAAGGCCTGATAACCGCAATTTATCAGCCATTTGCTTGTAATCACGGGGCAGCGCCGCTAGCTGGTATGCGGGTTTGGATGGGCGCGACTGTACCTGCAGGCATCAGTTCGCAAGATAGCGAGGATCTATGCGCGGACTGGCCGCCTACATCGCCTGCATGATCGGCGTCTTCGGGCATGCCTCTTCCGAGTTTGTGGCGAAGATCTCCGACACACCCGGGCCAGAGTTTTCTGTCTGGCGCTTCATGATCGGCGGAACGCTTTTGTTGATCCTGACCCAGTTCTGGCCCGGTGCGCGGGACATCTGGACACCGCTGAAACGCGATTGGTTCCGCATCATATTCTACTCTGCTTTCGTGATGGCCTTCAGCCAGTTGATTTTCCACTGGTCGCTGGATTTCACCTCCGTCGTGCAGGTCGCGACCATGGTGACGGCCATTCCGATTTTCTACGTGATCACGGACCGCGTGGTAAACGGCACTGCGCTGACGCGGCCGAAGATGGTTTCCGGCATCGGCGCTTTCATCGGTGTCGCCCTGCTTCTGACAAACGGGTTCGAGGCAGATCTGCGTTTCGGTGGGCGCGATCTGATTGGCACGCTCATGGCGCTCGGTTGCGGCATCACGGGGGGCATGTACCTGGTTCTTGCGCGCCCACTTGTGGTCACTTACGGCCCGGTTCGCATGACCGCCTACACGTTCTTCATAGGCTTCCTGTTTCTCTGGGTCGTCGTCGGCCTGGCCTGGGGCATCTGGATCAACCCGGCATCGCTGGCCGAAAAGACGCCAGAGCAGATCACAGGGATCGTGACCATCGGCGTTTGGAATACCTGCATCGCGATGGCACTCTGGCTCTGGGGCCTCGCCACTGCGCCGGATCCGCAGCGGGCCAATTACCTTTTCTTCCTGAAACCGGTGATCGCCGCAATCTTGGC
>JBCCMP010000080.1:0-14757 GCA_039026295.1 Pseudomonadota bacterium | reverse complement strand
TGGCTCGGGGCCTCCAAAGCGGGAAGAGGACGGAAGCGGCCGGCTCCGAGGCTTTCGCCCTGTCGAAGACCATGTTGGATCGACGCTCGACCCTGAGGCCGATGGAGATGAAAATCGGCACACCGCGGGATGGCGGAATTGCAACGTTCGGGGCGATGAACTCGACCCGGTCGCGCTTGTCCGAGCGGTGGGTGCAACAGCGAACCAAGCACCTTCGGTCATCACGCGCACAGGCGAAAGCGATTGAACTTACCCTCGGGCCATGGGCGAAACGACGCTTGGCTATCGGTCCGGAGACTGCTGCGGCCAGTTCCGGGTCAGATCTGCTGCCCCAGCCGCGGCTTCCAGAACGGGCGGAACAGTTCGATCTTTGGGCATCGGTCCATGACGACCTTCATGCCTGAAGCCTCGGCCAGTTGCGCGGCTTCCGGATCGACGACCCCGATCTGTCCCCACAGTACCTTCGCGCCGATCTCGATCGCTTCCTCGGCAATGCCGTAGAGCGCGGATTTGTCCCGGAAAACCTGCACCATATCCACGGGCTGTTCTATGGATTTAAGGCTGTCGTAGACCCGCAGGCCCCGGATTTCACCGGGATGCTCTCTGGGGTTCACGGGCAGCATCGTATACCCGGTCTCGTGCAGCACGCGCAGGACACCGTAGGAAAACTTCGTCGGATCGGACGACGCCCCGACCATCGCGATTGTTTTCACCGACTTCAGAATGTCCGCAAGATAGGTCGGCGGATAGTCTTCGGAATGGTTCATGAAGACAGGTGAAGCTGTTGCGGTGCTCATGGGGCATCCTCCTGCGCGGCGGTGATGTCGGCCTTCATTCCAGGTCGTACTTAAGGGTCGGCGAACGGATTTCTGCACAGCGTGCCACGATCTGCGACATCGATCTCGAGCGCGGCACCGAACGGTCGGTCGGCGTATCGGCCATTCGGGCCCTCACGCAATGGCTTCTGGCAGTCGGCCGCAGCAGATCCCGGTTTCCGGTCTGCCAATTGATGGTGCACAGTTTCACGGCTTAGGCCCAACCCAACTCGCGCAGCGTCCATGGCGCGTTCCAGATCTTGGTCAGGTGCGAAAGCCTCCCGCCCCTGAATTCCATCGCATAGACATAGTCGGCCGCCGTCGAGCGCCCGGTCGGCGGAACCGGACCGGCTTCCCCTGTATGAGTGCCCTTGAAGACCGAGAACAGCGTCACGTGCCCGCGCGCCTCGTCCACGCCCAGCGATTTCATCTCGATCCGCCCGTCGGGCAGTTTCCGCAGAAGATCCGCCATCCACGCGCAATACCCCTCGACCGTGTCGACCCCTTCAAGAACTTCGCACTGTGCGGAGAAACTCGCATTGGGCGTGCAATATTCGGCGCATGCGGCCCAACCCTTTCCGCTGTCACAGGCCTCGACAAACCCGACCGCTGTGTCTGAAATTGGCTCCATCCCCGGCTCCCATGCAGTGTCAAATGAAGCCCCCCCGGCTGAGACGACGCTAGAGCCATATGTCAGATGTGCAATCCCCACCCGGATAGCGGGTCTCGTGACACCGGCTGGGCCCGTTCGGCTCTTTGCCAAAGTCGACATAGAAGTCTTTGTCGATCTCCATCCCTCCGTTCGCGGTATCGCAGTTGACCATCAGCATTGCACCGCCATTGGTGCGAATATCGGGGTAGAACTGATTGTCCCAGGTACTGAAAAGCGACGTCGTCACATAGAGGCGCTTACCATCCAGGCTGAGCTGGATCATTTGCGGCCCGCCGGTAATTCTTAGCCCGTTGACCACCGGCGCTTTGTTCAACAGCCCGCCCATCCAGACCTGACCGGTAAGCTTGGGGTTGTGCGGGTCGGAAATATCATACTGTCGGATATCGCCACGCAACCAATTGCAGAGGTAGAGGAAGCGATCATCCATCGAAAGTAGAATGACCGAGATCACACCGGGAATCGGGATCGGCCATTCCGGATGCGGTTCGTTCGCCACATCGATGATTTTTTCCCATTGCCACGTGCCGTCATCGTCCTTCCACCAGTGGATGATGTTGGCGCTGAGCGCCGCGCCGCAGAAGCCGTGTGTCGACGCCGGGTGGTGGTGGAAGCGCACCTCCAGCGGGATCAGACCGTCCTCACCCAGATAAAACGTCTCCTGCGGGACCTTCTTCTCGAAATCCCACAGATGCAGACGCCGCCCGTATTTCAGGTGCCCGACCTCTTCCAAATCGAAGCCGGGCATAAAGGTGTTCGGCGCCGCCCATTCGGACGAGACCATCACATTGTGGCGCGGCTGGTACCAGAAATCATAGCCGAACGGGATGTCACCCATCGAGTTCTCCCACCGGCCCAGAATGTTGAAATCCTTGTCCAGATGCAGATAACCGCCCGGCGCATTGCCCTTCGCATCGCCGAGCATCGAGATGATGATCTCCGACCCCAGACAGTGAACCGTGTGCGGGGCCGAAAGATTCGTCTTCGCCTTGATTTCCGACCCCTTGATCACCTTGTGAATGCGCGGCGCGCGCGGGTCGGTTGCGACGTCAACGATATGAAGGTTCGACGTTCGAACGCCCGGAACGATCAGGTAATCGCGCGACATGCCCGCATCGTCGTGGCAGGACGAGCAGGCATTCCAGCCCATGTGGTGCAGTTCGTCCCCGATACCGGGCATCTCGCAGCGATGGATCACCTGACTGTAGGTCGGGCTTTCAGGATCGCCGTCAATGGTGGCCAGATAGTCGGGCTTCTGGATGCCCGTCCCGACGTAAAGCGCGATCGTGTAGAGCAGCTTTTCCCGCGGTGCCTTCATCGCCTCGGCGGGCGAGGCATAGCCGGGTCCACAGCAATCCAGTGACATATGCGAATCCCCTCGATTGACTTGCCGGATTTATTATTTGATGAGACATATGTCCGTAAAGTGAGAATTTCATGCACCTCGACCGCCTGATTTCTGTGCTGGAGACCATCGCCGTCGCAGGTCGGCCGATCTCTGTTGCGGAGATTCAGGACGCAACCGGCCTGCCGCGCCCGACCTGTTACCGGCTGGTGCAGACCCTGGCAGATCATCGGTTACTGGACCCGCAGAACGGCGGTCATCTGATCGGCGAGCGCCTGATCCGTATCGCCCTGCTCGGGCAGTCGGATGCGGACATCACCCGGGCTGCAGCGCCTGCGCTGAAAGAGGCTGCGATCGATCTGGGCGAGGCCGTCTTCCTGTCACGCTTTCGCAACAAGGGGGTCGAGATCATTCATGTCGAGACGCCGTCGGACCCGACCCGATCCTTCATCCACCCCGGGCTCGGCTTCCGGCCGATGCACGCCTGTTCCTGCTCCAAGGCCATTGCCGCTTTTGCCGAGGATGATTTCCGCGAAGAAATCCTGACCGGCCCGATGCGAGCCTACACCCGGCACACGCAGATCTCATCGGAAGCACTGCGCGCAGAGTTCGGTGAAATCGTCACGCGCGGCTATGCCGAATGCGTCGAAGAGATCGAGATCGGCGTCTCCTCGGTCGCCGCGCCGATCCAGATCGGCAATATCGGGGCGACCTTCAGCGTCGGGGCGACAGGCTCGATCCGGCGGTTCACCGAACCCTACCGTGCGAACATCGGCGCTGCACTGATCGCGCTTGCGGGCAAACTGGGCGCGGCCATCCAGTTGTACGGGGCGCGCCGCCCGTGACGACGCTGATCCGGAAACATTGATCAACCCGAATTGACGACTCAGCGATCCATCGTGATTTCCGTTCTCAGGGCCGCCCACCTATCTGGGGGTCGATCCAATGCAAGGAGGTCCCATGACTATTTCCAGACGCCAATTCACCGGATTGATCGGCACCGCTGTTATTGCCGGCGCGCTCGGTGTGAAGCCTGCCCTGGCCGGTTCGGCCGTCCGAAACGGCTCCCTCTCGGGCCGCAAGGGCTACAACGTCTCGGGTTCGGTTCAGGTCGTCAAGGATGGCGGAACGACGAAGGTCGTCCTGGGCGATGACTACATCTTTGACCCGAACAAGAACCCGCCAGACATCAAGATCGGCTTCGGCAATGGCGAAACCTATGCCAAGGGCTCCAAGATCCATGACAAGCTGACCGTGAAAGCGGGTGCCGCGGAATTCGAAGTCCCGGCCGATATCAACACCGACGATTTCTCGGAACTCTACATCTACTGCGAGAAGTTTACCGTCATCCTGGCTGTCGCGCCGCTGAACTGACGGGAATGCGCCATAACCGGGGCCTTGCCCGTCGATCTGGCGGGCAAGGCCCGGATCGCATGCCGCAGATCGCGGGCGGGTGGACTGGCACGCGCTCAGCATCTCGCCGCAGCCGCTGACCGATGTACAGCCAAGACTCATTCTTCGATCTGTCTCCATGGGGGCAGGTCGGACTGCTCTGCATCAGCACTGTACTTTGTCTGGCGACCGTTTTCGGGTCGATCTATCTGCTGCGGCGACAGCGTCTTTTGGTCCGCCTGTCCGGGGCGTTGATGCTGTTCTGGGTGTTCGTCTGGGCGTCGCCGCAGATCTACTATCAGTACTACATCCTGATTATTCCGGACCTGCCGTGGCAGTGGGTGATCTGGCCGCCCGCATCGCCGCGGGACGCGTTTGAGCTGTTGTTTTTCCAAGGCCCGCAAAATCTGTCGGCGCATAGCCAGGGGCTTCTGGGCTGGAGCCTTCTGGGCGCACAGGTAACGCTGTTTTTCAGATCACGCCGTACGCAGGGGGATTAACGGCGGACCGGAGCTACCCCAGCTTCGCCATCATCGCATCGGTCACGGTGAACCGCTCGCCATACTCCGCGGCTAGCTCATCCGCGCGGGCCTTGAACTTGTCCAGACCGGTGAAGTGGCAGAACTGCAGCGCACCGCCGGTATGGGCCGGGAAGCCGATCGCGAAGATCGATCCGACATTGCCCTCGACCTCGGTCCGCAGGACGTTTTCGTCCAGGCAGCGCAGCGCCTCGATCGACTGGCGGTAGAGAATCCGGTCGACGGCGTCCTCGACGGCGATGTCCTTGTTGCCTTTCTGGAACTGGGTCAGCCCGTCCCAAAGGCGTTTCGGGCCATCGGCGGGATAGTCATAGCACCCGGCCTTGTCCCAGTTGCGGCCGCGGCGGCCCATGTCGCACATCTGGTCGACGATCTCGGCCGAGGCGGTGTTGTACTTGCCGAAACCGCTTTCTACGCCCAGGCGTTCGTCCAGCATCTTGTGCGTCTCGCGGACCTTTCGTGACAGCTCCTGACTGACCTGATCCTGAATGTCGAACGGGCCCACAGGCATCCCCGCCTTCCAGGCGGCGCGTTCGATGGCCACAGGGTTCATGCCGTCGCGTAAAAGCTGGAAGCCTTCATCCAGAAAGGTCCCGAACACGCGCGACGTGAAGAAGCCGCGCGAGTCATTCACCACAATCGGCGTGTAGCCGACCTGCTGCACATAGTCGTAACCCTTGCGCAGCGTCTCTTCCGACGTCTTCTCCCCCATGATGATCTCGACGACCTTCATCTTGTCGACGGGGCTGAAGAAGTGCAGCCCGATGAACCGGCTGGGGTCCGGGCAGGCTTCGGCCAGGATCGAAATCGGCAGGGTCGAGGTGTTCGACCCGTAGATCCCGCCTGCGCCAAGCTTTTCGAATGTCTCGGCAATGACCTTTTCCTTCAGGTCGATGTTCTCGAACACCGCTTCGACGATCAGGTCGGTGCCGTCGTAATCGTCGGCATCCGTGGGCCGGATCAGATCCATCAGCGCCGCGCCCTGTTCCTCGGTCATCTGTCCGCGGCCGACACGTTTTTCGACCAGCCCGGCGGAATAGGCCTTGCCCTGTTCGGCCTTCGCCATCTCCATGTCCTTCAGGACGGTGGGCAATCCGCGGGATGCCTGCGCCCAGGCGATCCCGCCGCCCATCATGCCTGCGCCCAGAACGGCCGATGATGACGCCTTCCACTTGTCGCCTTCCGGCCGGACCTTGCCGCCCTTGATGGCCTGCATACCGAAGAAGAACGTGCTGATCGCCGCCTTGGAATGCGGGCCGCTGAGCAGATAGGCCAGACCGCGGCTTTCCGCCCGCAAGGCGCTGTCAAACCCCATGCGCATCGAGTTGACGGCGATATCGAGGATCTTCTCCGGCCCCGGATGCAGCCCGCGTGTCTTGTTGTACAGCATTGTGGGCGCGCCCGCCGCGATCTGACGGATGTTCGGGGCGGTCGGCCCACCGCCCGGATAGGTGAACCCCTTCTGATCCCAGGGCTGGGTATGCGCACCCGGGTTTGCTTTGATCCACGCTTTTGCAGCGGGGATCAGTTCCTCGGCGGTTTCGACCATCTGATCGACCATGCCCAGCTTCAGCGCCTTGGCCGGGGCCTGCGGCTTGCCCTCCAACAGGATCGGCAACGCCTTCTCCAACCCGATGGTCGCTGGCAGGCGCACGCAGCCGCCGGCGCCCGGCAACAGGCCCAGGGTAACCTCTGGCGTGCCGGTCACGGCCTTGGGGCTGTTCAGCACGATCCGGTGATTGCAGCCAAGGCATATCTCATATCCCCCGCCCAGTGCCGCGCCGTTGATGGCGGCAACGACGGGCACCTCCATCGTCTCCATCCGGCGGATTGCGCCCTTGGCATGTTCGATCCACGTGAAGATGTCTTCGGCCACCGGCTCCGAGGCGAGCATTTCGCCCAGATCGCCGCCCGCGAAGAAGGTCTTTTTCGCCGATGCCAGCACCACGCCGGTCAAGCCATCCTCGGCATCCAGCCTGTCCAACGCCGCATACATCGACGCTGTCCAGGCCTGGTTCATCGTGTTGGCCGATTGGCCCTGGCTGTCGAAGGTCAGCGTGACGATGCCGTCGGCATCTTTGTCGTACTGGATCTCGGTCATGGCGCTCTCCCTGTCTGGATGGCCTTGTGTCGGCCCCGCCCTTTATCTGTCACCCGCTATGCAGAGCCTAACCTCTTGGCCGACAGCACATCTTAGATGTGCGAAAGGCGTCCCCCGGGCGGGCTCTTCGTCTGTGTTAGCGCGCGGCTGGGTCTTGGGGGGGCCTCGCCACAAGGCGAAGACCGTCATCTGGTCAAAGCCCACCCGCGGTCGGGCCCAGCCCTCCGCCGCGCGATACCGGGCCCTAAACCCGCTCGATGATCGACGCGACACCCATGCCGCCGCCGACGCACATGCACATCAGCGCGCGCTTCAGGTCCCGGCGCTCCAGCTCGTCGATCATCGTCGACACCAGGCAACCGCCCGTTGCCCCCAGCGGGTGGCCCATGGCAATGGCCCCGCCGACGACGTTCAGCTTTTCCTCCGGTACATCCAGATCTTTCTGCAGGCGCAGCACGACCGACGCGAAGGCCTCGTTGATTTCCACCAGATCGATGTCGTCCATGGTCAGCCCGGCCTTGGCCAGCGCCTTCTTCGATGCAGGGCCCGGACCGGTCAGCATGATCGTCGGCTCTGTCCCGGTCAGGGCAATCGCGCGCACGCGGGCGCGCGGTGTCAGGCCCAGATCCTTGCCGACCTGCTCGTTCCCGACCATGATCAGCGAGGCACCGTCGACGATGCCCGAGGAATTGCCGGGCGTGTGGACGTGGTTGATCCGCTCGACATCCGTGTATTTCGCCAGCGCGACCTGATCATAGCCCATGGCGCCCAGCTTCTCGAACGACGCGCGCAGCGCGCCAAGCTTCTGCATGTCCGTGTCCGGCTTGATGAAGTCGTCCTTCGCCAGAACCGTGATGCCGTTCTCGTCCTTGACCGGCACCACCGACTTGTCGAACCAGCCTTCGGCCTGCGCATGGGCCGCCTTTTTCTGAGAGTTCACGGCCACCAGATCCACGTCGTCGCGGCTCCAGCCCTCGATGGTGGCAATCAGGTCGGCCCCGATGCCTTGCGGCACGAATCCGGTCTGCAAGTTGGTCTCGGGGTCTTCCGAAAACGGCCCGCCGTCCGATCCCATCGGCACGCGTGACATCGACTCGAACCCGCCCGCACAGACCAGATCTTCCCAGCCAGAGGCAACCTTGGCCGCCGCGGTGTTGAATGTGTCCAGGCCGGAGGCGCAGAACCGGTTGACCTGCGCGCCCGGCACGGTCTCGTCCCAGCCGGCTTTCTGCAGCGCGATCTTCGGCAGTACCGAGCCTTGCTCCATGTGCGGCGCGACGCAGCCCAGCACCACGTCATCGACGCGCGAAGTGTCCAGATCGTGCCGTTGCTGCATCTCGTCCAGAAGCGTCGTGACCAGGTTGATCGGCTTCACTTCGTTCAGCGAACCGTCCACCTTGCCGCGCGAACGCGGGGTGCGGATCGCGTCATAAATGTATGCATTCTCGGCCATGTGCAGTCCTCCCAAAGACGCAAATGTCGTGCGCACGCTGCTCTGCGCCGCGTGGTTGCTGTTCTACGCCTATCGCCCTAACTAGCAAGACCAATGCGGGGTGGAAGGCCCCGCGCGCGATCCATCAAGGGGCTGATCATGAGCATTGTCGTTGTCGGGGGCGGGCAGGCCGGGGCATCGCTGGTCACCAAGCTTCGGGGGCTGGGCTACGAGGGAGCGCTGACCCTGATCTGCGCCGAGCCGGTCCCGCCCTATCAGCGCCCGCCGCTCTCCAAGGCCTATCTGCTGGGCGACATGACGAAAGAACGGCTCTTTCTAAAACCCGAAGCCTTCTACGCCGATCAGAACATCGACCTGAAACTGGGGGTGGAGGTGACGGCTATAGACCCATCGGCGAAGACAGTCACCGCAGGCGGGGAAACCCTGGCCTATGACCAGCTTGCCCTGACAACCGGTTCGGTCCCCCGTCGCCTGCCCGCCGCGATCGGCGGGGATCTGGACGGCATCTACGAGGTGCGCGGTTTGGCCGATGTCGACGCGATGGAGCCGGAGTTCGCGGAAGGCAAACGCGTGCTGGTGATCGGTGGCGGCTACATTGGACTGGAAGCGGCGGCAGTTGCCTCCAAACTCGGCCTTCACGTCACGCTGGTCGAGATGGCAGACCGCATCCTGCAGCGCGTCGCCGCGCCTGAGACCTCTGATTTTTTCCGCACAAAACACACCGACCACGGCGTCGACGTTCGCGAGGGCACCGGTCTGGTGCGCCTGACGGGCGACGGCCGGGTCACCGGGGCAGAGCTATCCGACGGCACCGCGCTGGAGATCGATTTCGCGATCGTCGGCGTCGGCATCGATCCGGGATCGGCGCTGGCAGAGGCGGCGGGGCTGGAGATCGACAATGGCATCAAAACGGACGAGATGGGCCGGACGTCCGACCCCGCGATATGGGCGGCAGGCGACTGCGCGTCGCTCCCCTATCGCGGCACACGTATCCGGCTGGAGTCTGTCCAGAACGCGATCGACCAGGCAGATGCGGTTGCGGCAAACATGTTGGGCGCAGACACGGCATACGTTCCCAAGCCGTGGTTCTGGTCAGACCAGTACGACGTCAAGCTGCAGATCGCGGGGCTGAACACCGGCTATGACCATGTGGTCACCCGCGCCGGGGACAAAGAGGGCACGTTTTCTCACTGGTACTACGCCGGTGAGACGCTGCTGGCCGTCGATGCCATGAACGACGCGCGCAATTACATGATCGGCAAGCGGCTGATCGAAGGCGGCAAATCCCCGGCGCCCGAGGTGATCGGCGATCCCGCAACCGACATGCGCGGGCTGCTGAAGTAGCGCCGCTTGATCAGCGCGCCTTGCCGTCAGGCGGCGTTGCGCAGATCGGCAGGTGCGGCAGTTTTATGCTCCACGAAGTGGGCGAGCGCCTTTTCCAGACCGTCGGCACTGCCTGACAGGGTGGTCGATATATCGGACGTGCGTTCGGCCGTCGCCAGATTGGCGTTGGTCACATCCAGCAGTTCGTCAATCGCAGATGAGACACGGTTCGCCTCCGTCGCCTGGGCTTTGGTCCGTGTTGCGATATCCCGCAAAAGTCGCAGCGTATCTTCGATGGACGGCAGAAGTTCGTCGGTCGATTCGCGCAGGGCATTGGTCGTCTGAACCGTCCGGGTCGACAGGCCCCGGATCTCCGACGCCGATGTCTGGGCGTGTTCGGCCAGCTTGCGGACTTCCTGCGCGACAACGGCGAAGCCTTTTCCATTCTCTCCGGCACGCGCCGCTTCGACAGCCGCGTTCAGCGCCAGAAGATCGGTCTGCCGGGCAATCTCCTCGACATTGGCGATCTTCGCCTCGATCTCGGTCGCGGCCTGCAGCGCATCGGCGACCAGCTTGTCCGACTTCATCACCGCCGCCTCCGTGACCCCGGCGGCAACCTCGCTCTGCTCCGCCGAAGCGGCATTCGCCTCGCTGCCCCGGGCGACTTCGTCAACGAGGTTTTGCGCCAGATCGGCCGTTTCCTTCTGCGCCGACGCGCCAGAGCCCAGCCGCTCTGCCGTGGCGGCAAGCGTCCCGGCGATCGATGCGACATCGTCGGCGCTTTTGCCTGCACCGGTGATGATTTCCCGCAGCGAGGCCAGCATGCGCTGCTGCGCCAGACCCAGAGAGTCGCGGTCCGACAGGGCGGTTATCCTCACGTCCAGATCACCCTCGGCCAGGGCCAGCATCGCCTCTGCGTTCATGCGGGCGTTCCGGTTCATCTGCGCAAGGGCACGCTGCACGTCGCCGATCTCGTCGCTGCGATCCGCCAGCTTGAAATCGTCAGAGACATCGCCACCCGATATCTTCACCACCTGCGCCATGACGGTTGCCATGCCGCGCGAGGTCGATCGGGCGATCAGACCGGCAAGCAACGTTGCCAGCAGCACGCTGATCGTTATGGCACCGCCGGTCACCCACGTGATCTGCTGCGTTGCCGCCCGCTTTTCCGAAAGTTTCAGGGTCAATTGCGCGCCAAGGTCCTGCGACAGACCGCCGAGTGCCCGAAACATCTGGGAAAACGCGTCATTCAGCGGCCCCAGATCCAGGGACAGGCTGCCGCCTTCGGCATTCACCTGGCGCACCAGTTTCGTCATCGCCCGCTGCAGGTTGCCATTGGCGGCGCGGTAGGCCTTGACCGCAGGCTCCAGCAGGGCGGCATCTGCCTCGTCCAGCGTCTGAAGATCGGCGTTCGCAAGATAGGACAACCGGTCCGCCGCCCCCTTGAACTGACCGGCGTTGACGAGGATCGCCATCCTGTCGGCGGGATTGCGCTGCTCTTTCGCGGCGACCCGGCGCACCGTGCGCTCCAGCAGCGCGGACCGGGACAGAACAAGCGCCGCATTATCGGTCAGAAGCTCCACCATCGGACTGAACGGTCCGCTGACCGTGCCCGTCAGGTTCGCTTCGATCGCAATTTCATGAACGAGGCCGCTGCCGCCGCTCAGCAGGGTGCGGACAGAAGGCTTCTCGTCGATTTTGGCGATCAGTTCCTCGGTTTTGTCGCGGGCACCGGTGGCCAGATCCGGCTGACCCGAAAGCTCCCGCAACGGTGCCGCATCCACGGTCTTCGTCTCCGCGCCATCGATCATCGCGCGCCAGATCACATCGATCTGCTGCAAAGCCGCCGTGCCGCGATCATAGGCTGCCAGCGTGGACCGGGCATCCGATATCCAAAGTCCGACCAGCACGATGGCGGGCAGGGCCAGCAACGCCACCGTGACAAAGAGCTTCCGTCCTATCGTCAGTTTAACCCGCATCCCGAACACCTCTTGCACACGGCACCGGACCGTCCCTAGCGAATGGTCCCTTACTTTGCGGTTACGCCGCAGATCACATTTCGGGGACAAGCCGGATCTCGCAGAAGCGCAGAACCGCTCGCGACCAAAGTCGACGGACGTCCCCCGGACAGGTCCTGCGGCCACAGGCCCCAAGAATCCCGTTCACCTTTGGGCAGCGTCCGGCTAGCCTCTGAACAGTCTCAGGTGGTCTGGGGGTCCGAATGACCGAAAGCATCGATACCGTTATCGTTGGCGGCGGGCAGTCCGGCCTGGCGATGAGCGCGCATCTGACGGCTGCCGGAGTGGCGCATGTTGTCCTCGAACGCAGGCGGATCGCCGAAAGCTGGCGCACCCGGCGCTGGGACTCTCTGGTGGCCAACGGACCGGCATGGCACGACCGGTTCCCGATCCTGGAATTTCCTGAAACTGGCCCGGACGGGTTCCCCCCGAAAGAGGAAGTCGCCGCCTATTTCGAGGCCGTGGCCCGCTCCACCAACGCGCCGGTGCGCACGGGGGTAGAGGTCACCTCGGTCACCCGTAACCCCGGACAGGACGGCTTCGTGGTCGAGACATCCGAGGGTGCGATCAACGCCGTCAACGTCGTCGCCGCCACCGGTCCTTTCCAGCGCCCGATCATCCCGCCACTGGTGCCGGATGATGCACCGGTTCTGCAGCTTCACTCGGCCGATTACCGCAACCCCGATCAGCTGCCGCCGGGCGGCGTGCTGGTCGTCGGCGCAGGCTCCTCCGGCACGCAGATCGCCGATGAACTGCTCGGGTCCGGGCGGCAGGTCTGGCTGTCGATCGGGCCGCACAACCGCCCGCCGCGCAGTTACCGGGGGATGGACTGCACATGGTGGCTCGGGGTGTTCGGGGAGTGGGACACGCCGACACTGGACCCCAGGACCGCCCATGTGACGATCGCTGTCAGCGGCGCGCATGGCGGCACCACCGTCGATTTTCGCACCCTGGCGGCAAGGGGCATGACCCTGGTCGGCATGGCAGACACCTACAGCGACGGCAGCATGCGCTTTGCCCCCGATCTTGCCCGCAACATCGCGGCGGGCGATGCCAATTATCTTTCGGTTCTGGACAGGGCGGATGCCTATGTGGCGCGCAACGGTGTAGATCTGCCCGAAGAGCCCGAGGCGCGCGTGATCGGGCCGGATCCCGCTTGCGTGACCGACCCGGTGCTCGAGCTTGATCTGGCCGCGGCCGGCATCGGGACGGTTCTCTGGGCCACCGGCTATGCGATGGATTTCAGCTGGCTGAAGACGGACGCTGTTGATGCGGGTGGCAAGCCGATCCATCACCGCGGCGTCTCGCCAGAGCCCGGGAACTATTTCATGGGTCTGCCGTGGCTGTCGCGCCGCGCATCGTCGTTCATTTTCGGCGCCTGGCAGGATGCAAGCTATCTGGCCGATCACATCGTCCAGCGGCAGGGTTACGCGGATTACAAGCAGAGCCGAAGTGCCGGACAGCCGCGCACCCGCGCTAGCGCTTCCATTTGATCGAACAGCCCATCGAGGCGATCTGATTCTCGGGTCCCCGTCCGGTTTCGGCGATCAGGCGCATCGCCTCGACCAGATCGCGGCGCGTGCCATCCGGAACGGGGCCGGTGCGGCCTTCGTCCAGACGCCCCCGGTACTGCAGACCCAGCCCGGCATCAAAGCCAAAGAAATCCGGCGTGCATTGCGCATCATAGGCCCGCGCGACGGTCTGATCCTCGTCATGCATATATGGGAAAGAGAACCCGCGATCCCGGGCCAGATCGGCCATTTTCGGAAACGAATCCGCCGGATAGGCGGCTGCGTCGTTCGAACAGATCGCGGCGACACCGATACCCATGGCCTGCAGGTCCGCCGCATCGCGGACCAGACGGTCCAGAACCGCCACGACATAGGGACAGTGGTTGCAGATGAACATCACGACGGTGCCTTTATCCCCGGCGACGTCCTGCAGGCTGTACCGGCTCCCGTCCGTTGCAGGCAGGTCAAATCCCGGTGCTGACCAGCCGAAATCGCAAATTGGGGTGGAAGCAGCCATTATGTATCCTTTCGATCCGGTCGATCCCGGGCCCTGTCGCAGTCGGCATGCTATATCGGATCTGCGCGGCCGGACAGCACCGGAACCACGTTCGGAACCACCCTCGGCACCATTCCAGGCACCGTCATTGGGGATCTGTGTCAGCTTGCGTTCAGCTTTGCGGCGCTAGCCTCGGCCACACATTCGTGTGCGCGGCACGCTTGACTTAGTGTGGTCGTGCGCAACCTCTGGTACACAAAACACCTGACACGGGAGAACCCCCCTATGACCACCTCTGCAAAGATTTCCCGCCGCACCGCGCTCGCCGGCGGCCTTGCGGCACCGATGGCCTTTACCCTTGGCCGTGCCCATGCCGCGGCGCCGATGCTGGGCGCGACGAACCCGATGCATCACAGGGTCAAGCTGGGCGGGTTCGAGGTGACGACGCTGCTGGTTGGCCAGAGGCCGGTCGACGGCGTGCAGAATATCTTCGGCATGAACGTCCCTGCAGACGAATTCGCGGCGGTTGCCAAGGCGAACAATCTGCCTGCCGACAAGATGGTGATCCCGTTCACGCCGACGGTGGTGAACACCGGGTCCGAACTCGTGCTCTTCGACACCGGCCTGAATGCCGACGTGATCACCTCGGCGCTGGCGTCGGCCGGATACACCCCCGATCAGGTCGACAAGGTTGTGCTGACCCACTACCACGGCGACCATATCGGCGGGCTGAAGAACGGCGATGCCGACACCTTCGCGAACGCCAGCTACTACACCGGAGAGGTTGAGTTCGGTGCCTACGATGGCAACGAGAAGGTCGATGCGCTGGTCAAGCCGCTGGCCGACAAGATGACCATGCTGAAGGGCGGCGGCAGCGTCGCATCCGGCATCACGGCGATGGAGGCCTTCGGTCATTCGCCGGGGCACATGGTCTACATGATCGAAAGCGACGGCAAGCAGGTGGTGATCGCCGCCGACTTTGCAAATCACTATGTCTTCTCGCTCGCCTACCCGGATTGGGAAGTGAAGTTCGATCGCGACAAGGCCGCCGCTGCCGCGACGCGCAAACAGATCCTTGGCATGCTGGCATCAGA
>JBCCMP010000079.1:0-15079 GCA_039026295.1 Pseudomonadota bacterium | reverse complement strand
GTGAAACAGCATCAGCAATCTTTACAGCTGCGAAACCCAGCAGACCAGTAGTCTGAGCTAGCAGGGTACCGCCAACACCACCAGATGCTTGAGCTGTTGCCGCAGCAACACCTTTTGCCAATAGACATTCATTGGTGAAAGTCTGTTTGGCCCAGGATTTTGTGCACGGTGAAGCGCCGTTCGTCGCATATGGAACGGTCGCCGTTCTGACGGCCACCACCTTCATCCTTGGCGGCTTCATGCGCGAACAGGTGTGTCTTTACATGTGCCCCTGGCCCCGGATTCAGGCCGCGATGCTGGACGAGAATTCTCTGACCGTCACCTACAAGGACTGGCGGGGCGAGCCGCGCGGCAAGCATCGAAAATCCGCGGCGGCAGCGGGCCTGGGCGACTGTATTGACTGCAATGCCTGTTTCGCGGTCTGTCCAACCGGCGTGGACATCCGGCAGGGTCAGCAACTGGGGTGCATAAACTGCGCGCTGTGCATCGATGCCTGCGACGACATCATGGCAAAGCTCGGCAAACCGCGCGGGCTGATTGATTATTGCAGCCTCGCTGACGAAACACTCGAACGCAGCGGCAGCTCGCCCTGGCCGGTTTTGAAGCGCGTCGTTCGGCCCCGGACGGTGATCTATTTCGGGCTCTGGGCGGCGATTGGCATTGGCATGATCGTCACACTGTTTCTGCGCGATACGATCGATCTGACGGTCGAGCGGGATCGGAACCCGCTGTTCGTCACGCTGTCCGATGGCTCTGTCCGGAACGGCTATGACATCCGGATCCAGAACCGCAATCCCGAGCCGAACATTTTCCGGCTTTCGGCGAAGACCGATGCCGGATACCTGCGTCTGACCGTTCACGGGGAGGACGCCGCGGCAATCAACATTCCCGCAGATCAGACCCGCAAGTTACGGGTCTTTCTGACCGCTTCGGGTGAAAACGACCTGCCAGCACGTGTGCCCGTCACACTGTGGGTCGAGAATCTGATGACCCGGGAACGCAGCCCCTATGCCACACATTTCCAGGGACCCGAACGATGAGCCACCAGACCACGACTGGGGAACTGAAGGGCGGTCATGTGTTGATGATCGCCATCACGGCCTTCGGGATCATCATTGCCGCGAACATGACTATGCTGTTCGCGGCCACTGGGAGCTTTCCGGGACTGGTGGTGAAAAATTCGTACGTTGCCGGTCTGGGCTGGAACCAGCGGGCGCAGGCGCAGCAGGATCTGGGCTGGACGAGTGAGGTTCTCTTTCAGGACGGAGCTTTGACCGTAACGGTCACCGACGCAACTGGGCGCGCAATGCGTGATCTGAAGCTTCGTGGATCTGTCGGACGCCCTGGCACCGATCTACATGATCTGCAGCTGGCGTTTCAAAGAACCCGTCATGGGTATCGCGCCTTTGCCGCGCTGAGGCCCGGGATTTGGCAGGTAACGCTCGAGACGACCAACGGCCCGGCCTTTCGGAAAAGCGCCGAGCTTTTCATTCCGGGTGACGTCTGATGCCGTTAGATAACGGCAGTGCGTCGGAGCAGGCAATCCTGCTTGTTCCCGGCCTGAAATGCGCGGCATGCATGACGCGGGTAGAGGCTGCGTTGAACGGTGTCCAGGGGGTCATCAGTGCCCGCGCAAATCTTACAGCCCATACGGCGCGCGTCGCTTTCGATCCGGATGTGACGGGCGCGGAGGACCTGGTCACGGCCCTGGGGCGCGAAGGTTTTGACGCCCGTCCGATGGATTCAGTTCATTTGGGCGTCGCCGCATCTGACCGTGTCGACCGCGATCTTCTGCTGCGTTTGGGTGTGGCCGGGTTTGCGGCGATGAATGTGATGTTGCTGTCCGTCTCGGTCTGGTCGGGGGCCGAGGCGTCGACACGCGATCTTCTGCACTGGGTCTCTGGCCTGATTGCGTTGCCGACGGTCGCTTATTCGGGCCAGCCGTTCTTCAAAAGCGCCTTCGCCGCCCTATCCGTGCGCTGCGTGAACATGGACGTACCCATCAGTCTTGCCGTGATCCTTGCCTCGGCAAACTCGGTTTTGGAGACGGCCCGCAGCGCAGAGCATGCCTACTTTGACGCCGCGGTGATGCTGATCTTCTTCCTGCTGATTGGGCGCTACCTGGAACACCGCACCCGGGCTGGTGCCCGTTCGGCCGCAGTTGAACTGATGAGCATGACCGGCCGCACGGCCATGCGCGTCACGCCGGATGGCACGAAGTCGGTCATTGCGGTGGGTGATCTTGAACGCGGGATGATCATTGAAATCACACCGGGGGAGCGCATCCCCGCCGACGGCCTGATCAGCCATGGCCGGACAGAGCTGGACCGGGCGCTGATCACCGGCGAAAGCCTGCCCGAACCGGCAGCCCCGGGCGATGCGGTCCATGCCGGGATGCTGAAGCTGACCGGGTTGATCCATGCCGAGATTTCTGCAACCGGCGACGGGACACTATTGGCCGAGATCGCACGGTTGGTCGATGCCGCGGAACGCGGCAAGGGTCGTCTGGACCGGCTCGCCGACAAGGTCGCAAGGATATACGTTCCGATTGTCCATGCCCTGGCCGCGATCGCGTCCATCGGTTGGTTCCTCGCAAACGGGGACGCGCTTGCTGCGTTGCAGATCGCCGTGGCCGTCCTGATCGTGACCTGTCCGTGCGCCCTTGCCCTGGCCGTTCCGACGGTTCACACCGTTGCCACTGCGCGCTTGTTCAGCCAAGGCATCTTCCTGAAGGATGGGGTCGACCTCGAACGGCTCGCCGAAATCGATACCGTGGCATTCGACAAGACCGGTACGCTGACCGGTCCCGAGCCTGAATTGATCGCGGCGCCTGCATCGAACGATCCGGCCTGGGGTGTGGCGGCAGCGCTGGCCTCTGCATCCCGTCATCCGCTGTCGCGGGCTGTTGCTCGCGAGGCAGGTTTACGCGGCCTTGTTCCGTCGGCGCTGAATGGCGTTACCGAGCATGCCGGATCCGGTGTCGAGGGAAACCTGAACGGCTGTCGGGTTCGGCTGGGCCGGCCGGGATGGGCCGGGCCTGCCGCAAGAGACGGCATGGAAGTCATCCTTTCGCAACCGTCCGGTACCAGCAGCTTTAAGTTTGCCGAGGAAGTGCGAACCGGCGCGGTCGAAACCTCCGCGGCGCTGTCGGCACGCGGGCTGGATCTGGCCATCCTTTCCGGGGACGGGCAGGCTGCCGTGACCCAGGTCGCAGCCGCCACGGGAATTGGGAATGCATCGTCGCAGATGCACCCCGGCGACAAACTGGCCTGGCTGCAGGCCCGGCGTGACGCGGGGCGAAAAGTCCTGATGGTCGGGGATGGGCTGAACGATGGCCCGGCACTTGCCGCAGCTCATTGTTCTATGTCGCCGGCATCGGCCTCGGATGTTGCGAAAACAGCCGCCGGACTGGTCTTTACGGCAGATAACCTCGGTGCCGTTGCCGAGGCGCACCGGATCGCATGCACGGCCCGACGTCGCATCTTCCAAAGCTTCGGCATCGCCGCGGTCTACAATGCGATTGCCATTCCGCTGGCGATGGCTGGACAGGTAACACCCCTGATTGCCGCGCTGGCCATGTCGGCGTCTTCCATCCTGGTCGTCCTGAACGCGCTTAGGCTGAGAGGAAATCGATGACGATCCTGGCGGTCCTTATACCGGTTTCACTTTGCCTCGGCGGGATCGGATTGGCAGCCTTCGTCTGGTCGTTGAGAACCCACCAATATGAGGACCTTGAAGGTGATCAGTATCGCACGCTCTTCCGGGATGAACCCGACGCTTAGGGCGATTGAACTTGAGTCATTTGCGGCTCTCGGATCGGCAAACGAGTCTCAGTGGCTTGGACGCCAAGCAGCCCGGCAACCGTTCGGTGCTTGCCAACTTTCGCGCGGCAAGGAGCAAAGCTTAGAGCCTCCCAAGGAAGACTGTAAAGGATCGTGGGGCCTTCTGTTGGCCCGTGACAGCCAGTCTCTCGTTTCTGCACCGATTTAACATCGAACGTCACGGCGAGGGGCAGATTCGGAGCGCCGCGATTGCGAAGCCGGAAACATCAGTCGATTTCCCCTTTGCCCCGTCTGCTGATCGCTCAGGTTCAGACATAGACTGAGCTGATCCAGATTTCTTGGGCGTGCCAATTACGGACGTTCATGCCTCCGAGGAGAAGCTGCCAAAGCGTCTTTGTCCTCCTATGACGAGAACACCGCGCAGGTGTGAAAAATGATTTCGGGTTCGATCGGTTCCTCGGCCAGCTCGAAAATGCCAAGGCTTGCTGGCGAGGTGATGTACCTGTCCGTAGCGGCGATATCGATCAGCGGCTGATAGGTGGGCAAGACGGTCTGCCCCCCGGGGCGTTGGCAGAGACAGAACCGCACTTTTTCGGGGTCATCCGCATTGAGCTGTCAGGTGAGGGTCAGAAATGCGTTGCGCAGGGCACCCTCTTTCACGGGCGGGGCGCGGATCAGTGCTGTGATCATGTTTGCTTCGTTGGCGATGGTTGCTGCAAGCGACACCTTACCGGCGTTGAGCATGTCCTCAGCGCCCCGAAATATGCGCAACTTTTGTGCTTTCCATGGAAAGAAGATAAAATTTTAGGCAAATTTCAAATTTCGCATGGGATCCAGGCAGATTGGCAGGATTCTTTTTGACAGTTTTCCTCAAAATAATTCAGATAAAAATAGTTGAAAAAGCAACAATCAGGATTCGCCATGGCCCACCTCTCTCGCCGCCATTTCCTTGGTACCGCAGCTGCCGCAGGTGCTGCAGGTTCGCTTTCTCTGCCCTATGCGGCCCATGCATCCGACGACGTCATTTTGGTTGGGGGGCTTCATGATCTATCGGGTCCGATCGACTTTGCAGGCATACCGATGAACCAGGTGATGGAACTGGCCGTAGAGGAGATCAACGCGGCAGGCGGTGTCCTGGGAAAAGAGGTCAAATCGGTCGTCTACGACCCGCAGTCGAATATGTCGCTTTATTCCCAGTACGCGACACAGCTTGCTTTAAAGGACAAGGTGGCGGTCGTTCAGGGCGGCATCACCTCCGCCTCGCGCGAGACCATCCGTCCGATCTTTCACCGGTTCAAGACGCTCTACTTCTACAACACGCTCTACGAAGGCGGCGTCTGTGACCGCAATGAGATCAGCCTGGGCACCACGCCTGCCCAAACTGTCGAGCAACTGGTCCCCCATGTCATGAACCTGTGGGGCAAGAAGGTCTACACGATTGCAGCCGACTACAATTACGGCCAGATCACCGCCGCCTGGGTTAAACGATACGTCGAGGCAAATGGCGGCGAGGTTGTTGAAACCGAATTCTTCCCGCTGGATGTCACGCAGTTCGGTTCGACCATCTCGAAGATCCAAGCTGCCAAGCCTGACATTCTGATGAGCGTTCTGGTCGGCACCGGGCACCTCGGCTTCTATCGCCAATGGGCTGCCGCAGGCATGAAGGACAAGATCCCGATGGCGTCGACCACATTCGGAGCGGCAGGTGCCGAGCCGATCATCATGACGCCGGAAGAGGCAAACGGCATCATCACCTGCTACGGTTACTATCCCACCATCGACAGCCCGGCCAACAAGGACTGGTTGGCGAAGGTCAAGGCCCGGTACCCGGATGACACGCCGATCCTGAGCGAGCTGTCCGAATGTACCTGGGAAGGCATGATGATCTGGGCGGACGCGGTGAACGAGGCGGGAACGCTGGACCGCGAGCCGGTTCTTCAGGTGCTGGAGAGCGGCAAGAGCTATGAAATGCCTTCGGGCAAGGTCTCGATCGACCCACTGACCCACCATGCGATCCGGGATGTCTACATCGCCGATCTGCAGGACCGGGCCTTCGTGATCAAGGAGAAGTTCGAGCAGGTGCAACCGGCCGACACCCAGTCGGTCTGCAACCTGGTGGAGACACCAAACGCGAACGTCCACCACGAGATTTCTCTCTGAGCGACGTCCCGCGTGCCTTGCGCCCGGTGCGTCCCCGACCCGATTTGCGAGACTGTCTGATGGACTTTGCGATTATCGTCATACTGGAGATTTTGCGCGCGGTTGCGTGGCTCGTTCTATTGTCTGCCGGCATCGCGATCATCTTCGGGATGATGCGGGTCATCAATATCGCCCATGGCGAGTTTCTGATGCTCGGCGGCTACACGGTGATCATGGCCACGAAGGCAGGCGTGAACCTCTGGATCGCGATCCTGGTACTTGCGCCCGTTGTTGTCGGGATCTTCGGGATCATCGTCGAGCGGCTTATCATCCAGTTTCTGTATGGCCGGTTGCTTGACTCGCTGTTGGCGACCTGGGGGCTGAGCCTTCTGATGATCGGCGGCGTCACCATGCTGTTCGGCAACACGGTCGAAGGCGTGTCTACGCCGCTTGGCGGCATGACCATCGGGGAGTACCAGGTATCGCTCTACAATCTGGTGCTGATCTTTTTCGCCGCCGCCATCCTTGTCGGCGTCTGGGCAGTGCTGAAGCTGACCAAAGCCGGACTGATCGCGCGGTCGGTGATGCAAAACCCTGATATGGCACAGACGCTGGGCGTGAACGCGACGCTTGTCTACATGGCCACTTTTGGGTTGGGCGCTGCGGTATCCGGACTGGCCGGTGGGCTGATTGCGCCGGTCACCGGCGTCGTGCCGTCGATGGGTGTGAACCTCATCGGACCGGCGTTCATTACGGTCATCACAGGCGGTGCATCGGTTGTCGCGGGCACGTTGTCGGCCTCGACCACGCTGGGCTCGGTCTCGCAGGCGATCACCTTCGGGGCGGGTCCGGTCTATGGCGATGCCGCGCTGCTGATCGTCGCGTTGGTTCTGCTCCGGATGCTGCCGCAGGGCATTACCGGCCGCATCTTCACCCGCAGCATCTGAGCCAAGCCAAGGAGCACCGTTAATGGAGCGTCCTCTCTACAAAGACATCGCCTTCCACCTGGTGCTGGCAACCGGACTGGCGGTAATGTTAGGTGCGCCGAGCGTGTTCGATCTGTTCGAAATTCTACAAATAACCCAATATGTTGTCTTGTCGATCTACGCGTTGTCGCTGGCCTATATATGGGGGTTCGGCGGAATCCTGTCCTTCGGACAGGCGGCGTTCTTTGGCCTGGGTGGATACACATTTGCAGTTGCGTCGATCAACATGGGCGATACGACACTGCCCTTCATCATGGCGTTCGCCATACCGGCGCTGTTTGGCGCGGCGCTGGGATATTTCATGTTCTACGGGCGGCTTTCGGATGTGTATCTGGGCGTCGTGACCCTGGTGGTGACGCTGATCTTTTGGAAGATCATAAATCACACCGCCGGACCGGAATACGCCATCGGCGACGCACGTCTGGGCGGTTTCAACGGCATACCATCGATCCCGATCCTCAATATTCCCGGCCAGCCGGACGCTTGGCTGGACCCGGGCCAGATGTTCCAGGTTTTCATGGCGCTGCTTATCATCGTCTATGTCGGCCTCAGAATCCTGATCGCATCTGATTTTGGCCGGGTCTCGGTCTCCATCCGCGAGAATGAAACCCGCGCCAGCCTGCTGGGCTACGACGTGCGGCGGCACAAGGTGATCGTCTTTGCCATCGGATCCGGCATTGCGGGCATGTCCGGGGCGATGTGGGCGACCTATCAGACCTTCATCGACCCAAATTCCTTCAGCCTTGAGATGTCGGCCAAGGCGCTGGTCTGGGTGATGGCTGGCGGCGTCGGCACGCTGATTGGCCCGATCATCGCGGTTATCGCCCTGCAATGGATTTCGCTGAAGCTGGGCGAGTTGAACCTGATGAACAACTTCGTCGTATTGGGGATGATCCTCATCCCACTGGTGCTGATCCTGCCTCGCGGACTGGTGCCATCGTTCCGGATCTGGGCCGAGGACGCCTGGAAGGTGTGGAAACGCCGCTCGGTCAAGGACCCGCAAGCCCGGACGGCTGCACGAACGGCGGGCGAATAGTCTGATGAGCGGTTACAAGATCATCTCGACGACCGGCCTGACGATGCGATTTGGCGGCGTGACCGCGGTCGATAATGTCGACTTTTCGCTGAACGACGGCGAACTGCGTTGCCTGTTGGGTCCGAATGGCGCCGGAAAGAGCACGTTCTTCAAATGCCTTACCGGGCAACTCGTGCCGACCGAGGGTGCCATTGAATTCAATGGCAGGCGCATCGAAGGAATGCACACCCATGACATTGTTAATCTTGGAATAGGCATCAAAACCCAGGTGCCGAACCTGTTCGACGGTCTGACCGCTTACGAAAACGTCAGAACGGCCGCGCGGCGAAAGCACCTGAAGCCGCAGGCGGCGGACAAGTCAGAGGAAATGCTGGATCGCTGCGGTGTGCTCGCGCTGGCCTGGCAGGAAGTCGGCCTGCTGTCGCACGGACAGCGGCAACTGGTCGAACTGGCTATGGTTCTGGCGGCTGATCCCTCACTGGTCCTGCTTGACGAACCTGCCGCCGGAATGACCGGCGAGGAACGCGACCGGTTGGCAGGCTTGGTCAAAGAGATCGCCAAAAAAGCCTCAGTCATCGTGGTGGAGCACGACATGCAATTCATCCGCCAGATCGCAAAGCAGGTCACTGTCTTCCATCGCGGCGCGATCTTTGTCGAGGCGCCGGTAGCCGAAATCATGTCCGACCCGGCCGTGCAGGAAATCTACCTGGGAAAGGCCGCCGATGCTGCTTGAGATATCCGGACTGAAGGCTGCCTACGGCGTCGTCCCGGCACTGCACGATGTGACATTTCATGCCAACGAAGGCGAGGTGGTCGGCATTCTGGGCCATAACGGCATGGGCAAGACAACTCTGCTGCGAGCCATCATGGGTTTCGTCAAGGTGACGGATGGCGAGATCACCTATGCCGGTCAGTCGCTGCGCGGCATTTCGGTCCACAAACGGGCCGCGGCGGGGCTGGGGTTGGTCCCGCAGGGCCGTGATATTTTCCCCAACCTGACAGTGGCCGAGAACATGATGGTCGGCGTCGCCGCGGCGGGCGGCGACATGGCCAGGCGCATCAAGGAAGCTCTCGCAATGTTCCCACGTCTGGAGCGGCTTATCGACCGGCGCGGCGGCGCCTTGTCGGGGGGTGAGCAGCAACTGCTGGCGCTGGCCCGGTGCCTGTGCCGCCAACCCAAGCTGATGTTGCTGGATGAGCCAACAGAAGGCATCCAGCCATCGATAATCGACGAAATCGCCGAAACGCTTAAGGTTCTGGCCGGCCGCGGTGAGATTACAATCGTTCTGGTCGAGCAGAACCTGGACTTCATCACCACGCTGGCGGGTCGGGTCTATGCCATTTCCAGTGGTGTTCTGGAAAACGAAATTCCGCGCGAGCAACTCGCCGACAGTCAGGCGGTCAGCAAATACATGGGCTTTGCTGCCTGAGATCAAGACTCGACAGAAGGGAGTGATCCAATGGCCATTCAGACACCGACCGAGGCGCAGATTGCCACCATCGCCAATGAACTGGGGATGACGCTGACCGCCGAGGACGTGCTATCCTTCCAGGGTCTGATGGCCGGCTATGTAGACGCCTACAATGTTGTCGACAAGATGCCCGATGCGCTGCCGACGGTGGGGTATCCCCGCACACCGGGCTACCGGCCCGATGCCACCGAGGACCCGCTGAATGCCTGGGCGGTAAAATCCGAGATCACGGGCTCTGAAAGCGGGCCCTTGGTCGGCAAGACCGTCGCGCTGAAGGACAACGTGATGGTCGCAGGCATGCAGATGATGAACGGCTCGTCCACGCTAGAGGGGTATGTGCCGGAGATGGACGCAACCATCGTGACCCGCCTGTTGGATGCGGGCGCTACCGTGATGGGCAAGGTCCACTGCGAGTGCTTCTGCCTCTCTGGCGGCAGCCATACCGGCGCGCTTGGTCATGTCCACAACCCGATGAAGATGGGATACAGCGCCGGCGGCTCGTCCTCGGGGTCCGCTGCGGTCGTCGGCGCGGGCGAGGTTGATATGGCCATCGGGGGCGATCAGGGCGGGTCGATCCGCATCCCCGCCGCTTATTCCGGCATTGTCGGCATGAAGGGCAGCTGGGGATTGGTGCCCTATACCGGCGTGATGCCGATCGAGATCTATTTCGATCATACCGGCCCGATGACCAAGACCGTCGCCGACAACGCCCTGTTCATGGAAACGCTGGCCGGTCCCGACGGCAACGATACGCGGCAGCAGGGGTGTGTGACGTCGAAGTACACCGACGCACTGGGCAAGGGCGCGGCACGTTTGAAAATCGCCGTCCTGAAGGAAGGTTTCGGCCACGAGCAATCCGAGCCGGACGTCGACGCGAGGATCATGGCGTCCGCCAAGAAGTTTGAAGAGATGGGCGCGACGGTCGACGAAGTGTCGATCCCGATGCACCTGCTGGGTCCTGCGATCTGGACCCCGATCGGACTGGAGGGGCTGACCCAGACAATGATGCTGGGCGACGGATATGGCGTCAGCCGCCACGATCTTTTTGCAACCTCGCTGATGGATTACCATCGTGGCTGGCGTCGGCGGGCGGATGAACTGTCCGAGACTCTGAAGCTGACGATGCTGTTCGGTGCCTTTGCCGACAAGATGTATGGCAAGCGCTATTACGGTAAGGCGGTCAACCTGACCACTAGGCTGCGCGCCGCCTATGACGCGGTGCTGGCCGATTACGACATGTTGTTGATGCCCACCCTTCCGCTGAAGGCGACAAAGTTGCCGGAACCCGATGCGAGCCGCGAGGAATATTGCGCGCGCGCTTTCGAGATGCTGCCCAATACCGCGCCCTTCAACATCACTCACCACCCGGCGATCTCGCTGCCCTGCGGGTTGTCTGACGGCCTGCCGATCGGCCTGCAATTGGTCGGGAGGATGTGGGACGAAGCAACGCTGTATCAGGCCGCGCATGCCTTTGAGGAAGCCGTCGACTGGAAGACGTTCTAAGGGGCTCCGATCATGGTTCAACCGATTACACCGACGACCGAGGAACTGATCGACATCGGCACGCAACTTGGCGCGGAGTACACGGTCGAGGATGCCGCGTTCCTGTCCGACGTCATCGCCCCCTTTGTCGCGGCGGCGAACGAGACGCTGAGACTAGACGATCACCTGCCCGTCGCCACCTATCCCCGTAGCCCCGGATGGTTGCCGGACGGCGACGATAATCCCTTGAACGCCTGGTACTATCGGACCGAGATCAAAGGGGCCGCAGATGGCCCGCTGACCGGCAAGACCGTGGCTTTGAAGGACAACGTCCTGCTGGCCGGGGTCCCGGGCATGAACGGCGCCTCGATGCTGCAGCAGTACACGCCGGAGGTCGACGCAACCGTCGTGACCCGTCTGCTGGACGCGGGCGCCACCATTCTGGGCAAGGCGCATAGCGAGTATTTCTGCCTGTCCGGGTCCAGCTACACCACTGACATCGCACCGGTGCTGAACCCGCACAATCCCGGCTATAGCGCAGGCGGATCCTCGTGCGGGTCCGGTGCGCTGGTCGGCGCGGGCCTGGTCGACATGGCCATCGGCGGGGATCAGGGCGGCTCGATCCGGATGCCGGCCTCGTTTTGCGGGATCGTCGGCTTGAAGCCGACACACGGGTTGGTGCCGTACACCGGCATAATGTCGATGGAAGTTTCGATCGATCACACCGGCCCGATGACGGCGACGGTCATCGACAACGCGATGATGCTGCAGGCGATCGCAGGACCTGATGGCTGGGACATGCGCCAGCGGAACGTGGTGATCCATCCTTATGTCGAAGCCGTGGGCAAAGGTGTCGAGGGCATGAAGATCGGCGTCATGGCCGAGGGTTTCGGCCGCGAGGAAAGCGACCCAGAGGTCGACACCAAGGTCAGGTCCGCCGCGAACGCAATCGCAGCGCTGGGCGCAACGGTCGAAGAAATCTCGGTCCCGATGCACGAGGAGATTGCGGTCGTTTTCATGCCGATGATCGCCGAGGGCATGGTGCGCCAACTGACCTATGGCGGGGGTCTCGCCTCGGGGCTTGCGGGCTTCTACCCCGCCTCGCTGCTGGAGAAGAACCTGACCACTGGGCTGCGCGCCGATGAGTGGCCCGACACCGCCAAGGCATTGGCGACTTTTGGGACCTTCGTGATGAACAAATGGGGCGGCCGGGTGTTTGCCCGCGGGCAAAACATGCGCCCCTGGTTCGTGAAACGCTACGACGATGTGTTCGCCGATTATGACCTGCTGCTTATGCCGACAACACCGATGCCCGCGGTGGAACTGCCTGGGCCTGGCTGGGATCGCAAACAGAAGATAGACAGCGCCTGGTGCATGCTGGGCAATACGGCACCCTATGACTACACCGGCCATCCAGCCATTTCCCTGCCCTGCGGGATGACGTCCAAGGGCCTGCCGGTCGGTTTGCAACTGGTGGCCAACCATTTCGACGAGCCGTCGATCTACCGCGCTGCCGGCGCGTTCGAGGCGGCGCATCATTGGAAGACCCTGTGACATGGCCGATGGCGCGGACCCGATCAACGCATTCCGGCTAACCGGAATTCTGGGTCGTGCCGGAGACGAAGCCTACAGCGAACGCCTGCACAAAATGGGCCATGATGGCCGCGTGGAAGTCGTGACGGTCTCGCGCGCCGACGCAGCCCGGCGACGCATGCGCCTGAAGACCGACAAGGGCCGCGGTTGCGCCCTGATGTTGCCGCGGGACGAGCGGCTGGAGAACGGAAGCATTCTTCATCTCAGCGACGATCTGGCCATTGTTGCACGGATCGAAGACGGCCCGCGTCTGCGGTTGGCCCCCTCTGACACTGCCTCGGCTCTGCGACTGGGGTTTTTCTGCGGCAACCTGCACTGGGCGGCGAGCTTTGAGGATGAGGTCATCGAGATCGAAATGACTGGCGCCGAAAGCGACTATTTGCGGCGACTCCAGGATGCCGCCGAGAACGCCGATTTCACTATCGAGAAACCGTCATGACAGGAGATTTGCTGCTGGCATTGCAACTCGGAGACAGCGCATACCCCAGCGGCGCCTTCGGATTCTCCTGGGGGTTGGAAGGCGCGGCCGCGGACGGCCACGTGGATCGCGCAAGCTTCACCGACTGGCTGGCCGTGGAGATGTTGCAGCGCTGGGCCAGGTTCGACAATCCTGTGCTGACCGGGGCGTGGGACAGGATGGGCGATGCCCTGCTGGAGTGGGATTGCCAGGCCGACCTTTTGTTCTGGGCGGAGCCGGTTCGACGGCACTCGATGGAGGCCGGCGCAGCCTTTCTTGCGGCAGCGTCCCGGCTGGAGGTCAACGCGGCCCGGGGCCTGCTGGTGGCCACCGACAGAGACCAAGCGCATGGGCACCTACCCGTTGCGCAGGGTGCGGTCTATGCGGAGCTGGGCCTGCCGCTCGATCATGCACTGGCCACATCAGCCTATGCCGCGGCGCAGGGCGTCGTATCGGCCGCAATCCGCTTGGGCCTGATCTCGGCCTTTGACGGTCAACGCGCCCTTGCCGATCTCCGCCCGGCGCTCATCGAGGCTGCGCGGCCCTGCAGCGATCCGCCGGCGGCGTTCGCGCCGATCTCGGAAATCGCGATGCTGCGCCCGGGCGATGGGCGCCTGTTCGCAAACTGAAAGGCTGGTCCCATGAACCTGACGCCAACAGAAATGGAACGGCTGACGATCTTCACGGCGGCCGAACTGGCGCGGCGCTACAGGGCCAATGGCGTGCGCCTCAGCCTGCCCGAGGCTACGGCCCTGATCGCCGATGAGTTGCTGCTGGCCGCGCGCAAGAACATGGATCATCCTGCTCTCGTCTCTTTCGCCACCACAATCCTGACCGCCGAGGATGTCGAAGACGGCGTGCCTGAGATGCTGCGCACCGTCTCGATCGAAGTGTCCATGGCAGAGGGTACCAAGTTGGTGACCGTGTTCGACCCGATCGCGCCATCTGCAGGGACCGGTCTGCCCCCGGGCGGCGTTATGCCAGCCGACGGCGAGATCGAGATCAATCCAAGCCGCGAGCGAACGCAAATCGAGGTGCTGAATACAGGTGACCGGTCGATCCAGATCCGGTCCCATGCCCATTTCTTCGAGGTAAACCGCGCCCTGAAATTCGACCGCCGCGCGGCTTTCGGGATGCGGCTTGACCGTCCCTCGGGCGGGGGCGAGCGGTTCGATCCGGGCATTTCCCGCACCGTTTCGCTGGTTCCCTATGCGGGCCTGCGCGATCTGACCGGGTTTGCCGGGCTGACCCAGGGCAGGATCGACGATCCGGCTGTCCGCGAGGCTGCCTTTGCCCGCGCCATCGTCTCAGGTCACATGGAGGACGCGCCATGATGATGTCGCGGCGGCTCTACGCATCGCTCTACGGACCGACGACGGGAGATATCTTTCGACTGGGTGACACGTCGCTCTTGGCCGAGGTCGAGTTTGACCACGCCCATCCCGGTGAGGAACTGACCACCGGCGCTGGCAAGACGATGCGCGACGGTGAGGGGTTTGCGACGGGCGGCACCGACGCCTCTGGTGCGATGGACATGGTGGTGCAGAACGCACTGATCATCGACCCGGTCCTGGGGATCGTCAAGGGCGATATCGGCGTGCGCCGGGGCCGGATTGTCGGCGTCGGCAAGGCGGGCAATCCGGACATTATGGCTGGCGTTACGCCGGGTTTGGTGACCGGTCCGAACACCACCATGATCCATGGCGACCAGATGATCGTCACCCCAGGTGTGATCGAGGCACATGCCCACTTCCTGTCGCCGCAGCAGGCCCTGCACGCGCTGGCGGGTGGGTGCACAACCATGATCGGCATGTCGCCCGGCCCGCATTTCGACACCAGCTGCGCCGGGCCGCACACGTTGGGCCGCCTGATCCAGGCGGCGGACGAGTACCCGATCAACTTCGGCTTTCTGGGGCGGGGCTGCTCTGACCCGGCGGCGGTGACGGAAAGCGTCGCCGGGGGTGCCCTGGGGGTAAAGATCCACGAAGATCTGGGCGCATCACCCGCAGTGATCGACGGCTGCCTGCGCGCAGCGGATGCGGCCGATTTCTCGGTCCACATCCATACCGACACGATCAACGAGTTCGGGTTCTGCGAGGACACCATGGCCGCAGTCGCCGGTCGTACGATCC
>JBCCMP010000078.1:0-15233 GCA_039026295.1 Pseudomonadota bacterium | reverse complement strand
CCGACCCGCGCTGCGCCGTCCAGACCACCGCTGCCGCGCCTGCCAGGACGCCGGAACTGGCAAAAGCGGTCGCCACCACGCGGTTGGCGCGCACGCCCAAAAGGCGCAGCATCTCGAAATCCTCGGCCGCGGCGCGCATGGCCATGCCGGTGGTGGTACGCCGGAGGAACAGGCTGAGCCCGATCAGCGACAAAAGCGCGACCAGGATCGAGATGGTCGGCCCGACCCCGATCACGACGTCGCCCAAGCGGTAGCTGCTGGACCAAGCGGCGGGCAGCGAGATCGGGACGGGGCGCGGCGAGATCGAATTCTGGAACAGCACCTTCAGGATTTCGGAGACCGCGAAGCTGGTGATCAGAAGGGCGACGACGTCGGCACCGCGCATGGCGCGGAAGGCGGCGCGCTCCATGGCCAGCGCCATGATGACGGCTGCCCCGAGGCCGATCGCCAGCGCGCCGAGGGGCGGCATGCCGAAGGCCAGCGACAGGAAGATGCCGTATCCGCCGAAGGTCATGATGTCGCCGTGCGCGAAGTTGATCAGCCGCACGATCGAAAAGACGATGGCGAGCCCCAAGGCCAGCATGGCGTAGACGCCGCCGAGGCTGACGGCATTGATGAGTTGCTGGATGACGAAATCCATGGGTCAGGCCGCCAGATAGGCTTCGCGCAGCACCGCGTCGTTCGCGATGGACTGCGGATCACCGGAGGCGGCGACCGCGCCGTTGGCCAGCACCACGGCATGGCTGGCGACCTGCAGGGCAAGCGTCGCGTTCTGTTCGACCAGCAGGATCGAGATGCCTTCGTCCCGCAGTTCTTCGACGATGTCGAAGATCCGGTCGACCATCTGCGGGGCGAGGCCGAGGGAGGGTTCGTCCAGCAGCAAGAGCCGCGGCGCGCTCATCAGGGCGCGAGCGACGGCCAGCATCTGCTGCTCGCCGCCCGAAAGGAGCCCGGCAAGCTGGCGGCGGCGTTCGCCGAGGATGGGGAAACGGTCCATCAGGGCGGCGCGGCGTTCGGCGGCCGTGTCGGCGTCGGGCCCCATGGCGCCCGCCACCTTGAGATTTTCCTCGACGCTGAGCGAGGCGAAGATGCGCCGCCCCTCGGCCGAGATGGCGACGCCCGCGCGGATGATATCCTCGGGCGTCGCGCCGGTCATGTCCCGGCCGAAGATCCGCACCTTTCCAGCGGCGACGGCACGGGCACCCGCAACGGCCATGACCGTCGACGTCTTGCCCGCCCCGTTCGCCCCGAGAAGCGCGGTGACGCCGCCCGGGCTGACGCTTAGCGAGACGCCGCGGACAGCGTGAACCTGCCCGTAGCGCACATCGAGCGCGTCAACCTGAAGGACGGAGTCGGTCATCAGACTGCCCTCAGGGTGCCGGAAGGATCGCCGGGTCGGCGGCAGAGCGGAGGATGAACTCTTTCTCGCCTGCCCCGGTGATCCGGGCGACCACCACGTCCCTGATCGGCATCCGGTCCGTGTCCTTGAAGGTGTAGTCCGACATGATGCCATCGCCGTTTTCGATCGAGGCCATGGCGGCGGCGACGGCGCGCGGGTCGGTCGTGTCCGCGATGCCGACGGCTTTCTCGATCATGTAGGCAATGTCGCAGCCATTGACGTAGTAGTTGTTGTCGGGCGTGACGCCGGTGCCCGCCTTGAAGCGGTCGATGAACGCGGCGTATTGCGAGCCTTCGTCTGGGAAGCCGCCGGAGGTGTGGACGACGCCGTCGACCACGTCGCCGAGGCCCCGCACGGTGGGCGTGTCCAGCACGTCACCGCCCATCACCTGGGTCGTGATCCCGGCCCCGCGCAGGGCGCGGATGAAGGCGGGGAAGTCCGGCTCCCACGCCCAGGTCACGATCACATCCGGCGCGGGATCAGCCGCGGCGATGGTCGTCACGATGGCGGAGAAGTCGGGCTGATTCAGGGAATAGAGCGACGTGCCCATGATCTTCCCGCCGAGGCTTTCGAAGGCCGTCCCGAAATACTCCGGCCCGCCCAGCGTGTAGGCGCTGTCGGGGGATTTCACCAGCCAGACCCGCTCGAAGCCCTGATCGCGGGCATAGGTGGCGAGCACCGTGCCCTGCTGGTTGTCGGCGGGATAGCTGCCGAAGACGTGCTCACCCACCTGGGTCAGAACCGGTGCAGTCCCGGCAAAGGTCATGGTCGGCACGCCATCGGGCAGCGTGATCTGCGCCGCGGCGATCGTCGGATCCGCATCCGCTGACGAGACGATGAACTTCGCCCCCTGATCCAGCATCTCTTGCACCACCTGCACGCCGACGGCGATGTCGGAGCGGGTATCCTCGACGATGAGCTCGACCGGCATTTTGCCGTTCAGACCGCCTGCGGCGTTGATCTCGTCGATGCAGAACTGAAAGCCTGCATAGGCCGGTCCGTCATAGGGGGCGAGATAACCTGATTGCGCGGACATGACCCCGATCTTGTAGGTGTCTTCCGCCATGGCCGCCCCGGCCAGCGCGACTGCACTGGTTGCGGCCAGCAAGATGTGTCTCGGTTTCATGATGCGATCTCCTCTGCTGCTGATGGTTGGTTCGGGGTTTGGTTGTCGGTCTGGCTGTCGGTCTGGTTTTGTTTTGCGGTGCGGCCGCGGCCGACATAGGCCTCGATCACGCCGGGGTCGGCACGGATGGCCGCGGGCGTGCCCTCGGCGATGACTGCGCCGCGGTTCATCACGACGATCCGGGTGCTGAGCCGGTTCACGAATCTGAGGTCGTGGTCGATCAGCAGCATTCCGGTGCCGCGTTCGTCGACCACGCGGGTCAGGCGGTTGGCCAGGTCTTCGGTCTCGGCGGGGTTCATGCCCGCGGCAGGTTCGTCCAGCAGGATGATGCCGGGGTCCTGCGCCATGGCGCGGGCGATCTCGAGCCGCTTGCGGGCACCATAGGGCAAAGACCCGGCGCGCTGGGAGGCCACCTCGCCAAGCTCGAACGCAGCCAGTTCGCGGAGGGCGATTGCCGCGGCGCCGCGGCCCCTGTGGCCCGCCGCCAGCGCTGACACGAGGACGTTCTGATAGACGGTCAGGTCATCGAAGAGCCGGAGATTCTGGAAGGTGCGCGCCACGCCCAGCCGGGCGATCCCGTCCGGTTTCGTGGCGAGCAGATCGGCATCGCCAAAACGCGCCGATCCCCGGTCGGCATCGTAGGCGCGGGTCAAAAGGTTCACCAGCGTCGATTTGCCCGCGCCGTTCGGGCCGATAAGCCCGGTGACCGTGCCGGTCGGCGCAGAGAGCGCGGCATCGGAGACCGCCTGAACCCCGGCAAAGCTTCTGGACAGACCTTCGGCGCGCAGGGTGGTTGGTGTTCGGGCGTCCGGCGTCGGCGCGGAAGCCGTCGCCCCTGTCAGGCCGCGGAAGATGCGTGCATCGGCGGTGGGACCGAGTTCCTGGCCGCCGACAAGGCCCGCCGGGCGCAGCCAGATGATCAGAAGGATCGAGATCCCGACGGCGACGGTCGTCAGGCCGAAGACAGCGGGCATTTCCTGCCCGAAGATCGTGATCCCGCCCTCCAGCCGCCTGACGCCGTCCTGCAACAGCGTGATTGCGACAACGCCCGTCACGGCACCGCTGATCGTGGCCATGCCGCCGACGATCAGCATGGCGACCTGGGCAAAGACCAGCGAGAGATAGAATGAGGCGGGCGAGAACGCCCCCAGCATGTGACCGTAGAGCGCGCCTGCCAGCGCGGCCATGGTGCCAGAGAGGCACCACGCGATGAACCGGGTCCGGCGCGGGTTGATGCTGAGCGCTTCTGCCGCCGCTGCATCGTCGCGTACCGCGCGCGCCATCAGACCCCAGCGGCTTTCGCGGTAAAGCCGGGCAATCACAATGAAAGAGCATGCGATCAGGAAGATCAGCAGCACGTCGGTGATGCGAGTGATGCCGTAGAATGTCTGGCTGCCGCGCGTGATTTCGCGCGCGCCGACCGCCAGTGAATGGAGAATGATCAGAAGGCCCAGCGTCGCGATGGTCGCCGAGGCCCCGGCAAGCCGCGCGATCGCCGTACCGCTGGCGGCGGCAAGTGCCAGTCCCGCCAGCGCGACACAGGGAATTGCGGCGATCAGGCTGAGCTCGTGCCCCGCCAGAAAGTCCGGCAGTTGCGGCAGGGCCGTGCGCTGCAGCGACGCCTTCATGGTCAGGATGCCCGATGTATAGGCCCCCAGAAGCATGAATGACCCGTGACCGAACGAGACGATGCCGGTATTCCCGCAGAAGACGCCCAGTGCGACCACCGCCGCCACGTTGACGCTGAGCAGCACGGCGATCCGCTCGCCGGTGCGGCCGAAAAGAAGAACCAGCCCGCAGACAACCACCGTCAGCAACGCCAGACAGACCAGCGTCTGCGCCATATTGGCGGCCCGGATGCGTCCGGGCAGGGTTGCCAGGGACGCGGTCACGTGGGCAATGCCGCGAGCTCTGCCACGAAGGCATCGGTGTCCAGTTGGCGGCAGTAGCCCTTGATCGTCTGCAGCGAGTGATCGTGGCGTTCCTGCGTGTAGGTCAGGCAGGCATCGGTGACCTGGGTCACCAGATAGCCGAGGTCACAGGCGTCACGGATGGCGCTTTCAACGCACTGGTCGGTGACCAGTCCCGACAGCACAAGCTGGCGCACACCCAGATTGCGCAGGATGTAGTCGACATGGGTCGAGATGAAGACCGAGGACGAAGTCTTGGGCAGCACGATCTCGTCCCCGACAGGCGCGATCTGGTCAATCACCTTGCCGTCCCAGGAGCCCTTGGGCACGTGGAAGCCGGTGATCTTGTAATCGAGCGAGCGGTCCCGGCCATCGAGGGTCAGGCTTTCGATCGTTGTGTACATCACCTCGATCCCGGCGTTCCGGCAGGCCGCCTGGATCCGCGCCATGTTCGGGATAACGCGGCCTTCGAGCTGTTCGAAGAACCAGCCGTATTTCTCGTCGAATTCGGGCTTGGGGACATCCGTGAACTCGCCGCCATCGCGGCGGGCGCAGAAATTCTGGACGTCGATGAAGAGCAGCGCAGACTGCGCCGGATCAAGGGGAACCTGTCGGGTCAGGGTCATGTCAGCTCCTCCAGAACATCGGTGATCGCCGAGGCCAGCAGCCCGGCCCATCGGTCTGCGCCCGCGTCATCGGCAATCTCGTCATTGCGGATCTCGATCAGGCTGTGCGGCAGATCCCGTGGTTCGACATGGTGCGGGATGAACCAGTCGCCGTCGTCCTCGATCCGGTATGGCTGGTTCAGCGCGACGGTCAGGTCGGGATCGTCGCGGCGCAGACTGGCCAGCAACCTTTCGGCGGTCTCTGGCGAGCGGCGGGTCAACATGCCCGCATGCCAGGGCCGGTGCGTGCCGCCCAGTTCGGGCGTGTAGCTGTGCACCGAGAATGCGGCGCGGCGGGGGTGACGCTGGAATGTCTGCTCGATCGCCCGGTCCATCGGCCGGAGAATTTCTGACACACGGCTGGCCGTGTCGGCGTCGCTGAGGCCGCAGTTCGCGGGGATGTCAGCGCCATGGCTGACCGCCGGTATAGAGGTCGCGCTGCCCGGTGGGCGGTTCGCGTCGATGACCAGCCGGGAATACCGCTGCAGGACCAGCGGGGCGTTCAGGTGCGCGGCAAGGCGGCGGGCGACCGCAGCCGCGCCGATATCCCACCCCCGGTGGCTGTTGAGGACCTGATCGCTGATGCCCAGCCCGTCCAGGGCGCACGGGATATGGCGACCGGCATGTTCGCAGACCAGCACCACCTCGGCCGGACTGGATGGATGCACCACCTCGACCGGGTCCGGATCATTTGGGCCCAGCAGCCCCGCATGTTCCTGCGCCGCCATGGCTTCAGCCTGACGAAAACGCACTTTCAATGCGAGTCAAAATTGCGCAGACTGAAATAAAGATAACAGGTATGCCCAAAGCGATGTCAGTTCGGAGCAGGATTGAGCAACATTCAGGCAGTCTGACGCAGACCGAGCGGAAACTGGCCGCTGCTCTGCTGTCGGACTATCCCTATGCGGGCCTTGCACCGATTCAGGAACTGGCAGAGCGGGCCGATGTCAGCCCGCCGTCGATTTCGCGTTTCGTGGTGAAAGTGGGCCTGTCCGGTTACGCGGAGATGCAGCGCCATCTGTTGACCGAGTTGCGCCACGGCACCCTGTCGCCGGTGCAGATCCATGAAGCCTCGGGCGCGATCGAAAGCGGCTATCTGGGCGAGTTTCTGTCGCGCACGGCGGCCCAGGTGAAATCGGCGGCGACCGCGATCACCGAAGCGCAGTTCGACCGGATCTGCGCGCTGGTGGGCGATCGAAAGCGCGGCCTCTACCTGATCGGCGGGCGGGTCAGCGACAATCTGGCCCGGCATCTGGCCTTTCACATGGGGCAGGCCCGGCCCGGGGTCGTGCACCTGCCGCGTGACCCGGAAACCTGGCCGGAATACCTGCTGCGGATGCGGCCGGGGGATGTCTTTCTGGCGTTCGACTTTCGCCGGTACGAAGCGCAGCTGACGACGCTGGCGCGCCGCGCTGCCACCGATCGCAAGGCGCAGGTCGTGGTGGTCACCGACAAGTGGCTGTCACCGATCAACCGGACAGCGGCAGAAGTGCTTGCGGTGCCCATCGAAACGGGCACCATCTGGGACAGCTATGCCGCCGCCATGGCGGTGACCGAAGCGATCGCCGCCCGGGTGGCGAACGAAGACTGGGAAAACGTGCGCGCCCGGATCGAAGCCTGGGATGCGACACGCGAAGTGAACGGGGAGAGCGGCCCATGATGCCACTGATATACGCGGCCACCTGCGATCTGGCGGGCAAGGTGCGCGGCAAGGCTTTCCCGGCCGCCGACATCGACCGGCGGCTGCGCCGCGGCGTCGGCTGGACGCCGACGAATGTGCAGATCAACTGCTTTGACGGCATCGCCGACAGCCCGTTCGGTGCGCTCGGCGATCTGCTGCTTGTGCCGGACCCGGCGGCCGAGGTGCTGGCCGAGTTCGGCCCCCAGACCGAGCATTTCATGCTGGGCGACATCGTCACGCTGGAGGGCGAGCCATGGAGCCTGTGCACGCGGTCGATCCTGAAGCGCGCCCTGGCGCGGCTGAAGGCGGTGGCAGGCGTCGAATTGCTGGCCGCTTTCGAGCACGAGTTTCAGTTGAAGACCCAGACCGCCCTGGTCGGCGAGGGCTATGGCCGGGCGGGTTTCGAGGCGCAGCGCATCCTCTGCGAGACGCTGATGCACCAGCTTTCCGAGACGGGTCTTTCGCCGGACAGCATCATGAAGGAATACGGCCCGAACCAGTACGAGGTGGTGATCGGACCGGAGTTGGGCGTTCGCGCCGCCGACGCCGCCGTTGTTCTGCGAGAGTTGACCCGGTCGACCGCCCGGCATCTGGGCGAGGATGCGACCTTCGCACCGATCCTTGATCCGGCCAGTGTCGGCAACGGCGTGCACATCCACATGAGCTTCATCGACGCCAATGGAGAGCCCGCGACCTATGATGCCGCCAGGCCGCACGGCATGTCCGCCTTGAGCGGTGCCTTTGCCGCCGGAATTCTGAAGTATCTGGACGCGATCCTGGCTTTGACGGCCCCCTCGGTGATCTCTTACCTCCGGCTGACCCCGCACCGCTGGTCGGCGGCCTACAACAATCTTGGCTTCCGGGATCGCGAGGCGTCGCTGCGTGTCTGCCCCGTGACGGCGAAAGAGCCTGCCAGCATCGCCCGGCAATTCAATCTGGAATACCGCGCCGCCGATGCGGCGGCGTGCCCACATCTGGCGCTGGCGGCGGTGGTGCATGCGGGGTGTCAGGGGATCGAGGACGGTCTTCCGGCGCCGACCCCGACCGAGGAAGACCTGTCGCTGCTGTCCGATGACGCCCTTGCCGGGAAAGGGTTTCAGCGCCTGCCGACCACGCTGGAGGCGGCGCTGGAGAGGTTGGCCGAAAACGAGACCGTTGCCTCGTGGTTCGAGGAGCCGCTTCTGGCGGTCTATGATCTGCACAAGAAATCAGAGATCGCGCATGTCGCCGAGATGGATACCGAGGCGCGGTGTCGCCACTACGCGGCGACGTATTGATGTTGTGAGCCGCTGTTGCTTAGGCGGCGCAGGGTGTTGGTTTGCGCAAAAGCAGATCGCGCTTCTGGGTCTGGTGCTTGTTGAAAGGCCCGCAAACGCGGCTGCGCCGCTGACTGTCACGCACCGATGGCGATTTCGAACAGTTCGGCATATTGCTCGGCCGTGCAGGGACGGGCGTTCGTGCCGGTGCAGATGTCCTTGGCGGCATGCTCGGACAAGGCAGGGATCATCGCGGCGGTGATGCCCATGGTGCCGAGGTTTGCCGGCATGCCCATCTCGGCATTCAGTTTGCGGAAGTAGTCCGCGGGATCTGCGCCGCTGTCCTCGCCCATAGCTTTGTTCAGCCGCGTGTACTTGTCGCCGACATGGTCGCGGTTGAAGTCCAGAACGGTCGGCAGCAGCACCGCATTCAGCGTGCCGTGGTGCAGGCGCAGGGTCTGGTCGGCACCGCAGGCATGGCTCATCGAATGCACCGCGCCGAGGCCCTTGCTGAAGGCCATCGCGCCTTCGGTCGAGGCCATCATCATGTTCCAGCGGGCGTCCTTGTCGCTGCCGTCCTTGACCGCTTTCAGAAGATGACCGTCGCGGATACCGCGTTCGATCCCGTCGCAGGCAACGGCTTCGGCGGGCGGGTTCAGATGGGGCGACAGCAGGGACTCGATGCAGTGGGACATCGCATCCATTCCAGTGGCCGCAGTCAGGCGCGGCGGCAGGCCAAGCGTCAGCGACGGATCGCAGATCGCCGTGCGGGGCACGAGGTTGCGGCTGGCGAGGATCAGCTTCTCGCCATTGTCCATGATGATCACGGCCCCGCTGGAGACCTCGCTGCCCGTCCCGGAGGTTGTCGGCACCGCGACCAGCGGCGCAATCTCGCCGATCTTGCCCACGCCGCCCAGACCCGCGGTGTATTCCAGAAGATCGCCGTCATGGGTCACGGACAGCGCGACAGCCTTGCCGAGATCCATCGGAGAGCCGCCGCCGAAGGCAATGATGCCGTCACAGCCGGCGTCGCGGTACATCTGGCTGGCCTTGTCAACGGCGGCCTGGGTGGGATTTTCGGGCGTTTCGTCGAACACGGTCACCGAGGTCTCGTTGCCCAGCCCCGCCACCAGATCCGAGACCATGCCCAGATCGGTCAGCCCGCGATCGGTACAGAGCAGCGGGCGCTGGATGCCCTGTTGTGCCAGCACCTTCGCCAGACGCTGGCTGGCCCCATGATCGAAGAGCGTATGGGTCATGAAGGTGAGCTGTGCCATGGGGTCTCTCTTTCTGCGGATATCGGCGGGTGCCGACTTTGCCGGACTGTGTGCCGCAGGCAGCAGTGCCAATCAAGCAGGGCGCGCACCCGTCACGTGATGGGCGGCCGCACCAAAGGAAAGGACGCGCCGCGTTCGATGCGGCACGTCCGGATTTCCTGCCAGGGTCAGTCCTGAACGATCTCGCCCGGGAGGGTGTTCACGGTCATCGTCTCGCTCGGCTGGAAGTGGACCACCGACCGGATCGACTTACCGGCCTTCAGAAGATCGAAGGCGGTGTTGATCTGGTCATGGTTCATGTGGTGCGTAATGTAGGGGTCGACGCTGAAATCACCGCGCAGCCATTCATCGACCATGCCCGGCAGTTCGCTGCGCCCGCGCACGCCGCCGAAGGCCGTGCCGCGCCACACACGGCCCGTGACCAATTGGAAGGGACGGGTCGAGATTTCCTGGCCCGCACCCGCCACGCCGATCACGGTGCATTCGCCCCAGCCCTTGTGACAGGCTTCGAGCGCGGAGCGCATGAGATCGACATTGCCGACGGCCTCGAACGTGTAGTCGAGCCCGCCGCCGGTCATCTCGACCAGCACGTCCTGTATCGGGGCATCATAGTCTTTTGGATTGATGCACTCGGTGGCACCCAGAGCCTTGGCCAGCAGGAACTTTTCGGGGTTGATGTCGATCCCGATGATCTTCCCGGCGCCTTGCATGACCGCGCCCTGGATCACGGCCATGCCGACAGCGCCCAGACCGAAGACCGCGACGCTTGCCCCGGCTTCGACCTTGGCGGTGTTGCGCACGGCGCCCATGCCCGTCGGCACCGCGCAGCCCATCACGGACGCCTTCGACAACGGTGCCTCGTCCGAGATTTTGGCGACCGAGATCTCTGGCAGCACCGTGTATTCGCTGAAGGTCGATGTGCCCATGTAGTGCAGGATCTGCTTGCCCTTGTAGGAAAAGCGCGAGGTGCCATCGGGCATCAGGCCTGCGCCCTGGGTCTGGCGGATCGTCTGGCAAAGGTTGGTCTTGCCCGACTTGATGTAGGGGCATTCGGGGTCTTCCGGGACGTAGAGCGGGATGACCTTGTCGCCCGGTTTGACCGAGGTGACGCCCGGGCCGATATCCTCGACCACGCCGCAGCCTTCATGGCCGAGAATGCACGGGAACAGCCCTTCCGGATCCTCGCCCGACAGGGTGAAGACGTCGGTGTGGCAGAGGCTGGTCGTGACGATCCGGACGAGGACCTCGCCTTCCTTGGGGCCTTCGAGGTCGATTTCCTCGATCTCCAGGGGGCGGTTTGCCTCCCAGGCGATGGCAGCGCGTGTCTTCATGGTGGTTCTCCCTCTTATGTGTCAGTTCAGTTATGGGTCAGTTCAGACGTGTCAGTTCGGGCGTGTCAGTTCAGGCGTGTCAGTGCAGAAACCGTCGTGGCGAATGCGCGGGCGTCAGGAACTCCCATGCAGGGTGGTCCTCAGGCTCCGCCACCGGGTCGAGCACGAGGACGAGCCGCGTCTCGCCTGTGCCTTCGATAGGGGGCGAGCGATGCAGCAACCGGGCGTCCGCGTTTTGCGGCCAGAGCGTACCGCGTAGGAGCACGGGGGCGCAGGTCGGAGCCGTGAAGACCTGTGGCGGCGCACCGCCATCGGGCGAAAAACCATACTGCGTGCCGGTTCCGCGATAGGTGCAAATCAGACGCGCCGTCACCGCGTCGATGTGGAACTTACGGCAGTGATTTGTGGTGACGACGTTGAGGCACATCAGCAGATACGGGGCATCCATAACGCCGGCGAAGATATCTGCCATCGCCGCAACATCGTCGATCAGCATCGTACGCTCTGCGCAGTCGGGTGTGCCGCACAGATCACAGACATGGGACGCGACATCCCGCACGTTGCCCGGGCGCAGCATCGTGCGCGTCTTCGGCAGATGCGCCGGATCGAGCGTGTCGATCCACGACTGAAAACTGGTCAGAGGTTCGCGGGGCCAGACGGCCGCGGCACAGTCCGGGCGGAGGATCGCAGACAGTTCTTGCGGGGTCTGCGCCGCAACGATCGTTGTCTCCGGGACGGTTTCTTCTGCTGCAATCATGCGGCTTCCTCTGTTCGCTTCCATGCGGGAAATGGGTCCTGCAGGTCGGGCAGAGTGTCCGGCCCAGGGGCCAGGTTTTCAGGCACCAGTGCGCCGTCCAGCCGGGATTTCAGGTCTGCCCAATCGATGCCCGCACCGATGAAGACGATCTCTTGCCGCCGGTCGCCCCATGGCTCTACCCACCGATCGGCCATGTATTGCCTGGCGGCATCGTTGTCGGGTCGGCGGTCTGCAGGCACGGCGGCCCACCAGTTGCCAAGAGGTTGGACCGACGAAAGCGTGCCCGCCAGCGAGTACTCCAGCACCCATTCCGGCCGGGTGGCGACCCAGAAGTGGCCTTTGGAACGGATCACACCCGGCATCGTGTCCTTCAGAAGATGATAGATCTTCGATGGATCAAAGGGCCGACGGGCGCGGTAGACGTAGCTGGTGACACCGTACTCCTCGGTTTCTGGCACGTGGTTCGCGAACCCGTAGAGTTCCTTGGCCCACATCGGGTGTTCGTGGGCCTTCTCGAAATCGAAGAGACCGGTTGCCAGAACGCGGTCTGCCGGAACATCGGAGTGGTTGGTCTCGATGATCTGGGCATCGGCGTTCAGGCTGCGGATGATCTTGCGCGCGGCATCGACCTGTCCGTGGGTGGCATCGTCGACCTTGTTCAGGATCACCACGTCGGCAAATTCGATCTGCTCGGTCAGCAGATTGACCAGCGTGCGCTCATCTTCCTCGCCCATGGTCTCGCCGCGATCGGCGAGGAAATCCTGGCTGGCGTAGTCCTTCAGGAGATTCACCGCATCGACGACGGTCACCATGGTATCCAGGCGCGCGACATCCGATAGGCTTTCGCCGTTCTCGTCGCGAAACTCGAAGGTCGCGGCGACAGGCAGGGGTTCGGAAATGCCAGTCGATTCTATGAGCAGGTAGTCGAAGCGCCCATCCTCGGCCAGTCGGCGGACCTCCTCCAGCAGGTCATCGCGCAGGGTGCAGCAGATGCAGCCGTTCGACATCTCGACCAGCGTCTCATCCGTGCGGCTGAGCTCGGTGTCTGCCCGCACAAGATCGGCGTCAATGTTCACCTCGGACATGTCATTGACGATCACCGCGACCCGGCGGCCGTCGCGGTTGTTCAGAACGCGGTTGAGGAGTGTGGTTTTTCCGGCCCCCAGAAAACCGGACAGAACGGTGACGGGGAGGCGGTTTTGGATGGCTGTCATAGCTGTCTCTCACGGGGTTGGTCATCGTCATTTCGATCAGAGGGTGATCACCTGATCGGGATTTGCGGGCGCAAGGGCTGTGTAGAGTTGCGGGAAGCAGCCGACATGGACGCCGTCGACGACGTCCTTCGGCGTGACCGCGCCTGTGCCGCACTGGTCAAACTCACCCTCGGCCAGGTTGCGGCGAAGGGCACACTGGTCGCAGAGCATCAGCAGGATGTTGTTCTCCGCCGCGACCTTTGCCAGCCGTTCGCCCACCGGATCGCCCTTGCGCAGGGCGAAAACGTTGTCGTCGAAGAAGAACATGCCGACGACCTCGACCCCGTGGGTGCCGCTTTCGAGTTGCGGCAAGATCATCGTGGCCAGTTTGTAGGTGGAAGCCATGTCGGTGGCGAAAACGTATGCGATCTTCACGGTCAGCCCTTTCTGCGGCAGGTGTGGCGCATCAAGGGAATGACTGGATCAGTCGGTCGGCGCCTCGCGTGATTTGTTATATTATAACATTAGGCCGCGCAATCGCGATTGCGCGGTTGATGCGGCGGTCATTGCTGGAGGATCGGGCCGCGCGCGTCGGCGGCGGACGATGCACCTGACCTGCAAACGCGGGCAGATCGGCGAGCACAGTGCCGTGCACAATCCTGCGCGTGGTTGCAGCCTGAGTTGTTACTCTATAACGTTTTCGAAGATTGTTGTCAGCACGCCAAGAAATCGCATCCATTCGACATCTGTGGGAGAACCGTCATGTGCCATCCGATCATTATGGATTACGTCAAGGGCAAGGCGCTGAGCCGTCGCGACCTGTTTCGCGGGTCAGCGGCTGCCGGGGCTGCTCTGGTCGCCTCGACCGCGCTTACGTCGAGGCCCGTCATGGCTCAGGCTGCGACGCGGGTTGTCGACATGACCCATACGCTGACCCATGATTTCCCGACCTATTTCGGCGAGCAGCAGTTCTTCGACGAGGACGTGTTCACGTATGCCAAGAACAGCTTCAACCTAAAGATGCTGCGGGTGAACGAACATACCGGGACCCATATCGACGCCCCGCTGCACTTCACCGATGGCGGAACAGCAATTGACGAGGTGCCGGTCGAATCCCTCGTGTGCCCCTTGGCCATCGTCGACATCCGCGAAAAGGCAGATGCCGATGCGGACGCGCAGATCACACCCGATGATCTGAAGGCCTGGATCGCCAAGCATGGGCCCATCCCGCCGGGTGCCTGCGTCGCGCAGAACGCCGGTTGGCAGGCGCATCTGGGAACGCCAAAATTCCGCAATGCCGATGACGCCGGCAAGATGCACTTCCCGGCCTTCCATGTCGAGGCGGTTAAGATGCTGCTGGAAGAGGCAGAGGTCGTCGGCGTTGCGGTGGATACCCTGTCGATCGACTACGGCCTGTCGGCAGACTTCATCACGCACTACACGTGGCTGCCCGCGAATCGCTGGGCGGTGGAGAACATGGCCAATCTGGATCAGCTGCCTGCAACCGGCGCGACCCTGGTCGTGGGCGCACCAAAGCATCAGGGCGGAACCGGCGGACCCTGCCGTCTGATCGCGCTGGTCTGAACGCCCAAGCGTGCTTGCCGGGATGCCCGTGAATTGTGGTTCTGGGCGTCCCGGTAGGGGCTGTTCTGATGGCCTATTAAGGGCCACGGGGTTCGGCAGAAATGCCGCGACCCTCGTCGCTCTTTTCTCTTGTGTTACTTTATAACATCACAGTAGAAAGACCTTTGAAGGGGCTTAGAAGATGGCGCGTCGCAAAGGCAAGATGCAGGAAGAGGTGCTGGAGGTCTTGCGTCGGCATGACCAGCCACAGACTGCCTATGCCTTGCTTGCCGAGATGCGCGCCGATCACCCACTGCTTGCTCCAACGACGATTTATCGGGCCCTGGACGCCTTGATGGAGCGGGGCGCGATCCACCGGCTGGAATCGCTGAAGGCCTTCGTCATCCGCCGGCACGAAGATCAGGGCGATGCCTGTCTGATGGCAATCTGCGATGAATGCGGTGCGGTCGAGGAACGTCTGGCCCCGCGTCTGATCGACGACGTTTCGGCAGAAGCCGCGAAATCGGGTTTTGCGCCGACCCGGCACGTCATCGAAGTGCACGGTCGCTGCGCCGGGTGCGAACCGGGGGACACGGCGAGATGACATTCCGCGCGATGAGATTTTTCGGGATCGCATGCCGCGCGAGGACATCGTCTGGAGTCCCATCGAGGGCGTTCAGCCTTCACACATCTTTCGCAGCTGGTCATCTGGCCGGTCTGCAATTCGTTTGGGCGGATCCAGTCCCGGATCCGAGCAACATCTAGCGGGCAATATCCAAAAGGAAAAACACTGATGCTTCACCGCAGAAACATGTTGAAAACCGCTGCCGCAGCCGCGCTGTCAGTGGTGATCGCCGGTCCGGCCTGGGCCGCCGATGACAAGGTCAATGTCGTCGCTACGTTCTCGATCCTGGGAGACATGGTGAACAGGATCGGCGGAGACCACGTCTCGGTCACCACGCTGGTGGGCCCCGATGGCGATGCGCATGTCTATCAGCCGGTGCCCGCCGATGCGGCGGCTGTCAGCAAGGCTGACGTTCTGATCGTGAACGGACTGGCGTTCGAGGGCTGGCTG
>JBCCMP010000077.1:0-15317 GCA_039026295.1 Pseudomonadota bacterium | reverse complement strand
TACCGCCGCGCCTCGGCCGGGACCGTCAGATCCTCGGTCACCGCGAACCGGACGATCTCCCACGGGCCTGCATCCGTCCACAGCGTTGCGCGCTGCTTGGGCGTGCGCAGAGCACCCCAGTAGGTCTCGTCGCGGAAGATCAGCGTGACCTCGTCCTCGCCGGTGCGCACATCGGTCATGTGCGCCTCAACCAGATCGGGCCGCGCCCGGCGCAGCGCGTCGAGGTACGCGCCCCCGACCTGCTGCGTCGACAGATCATGGCGCTCCAGCTCCAGTCCCCGCGCGGCGATCCAGTGCTCACCCGGGCCCAGGATATCGGTGAACCGGCCCCTGTTCAGGACCAGAACCCGCTCGGTTTCCTTCACGGTTATCCGGGTGCGCCCCCGGATCACGTTCATCAGCGTCATGATCATCGTCGTTACTCCTCTCTCTCGTCTCTCTGTCGAGAAACCTCCTTCATGCAGACGGAGTGCACCCCCAAGCGAGGGCCTGCGCCCGCCGGACGGCGGTGCACTCCTTGGTTCAGGTTTGGGGTTACGGAAGGTTCCCCACGGGGAACCGGATTGAATCAGCCCGGATGGTCAGGCGATCCCGCCGCCTTTCAGCGAATCCTGGAACGCCTTGAACTTCATCTCGTTCTTGCGCACCTGGTCCTTCGGGACGCCCTCGCCAACGCTCAGGACTTCCCATAACTCGCCATCCAGATCGACCAGCTCGACCTTTGCGCCCACGATGGCGCCGCGGGCTTCGATATACCCGCAGGTCCGCTTGCTGCCGTTGGCCAGATTGCACCAGTGGAACATCTCGCCGGTCATGTTTGCCTCCATCATCTGGACAGCCCACTTTGGGCCGCCTTCGGTTTCCCCGGTCGTGGGGATGGCGGGGCCGCGTGGCGCGGCATTCATTGGTCCCCGCTATGGGGAAGCCTCGGGGCCGGTCGACCGTCGGGACGAACGGGCACCGGGCGAGCGGGCACTTGAGCGCCCGGGCGAGGGTTCAGGCCGCAGCCTATGCCCTGACCCCGGCCCGCAAAGGCCATCATCCGGTGCCGGTCCATCCCGCCGGGCGGTGCCGGTTTTGACGCCCTGTCCCGAAGGACCGGACGCCGCCGCCGGTCCCGCAGACCGGCCCCAAGACCCAAATGTTTTTCCGGGGATGCCCCGGGCGGGATTCGAACCCGCACAGCCTTCCGGCTCTACCTACGGTCGTGACAGGACCGTGCCGAGTGTGAACGGCACTGATGGCTGGAGTCGAACCAGCTACCGACGGATCCCAAGTCCGTTGCTCTACCAATGAGCTACATCGTGGAGCAGATAATGGGACTCGAACCCACGTCCTCCGGGCCCGAACCCGGCGCTCTGCCTCTGAGCTACATCCGCATCCCTCCTCTGGCATCCGGCCAAAGCATACAAAGACCGCAGTGCGGCCCTGCACCGGGGGAGGATCTCAACTCCCGCCAAATCGGCTCGAACCCCGTGAAAAGGGACGCGGCGTATCAGTCGAATCGGGGTGCTGGTGCAACAGGGGGCAGGCACTTTCCCCGATGATCCAGCAGATTTGTTGCAAATAAAACACGCCGCCGTGGCAGGTGAGCACCAGTCGCAACACGAAGAAACCCCGGCGTTTTTGGGGAGAACGCCGGGGCCGCTTGGGCACGCACCAGGGGTGGGGACAGGGCGCGCGCCCTTGCCTCGCTGGACAGCCGCCCGGGCAGGCGGCCGCCTTGCTAAACCACCGCCGGGATCAGATGTATTCCAGCAGGCGAAGCGCCTGGACAGTGTTCGGCACACCGCCGCTTCTCAGGCCCGACACAAAGGCCTTCGGGACCTCCTGATTGTTGCGCATGTACTGCGCGATGGCGCCGAACTTGTGGCTGAACACGTCCTCGTGGTGCTTGTTTATGAAGAACTCATGTTCGAGATTCGTGTTGTGCGTCGCGACAAATCCCTTGCGATTCTTAGAGGTCTTGTAGATCTCGGACTTGTCGAAGTGGCTCCAGTCGCCATCCTTCAGGTACTTCTGCATGGCCTTGTCCGGGAGGCGGAACTCGGCATAGGCCTCGAGCACTTCGTTGGACGTCAACCCCATGTTGCTGTGGAAGACCGAGCCGTGTCTGGTGAGGAACTGATAGGCCAGGTGCATTCCGATCTGGCCCATCTTGGTGCCGCCGTTCGACGTGTTGTATTTCGTGGCACCGTTGTGCCCGCCCGGGAAGCAGTGAATGCGGTAGTTGCCGATCGGTTGCGTGCTCCGGCCCGGGACAGCGATCCCGAAGGTCGCATCCTTGATCCAGCGTGCACCCTTGCCCCATTCCGCCCCCATGTTCGAGGACACGACGGTTTCGAAATGCTCGACGATGTTCGGCAGGACCCGGTAGTTGTTGGTGATCGGCGTGCCGCGGTACTCGATCAGCTTGTCGAACTCATTGGCCGCGCCATCGACCGGGTCGAACAGAAACAGGTTCACCCGCATCGTCGGGAAGTCTGACAGCAGCATGGCCTGACACATCCATGCGACCATGGTTGCCGTGACAGATCCGCGGCTGTGGCCACACAGGTTGATGGTGTTGACGATCGGTTTGCCGAAGGCGGTGACTTCGTTAATGATCCAGTCCATCGCCTTCGTGGCGATGCAGTTGGTGCCGCGGCCATTCTTGCCCTGCACCCAGCCCTTCATCGTGCCTTTCCATTTCTTGACCGGCCCGGAGTAGACTTTCTTGTCTTCATGGATCTTGAGCGTGCCGTCCGGGTTCATCTCGTAGGCATTGTAGCCCTTGCCGTTCCCGCCAACGCCGTCAAAGCCCATGTGACGGCCACGTGCGGCGCCAAACAGGGCCGGAACGGCGAACTTTGCGGTTTTCATCGCGCTCAGGTTTCCACCGCTTCCGCAGAAAAAGACGGTGATCGTGTTTTCGGGTTGCCCCATGGTTTTTCTCCAAATCTTTGTTCGCCAAAACGGCGAGAGATACATTTTCAGTGCTGTCCTGGCCGGTTGAAAAATGCCCGGCTGTGCCGCCCGCGGTGAAGGCCAAAGCCAAGTCCAGCTGACCGTCAAGGTGCTGGTGAAACTTGGTTTTTCGTCTTCCTGGGGGAACGACCTTCCCGCCGTTTGCGACTGCGATCTGTTTAAGGATTCAGGGGCCGATCAGCGGTACCATCCGTCACAAGGTCACGGAAAAACACGCTGAAAAGCGGGATGACGTTGCGTCAGAATCACCATGACGTTGCGTCACAATCGGCATGACGTCGCGTCAGAACTGTTGGATTCGGTCCGCCTATCTCAACCCGCCGTCTGGATGCTGAGTCGCGCTGACGCAGACTGCACTGTCTCGCTACCGCATGAACTGCGGCCGATATCGCAGGCGCGCTCGGTGCTCCGGCGCGAGGTGCCTGTTAAGGCGACGATTGGCCAACGCGAAAACTGCGATGATCAGCATGGTGCCGAGAATAAAGAACCCCCCGGCGATCGGATATGTCACGAAAGGGTTGAAGGTCTTCTTGGCAAAGTAATCGGCGTAGTAGAGCGCATCACCCTGCTGGCGCCAGGCCGGGAAGCTGGCGAAGTAGACCAGCGCTGTGGCATGGAACAGGAAGATTGCCTCGTTGGTATAGCTGGGCCAGGCAAGGCGCAGCATGGTTGGCCAGACCACCCGCCGGAACCGCTGAGCAGGGCGCATGCCCATGGCATCGGCGGCCTCGATGTCACCCTTCGGCACGGCGCGCAGCGCGCCATAGAAGATCTCTGCAGAATATGCCGATGTATTCAGGAAGAGAACGATCAGCGCCCCAAGCCATGCCCGCGTGAGCCAGCGGGTCTCTGCAGAGACAACGGCGATACCCAGGTCCAGCGTTATGCCTGTCTTCGGCAGCAAGACGAACATCTCGTACGCAAAGAAGAACTGAATGAACAGCGGGCTGCCCCGAAAGATGTAGATGAACGTCTTGGACGGCGCGCTGAACCACGCGTTCGTGCTGGCTTTGCCAAGCGCGAGCACGGTCGCGAACACAAAGCCGGCACTCACAGCAAGGATGGCGAAATAGAGGTTCCAGATCAGGCCGGAGCCGATCAAGACCACCTGCTCGCAGAGCGTTATGTCAGCGGGCGGGAGCAGCCGCTCGCCGATGCCGATGGAACGAAGGGCATAGGCCTGGAAGGTTTCGAAGCAGGTCATCGCAATATGCCCTGACGATGCATCTTGGCGTCGCAAGACCGTCTTTGACCGATTTGATAACGGCCGTGCATGTTCACCATGGGGACGTTTCGCGCCTGCCCGGGGAGGCGGCCGGTCGCTGCCCGCTGGCTCCCCGCGGGTGGGATGGCATCTCCACCCGGCATCAAAGGACAATTGTCAGGCGCAAGGTGCCTCGATCGAGCCCGCCGGCACCAATCCAAATCGAGTGACACGGCCCTCACCGCGCCACCGCCAGTCCGCGCCCCAGCCTGCTGTTCAACCGGTCAAACCCAATCTGACTGACCCAGGTCAGGCCAATGTAGAAGATCATCAATGCTGCGAAATACCAGAAGCGCCAGTCAGGGTGAGGGTAGGCAAAAGCCTGCGTCTTCAAACCACCCAATTCCTTGGCCCAGTAGATCAGATCTTCGATACCCAGCAGGAACAGCAAAGGTGTCGCCTTGATCAGGATCATCCACAGATTGCTCAGCCCCGGCAGCGCGTAGATCCACATCTGCGGGATATGAATGCGCCGGAAGATCTGCCGCGGGCTCATCCCGATGGCGCGGCCGGCCTCCAGCTGGCCCGGCGGAACCGCCCTAAGTGCACCGTCGATAATGTTCGCGGCGAACGCGCCAAAGACGATTGCATAGGCGATAACCGCGAGGATGAAGCCATAGGTGTCGTGCACCCACTCCTCAGCCGATTTCAAAGGCGCTTTTGCAATATCGCAGACGACAAAGTCATTGCCGCGCCACACGGGCTCCGTCACCTCCGGACACAGCGTGACATGACGCAAATACTCGATCCCCTGATCCAGAGCGATGGGGACGAACAGAAAAAAGACGATGTCCGGAACACCCCGGATCATCGTTGTATAGCCGTGACCCACCCAGCGCACGGGCGCGACACCGGACCGCTTGGCCAGAGCCCCCGCAAAGCCCAGCGCCATGATGGGCGGCACCGTGGCCGCCAGCAGACCCATCACGGTGAAGACCGACAGATAGATCGACAGATGCTTGGCCGTCGTGAGGTAGCAGGCCAACCAGGCCAGCCCCTCCAACGTCTTGGGATCTGCGCAGAAATCGAACATCTCGCCCCTCGCTTCGTGCCGACGTTAGACCGGGGCTTGCCGGGTGGCAATCGGCTGAGCAAACACGGGCGGTCTCTCGCGCGCGGATCTTCATCCCGTCGACGCGGGACTTAATTCAGGCTGACGAAAACTGCTGCAGCAGGGCAGACGGCGTCGTGCCGAACTGCCGCTTGAAAGCCCTTCGCATGTTCTCCTCCGACCCGAAGCCGAATTGCGCTGCCGCTGCAGCCATCGACATGGTCCGATCCAGCAGAGCATCTCGGGCCGCTTCGACGCGGATCTGTTCGACATAATGGGCGGGTGACTGGCCAGTCTCCGCCTTGAAGGCCCGGGCAAAATTGCGCTCTGACATGTTGCTGCGCGCAGCCATCTCGGGAACAGTGTATTTCTGACCGGGCTGTTCCTGAATTGCCGTCAGCAAGGCATCGAACCGGCTTGTCGGACATGCGAGCTGATGGCGCAGGCTCGCCGTGAACTGGCTTTGCCCGCCCTGCCGCTTGATCGGCAGGACAAGGAGCCGCGCGATCCGCAGCGCTTCCGCGCGCCCGAGATCTTCTTCCACCAGAGCAAGGGCCAGATCGATTCCGGAACTGACCCCAGCCGATGTCCAGATCTTCCCGTCGTTCACAAAGATCTCGTCACCCATGACGGTGATATCGGGGTATTCCTCTGCCAGGCGATGACATTCCTTCCAGTGCGTCGTCGCCTTCTTGCCCTGCAGCAACCCGGCCTCTGCAAGGATGAATGCCCCGAGGCAAACCGAACAGACGCGTCGGGCAAGAGGTGCCGTGCCCGTCACCAGAGCCTGCAGATCCGGCGAATACCTCTCGATCAATGCGCCGCGCCCACCTGCAACCATCAGCGTATCGGGCCGCGGCGCATCGGACGGTGTCTGCGTCGCGAGCGGCAACATCGTATCGGTCGAAACTGATCGGCCCTCTGCCGAGACAAGACTGACAGTGTAGGCCACAGACCCATCCGGGCGTCTGGCATCAGAGAACACCTGAAGCGGCCCGGTCACATCGAGAAGCTTAACGTTGTCATAAACGACCAGCGCTAACGTGATCGGATCAGATTTGGCTGAATTTGCCTGCATTGTGTCATTCTGCCAAAATCGCCGATGCGGTACAACAGGCTCAATCGAAATCGGGGCACGCCCCAAGAAATGGAGGACTGATGATCATGAGCGATCTGAAACTGAGCAATTGCACGAACGAAACCTGCCCCTGGTCGGGCAACCCGGTCTCAGCGGACTCGCTGACGCTGTATCAGGGAAAGGTGGTAGGGTTCTGTAACCCCGGATGCCGCGACAAATTCGAAAAGGCGGTTAAGCACTTCGAAGCCAGCCTCGCACCTGCGTGATCGGCGCTCGCGACCGGTTCAGACTGAGATAAGCAAAAGAAAACGGCCCCGAAAACCCCGGGGCCGTATTGCGATCTTAAAGCCGTCAATCCGCACGACGCTCTGTCTGAAGGCTGGCATCAGACAGAGCGATGTCGCCGCCGACCTCACCAGAGATCGGCCTTTTCACCGAACCACTTGCTCAACATCGTGTTCAGCGTGCCATCTGCCTTGACCGACGCAACTGCGGCTGAGAGCTTTTCCTTCAATTCGGTATCGCTCTCTCGGATCCCCATTGCCGTACCGCCGCCCAAGGACACTTCCTTAACGACGGTCAGTTCGCCGCCTGATTCATCGATGATCGGACGCAAGTAGTCACCATCGGCCAGGACGGCATCGGCCTCTCCATTCTTTACGGCGGCGATCGTCTCGTCAGGGGTTGCAAACTCGACAAGGGTTGCGCCGGTGGTCGGAACGTGGCCGGCCTGAATCGTATTGACCTGTGCAGCGACAACGCCGTCTGCCGCGCTTTCGTCAGCGCCCGATAGGCCCACATAGTAGGAAGGCCCCGGCTTGATATAGGCTTCGGTAAAGTCGATTACCTTGTCGCGCTCTGCCGTCGCCGACATGCCGGCAATGATCACGTCGTAGTTGCCGCTGACCAGATTGGGGATGATCGAATCCCAGTCGTTCTTGACCCAGGTGCAATCCAGACCCGCACGCTTGCACAATTCGTCGCCCAGTTCGCGCTCGAACCCGTCGATTTCCCCATCATCGTTGATGAAGTTGTATGGAGGGTATGCGCCTTCCGTGCCCAAGCGCACGCTATCGGCCTGCGCGCCAAAGGCCAGACCTGCAAGGGCGGCAGCGGCCATGAGTGTCTTGAGGTTCATTCGTTCTCTCCCTGTTAGTAACTGTAATTACAATGCACTGGCCAGAAAGGCCCTGCAACGTTCGGTTTGGGTATTGTTGAAGACGTCCTCTGGCGTGCCTTCCTCGCCCACGCGGCCTTCGTGCAGGAAGATCGTGCGCGAGGAGACTTCGCGGGCGAAGCCCATCTCGTGGGTGACGACGATCATCGTCCGCCCCTCTGCAGCGAGATCCTTCATAACGCCCAGCACTTCGCCGACCAGTTCAGGGTCCAGCGACGACGTCGGCTCGTCGAACAAAAGCACCCGCGGCTGCATGGCAAGCGCCCGGGCAATGGCGACGCGTTGCTGCTGCCCACCCGATAGCTGTGCCGGGTAGCTTGCTGCCTTGTCGGCGATCCCAACCTTGGCGAGGATGTCCAGCGCGTCCGCCTCTGCTTCGGCCCGGTTGCGCTTTTGCACCTGTGTCGGGCCTTCGGTGACGTTCTGCAGAACGGTCATGTGGGCCCACAAATTGAACTGTTGGAAGACAAAGCCCAGCTTGGCACGGATCCGCTGGATCTGTTTCGCATCGACCCGGCCACCCGCGACGCGAACATCTTCGCCGTCAACAGAGATCCTGCCCTGGTCCGGCATTTCCAGAAAGTTGATACAGCGCAGGAAAGTGGATTTACCGGACCCTGAGGACCCAATGATCGAGATAACATCTCCCTCGGACGCATTAAGCGACAGGCCTTTCAGCACCTCGAGATCGCCGAAGCTCTTGTGCACATCCTCTGCGATGAGGGCTGGGATCATCAGGCACTCCGTTTCGCGCATTTGGGCCGGATTTAGCAGTCGATGCAAGGGGGAGACAGCATCACCTCGGCGGATCGGCGCAGGTTGCCGGCAAATTTCGCCAAATCTTGGTATCGGGCGGTAAGAGTGCGCGTGGACGCTGAGTGCTTCAAGTTCGCCGCCCGAAAATCGATCACTCCGCAGACCGTCAGATGTAGGCGCTGATGAAGGCTGGCAAGATCGGCTTTTGGGCGTCCGGCACCGCCTTAGGCGACACGCTGCCTGCGGTTGCACCCGAAACGGGCCCATTTATCCGGGTTTTCAAAATCACGTTCCGGCCAGAAAGTACCATGACGATGAAACTCGACTATCGGCCCCGCCATGGCCTTGCCGTCACATGGTGCCTCTGACCCCGAAATTCCTGCGAAACCGTCGCACGCGCGCACCCACAATGGCTCAGACCGGCTCGTTCGCCTGTGCAATCAGGACATCGGCGGCGGACCGGGCTTCATCGCTGATCCGGTCCCCTGCAAGCATCCTTGCGATCTCGTCACGCCGCTCTTGGGGGTCCAGAACAGAGACGTTGGTCCGCGTCACACCGCCCGAAGCCGACTTGGCAATCTGGAAGTGTTGATCGCCCAGCGCTGCGACTTGCGGCGAATGCGTAACGACCAGCACCTGGCTCGACTCTGCCAGCCGCGACAGACGTCGCCCGACCGCATCAGCCGTGGCACCACCAACACCGCGGTCAACCTCATCGAATACCATGCTCAGCCCGCCAGCGCGGGCCGCAAGCCGGACCTTCAGCGCGAGCAGAAACCGCGAAAGCTCTCCGCCCGAGGCAATGAGGTCTATCGCCCCGGCCGGGGCACCTGGATTGATCGAAGCGGTGAAGCGAATGGCATCCGTTCCATCCGGTCCCGGATCAGACGGCATGATTTCGGTCATGAATCGGGCATTCTCCATGCGCAGCGGCTTGAGCTCTTCGGTCACTGAACCATTAAGCCCGCCGGACGCAGCCTGCCGCGCAGCGGACAGCTCTGCCGCAGCCGCTTCGTAGGCAGCCGCAGCCGCATCTGCTGCGTCACGCAATGCCGCGATATGGTCTTCGCCCTGATCGATGGCGGTCAGGCTGTCCGTCATTTTTCGCGTCAGCTCGGTCAATTCGTCCGGCCCGACATTGTGCTTTCGCGCAAGTCCGCGAATGGCAAACAATCGCTCTTCCACCGCATCCAGGCGGCCGGGATCGAACTTCAGTGCATCCTGGACTGCCTCGAGGCCGCTCTGCGCCTCGCTCAATTCCGCCATCGTGCGATCTATGGCTGCGATAACGTCCTCCAGCCGCCCCTCGGCCTTTTCGGCGATGTGCGACAGGCGGCCGAGCGCCTGACCAAGCGCCCCCTCTGCGCCGTTAGCGGACAACGCATCCGCAGCTTTCGTGATTTCCTCGGTCAAACCTGCGGCCTGCCGGATCAGTCGACGCTCGGCATCCAGAGCGTCGTCTTCTCCGATCTGCGGCGCAAGGGCTTCAAGCTCATCAACGCTGTGACGCAGAAAGTCAGCGTCAGCGGCGGATTTCTCCAGCGCCGCGATTGCCGCCTCCAGTGAAGCCGCACATTTTTGCCGGGCTGCCCAGGCCTCGCGAACAACGGCGAGAAGACTGCCATTGCCCGCATAGGCATCCAGCAACGGCCGATGTGCCCTTGGATTCAAAAGACCCCGATCGTCGTGCTGGCCGTGAACCTCGACAAGCAAAGCACCAAGATCCGCCAACACGGCGCTGCTTACACGCTGGTCGTTGATGAAGGCGCGACTGGGGCCTTCTGCAGAGGCGGTCCGGCGCAAGATCAACTCGCCATCGGCCGCGGGTAGATCAAGATCAGCGATCGCTGCATGCGCCGGATGTTCGGCAGTAAGTTCGAATTCCGCGACGACACTTGCTTTTTCAGATCCGGCCCGCACCAGATCACGGCGCACCTTGCGTCCCAGGGCGAACCCCAAGGCGTCAAGCAGAATGGATTTTCCTGCCCCCGTCTCACCGGTAAGCACGTTGAGACCGGGCCCGAAGTCAAGGTCCAGACGCTCGATCAGGACGATGTCGCGGATGGACAGGCTGCGCAGCATTGCGTCGCCTTTCAGCGGCCCAAGATTAGAGCCATTTGCCCTCGATCACGCGGCGATAGACCCGGTCGAAGAACCCGTCTTCGGATCGTTCCGGCCGAAGATCGCGATCGGTTAAGAGCGCAAAGGATGCCGCGTACCATTCCGATCCGCGAAAATTTTCGCCCAGAATAGCTGCCGCAGTCTGCGCTTCCCGGTTCAAGCCCAGCGAGACATAGACCTCAACAAGACGGTGCAACGCCTCCGGCACGTGGCTGGTCGTCTGATAATCCTCGATCACCGCCTTGAACCGGTTTGCCGCGGCGATGTAGTGGCCACGCTTCAGGTAGTAACGGCCGACTTCCATTTCCTTACCGGCAAGGTGGTTGTTTGCGAGATCGATCTTCAGCTTCGCATCGCGCGCGAAGTCCGTATTGGGATAGCGACGCACCACTTCGGTCAATTCCTGCAGCGCTGATTTGGTCACTGCTTGATCGCGGCCGACATCGACGATGTTGTCATAGTAGCTCAAGGCGATCAAATGCTGCGCGTAGGCTGAGTCCTTGTCGGATGGGTAGAGATCCAGATACCGGTTCGCCGATGCCCGAGCAGACGGCATATCGCCCGCCTGATAGGACGCGAAGGCAGAAAGAACGATGGCTCGCTTCGCCAGCTGAGAAAACGGATAGAGCCGCTCCACCTCGTCGAACGTCTGCGCTGCCAATTCCTCCTGGCCGTCATCCAAAAGGAACTGCGCTTCATCAAAGATGTCACGGGCCGAGCGGTTTTCGATTGGGACTTCGTCCTCCCCGAACACGCTGCCGACCGTTTCGCATCCAGCGACCAATGTTCCAGCCATCAGAACAGCCATCAGTCTTGCGACGAACGCTCCAGTCATCTCGGTTCTCTCCGGCTGCTTCTTGCCACGGGCCGCGCAGTGCGCCTTGGAGCATACAATAGTCTCGAACGATCGTTAGGGAAAGGAAAAGGCGTCCAGTTCCGACGCCTTTGACCCGGTCATAGCTTGGGTATCAGTACCAAAGTGCGCGGCAGGCAGGTGCCATCTGTCAGACTGCCAGTGCTTCGATCCGACCGTGGTGCGACGCGGTGTGGTAGAAACCCTGTGGCCCCTGACCTTCGACCAGCGTGTCCCAGCACCACGCCTCTGGCGTCGCAAACAACTGACGCAGCAGCAGGTTCGTGATCTCATGACCGGCCCGATCACCGGAATAACGTCCAATTATCGGTGCACCGGCAAGGGCGAGATCACCAACCGCATCCAGCATCTTGTGCCGGACGAACTCGTCCCGGCGGCGCAAACCCTCCGGGTTGAGAATTCGGCCCTCGTCAATGACGATGGCATTGTCCAGGTTGCCGCCCCGCGCCAGACCCGCAGCACGAAGCTGCTCCACTTCGCCAAGCTGTCCGAACGTCCGGCAATCGCTCAACTCTTCAACGAACGTGCCATTTACCAGCGTCAGATCCTTGTCCTGCACACCGATGGCCGGATCGGCAAAATCGATGCGGAAAGACATTTCGAAGCGAGGTGCCGGCGTGAGTTCTGCAGACCGGTCACCCAGACGTGCAGCTATGGGGCTCAGAATCCGGATTGCTGTGAGTGGCACGTCCGACACCGTAACCCCGGCTTCCATAAAACCGGCTACGAACGGTGCCGAAGAGCCGTCCATGATCGGCACTTCAGGGCCATCAAGCTCTACAGCTGCGTCGCTGATACCCATTCCTGCAAGCGCTGCCATCAAATGCTCGACGGTGCCGACAGACACGCCATCTGCATTAGCCAGCTTGGTGCACAGCACTGTGTCGGCGACCAAATCGTACGACGCAGGGATAACACCGTTCTGCAGATCCGTCCGGCGGAAGGTGATCCCGTTACCGGGTTCTGCCGGGCGTACGATCATGCGGACCCGTTGCCCGCCATGCAAACCGATGCCTGAAAACCCGACCCCTGTCGAAAGGGTTGTATGCATTGTTTTTCTCAGCCCGTTTTTCAGACTGCCTGCCTTGGTCTCACGGCTCGATTTGATCCGAACCTGTCTGCCCCAAAGCGGTCAGCCTCACGACCCCTCTGTTGCAGAATGTCTACAGTTACCAATCGTTAGCCACAAATCACTGTTTATGACGCTTTGCAACATCGACCATTTCGCACCTGCAATATTCACCACGCACAGTGAAAGCAAAAAAGCCGCCCCGGAGGGACGGCAGTTTGAGGAGAGATGCCCGGGCGCGGACGCGCCCAGGCAGTTTGTTATCCAAATAGCAAGGCTGGTCAGTTTGCCTGGCGACGCAAGAATGCAGGGATCTCGCCGTTTTCATCATCCATTGCAGTCGGCTCGCGTCGTTCGCCTCCGGGTGCCGCTTCAGGATCAGCGTTGCCCGCGACCCGGTGTATCAGCTTGTTAATGGTGAACAGGCCACTGCGCACACCGGTCGGCTGAGCCGCATCCTGCTCCGGCGATGGCGCCGCAGCCTCCAGGGACGCATCGTCAAGGTCGAACAGCGCAGGCTCTTCCTCGACAACAGGGGCAGCCGTGCGCCGTGCGTCGTCGCGAGCCGCACGTGCGGCCAAGGCACGCTGGCGCACCTCCTCGGCACGGGCGCGGATGTCCGACGGCGCAGGCGCGGTGGCGAAACGGGAATCATCGGATCGCCCGACGATCCGTTGTTCGGAAGTTCGCGGTGCAGCTGCAGGGATGGTGGCAGGCTCCTGGGGCAGTTCCTCGAGTTCAGCCACTATCTCGTCTGCTTCAGCCTCGGCAGTTGCCGGCTCCACCGTAGCCGTCGCGACCGTGGGAGTTTCCATCTTGGCGGCTTCAAATGGCTCTGGCGCTGCTTGCGCCGCGTCCGCCCAGATGTCGTCGACCGGCGCGGCTGCTTCAGGTGTTTCTGCGACCGCTGTATCGACCGTTGCTTCTGACGCCGCTACGACTGACGAAGGTGCCTCGATGCTCGGCTCGGGCCGGCGCTGACCGCGCACAGCCGTTACGATGTCTGGGTCTGTCTCTGCCGGGCGGCGGCGCAGCGGCGCTTCGGCCGGAGGACGGGCCATGGCGGCATCGGCATCAATCCCGGTGGCCACAACCGACACACGCATCTTGCCTTCCAGATCGGGGTCTATGGCCGAACCGAACTTGATCATAGCATTGGGGTCAACCTCCTCCTTGATCCGGTTTGCTGCTTCATCCATCTCGAAGAGGGTCAGGTCATAGCCGCCAGTGATGTTGATCAGCACACCGCGCGCGCCTTTCAGAGACACCTCATCCAGAAGCGGGTTCGCGATGGCTTTTTCGGCCGCATCTATCGCGCGGGTCTCTCCCTCGGCCTCACCGGTCCCCATCATGGCCTTGCCCATCTCTTCCATGACCGAACGCACGTCGGCGAAGTCAAGGTTGATCATGCCAGGCCGCACCATAAGATCGGTCACACCCTGCACACCCTGATAGAGCACGTCATCGGCCATCTGGAACGCTTCGACGAAGGTTGTGCGTTCTGATGCGACCTGAAAGAGATTCTGGTTCGGAATAACGATCAGCGTATCCACGACCGACTGCATTTCAGCCAACCCGGCTTCGGCGACCGACATCCTTCGAGACCCTTCGAAATGGAATGGCTTGGTCACGACACCAACGGTCAGGATACCCATCTCGCGAGCGATCTTTGCGACGATCGGCGCGGCACCAGTACCAGTGCCGCCGCCCATGCCCGCTGTGATGAAACACATGTTCGCGCCGTCCAGATGACTTGCGACTTCCTCGATCGTCTCTTCCGCGGCCCGCATGCCAACTTCAGGCTTGGAGCCTGCGCCAAGACCCCTGGTCACACCGGTGCCCAGCTGGATCGACCGTGGAGCCCGGCTGTTTGCCAGCGCCTGCGCATCGGTGTTTGCTGCGATGAAGTCGACGCCTTCCAACGCCTTTTCAATCATGTTGTTGACGGCGTTTCCGCCCGCCCCGCCAACACCAAAGACTGTGATACGCGCACGGAGCTCGTGCTCGTCAGGCCCTACCAGGTTCAATGTCATTGCTCTCGCCTCTTGCCATTTTTTGTTATTCTGCCTCAGTTTATCCGGCTTCTTTGATTATCTGCTCAAGCCGGTTCTTGTTTTGTTGCCAGTATGTTAGCGCAATTCAACCTCTGGGTCACGTACATTTAACCATACACTTGATTGCTACCATGCCCTCCGGAGCCAGCGGATCACATCCCCGGCCCGCCCACGCGCACCGTTTCGCGGTGCCTGGAAGTCCCACAATTCATCGTGCGGGCGCAGCGCATACATCGCCAGACCTACCGCTGTCGCGAAGTCCGGGCCGCTCAACGCCTGCGGCAGGCCCGATAAACGCAACGGTCGGCCGATACGCGGGCGCCGCCCGAGAATCCTAGCAACCAGTTCGTCGATCCCCTGCATCTGGCAGGCCGCGCCGGTGAGCACCAGACCCGATCCCGGCATATCAGAGACGCCGATCTGCTCCAGGCGTGCCTTGAGCATCAGCAGCGTCTCCTCCAACCGGGGCCGGACCACCCCGATCAGCATGCCGCGCGAGATTTGCCGCCGCTCCGGCAGGTCTTCCTCGCCCAATCGCGGGGCGTCGATCATTTCGCGATCATCGGCACTTGTCGGGATCACGCCGCCATGCAGGGTCTTTATCCGCTCTGCTGCCGCCTGCCCCATCATCAAACCTGCTGCTATGTCACTGGTCACATGACTGCCGCCGTAGCGGATCTGATCCACACAGACCAAATGATCACGCAGGAAAACGGACGCTGACGTTCCACCGCCGCCCATATCAATGCAGATGGCCCCAGCTTTCTGTTCGTCCTCGACCAGTGCTGACAGAGCCGAGGCATAGGGTGCGGCGACAATCCCGGCCACATCCAGATCACAGCGCCGTACGCATTCGATCAGGTTGGTCAGGGGCGTCTTGTCGACGGCAAGCACATGCAACGCGAC
>JBCCMP010000076.1:0-15394 GCA_039026295.1 Pseudomonadota bacterium | reverse complement strand
GTGGCGCGGCCGATCCCGCTTGCCGCGCCCGTGATCAGAACGCGCTTGCCGTGGAATGCCCGGTCATCTGTCATCGAACCGCCCCTTCACATTGCCCGACGCTACCGGAGAACTTCGGACGCAACGCCCCGGCGGTCACCCTCCGGCCACGCATCCTCTTTGGCTGGTGGCCTTTCATTGCATCAATTCTCCACGGTCCACGGTAAAGGACTGCCCGGTGATGTTTGCAGCGGCATCAGATCCCAGGAACAGGTACATCGCTGCCATGTCGGGCGGCTCCATCAGCCCCGGAAAGGCCTGCGCACCGGTGATCGCGGCAAGAAGATGGTCCTCGGACCGGCCGGTGCGGTCGCACATGGCCGCGAGCGAGCGCATCGATGCTTCGGTTCGGACCCATCCCGGACAGACCGCGTTGACCGAGATGCCGCGCGGCGCGAGTTCCTGTGCAAGCGACCGCGTCAGCCCGATGACCGCGTGTTTCGACGCGCAGTAAGCCGAGAATTCGGCGACAGCCGTCTTGCCCCACATGGAAGCCGTGTTGATGATCCGCCCGCCATCGGCCAGCTTTGGCAGCAGCGCCCGCGTCACCGAGAATGTGCCGATCACGTTGATCTCTGTAATCCGCCGGAAGGTGGTATCCACGGCGCGATCCAGGTCGTCGATCGGGGTGATCAGCTCCAGCCCGGCATTGTTGATCAGGACATCCAGCGGGGCGATTTGGGTGGCCAAATCCTGTACCGCTGCCAGATCGGCGATGTCGCAGGTGAAGCCGGTGACACTGGCGCTGTATTGGTCGGCAAGATCGGCGGCGACGCGCGGCACATCCCCCTCCAGTCCGACGATGGTGACCCGTGCGCCCTGAGAAAGATAGCCGCCGACCACGCCGAGGCCCAGACCCTTGTTGCCGCCGGTGACCACGACATGCTTGCCCTGGAAATCAAACCGCATGCTCTTCCTCCGCCTGCCGTGCGCGTTCGTATTCTGCCCGGATTGTCTGCTGAATGTCCCGGCGCAGGGCCTGAAAATCAGGCGATTGGAGCAGTTCGTGATCACGCCTGTCGCCCAGATGCGACCCCACATCGACCACCGAAAGGATCCGGGCGGGACGCGCAGAGAAGATCACGACCCGATGGGCGAGCAGGATTGCCTCTTCGACGTCGTGGGTGACGAAAATCGTGGTCTTCTGCTCAGCGGCGTTGATCGCCAGAAGCTGGCCCTGCAGGTGCTCGCGCGTCAGGGCGTCGAGCGCGCCGAAGGGTTCGTCCATCAGCAAGACGTCCGGGTCCGCTGCCAGTGTCCGGGCAATGGCCACCCGCTGGCGCATGCCGCCCGAAATGCGGTTGGTGTAGGCATCGGCGAATGCGGTCAGGCCGACCATGTCGAGGTAACGGTCAGTGATGGCGGCCTTTTCGGTGGCGCTCAGATCCGCGCGGTATCTCAGCCCGAATGCGATGTTGCCGCGCACGGTCAGCCAGGGAAAGGCAGCGTAGGACTGGAAGACCATGCCGCGCCGCCGGTCCGGCGGGCCGAGGGTACTGCCTGCCAGCGTGATCTGACCCTGTTCGATGCTCTCCAACCCGCCGACCATGCGCATCAGGGTGGTCTTGCCGCAGCCGGAGGGCCCGAGGAACGTAACGATCTCGCCCCGGGCGATGTCCATCGACAGGGGCGTCAGAACCTCGGTCGCGGCCCCGTCGGTGCGGTAGGTCTTGGCGACGTTGTCTATCCGCAGGAACATCAGCGCGCCTGATACCGAAACCAGCGCCGGTGCGCGTAGCGGAAGGCCTGATCGGTCAAAAGGCCGACGATGCCGATGGCGACGATCCCGGCCATGACCTCCGGCGTTTTCACGAAGCGGCGGAGCGACCAGATGACATGCCCGACACCAGAGGAGGCGGCGACGATCTCGGCAATGATCAGGTAGGTCCAGCACCAGCCCAGCGTGATGCGCAGATTGTCGACGATGTTCGGCAGCGACGCCGGGACGATGATGTCCCGCATGATCTGCCACTGGCTGGCACCGAGGGTGAAGCCGGACTCGACATATTCGCCGGGCACCCGTTTCGTGTCGTCCTGCACCAGCAGCAGCAACTGAAAGAACGTGCCCATCCAGAGGACGGCAATCTTCGAGGCTTCCCCCACCCCGAACCAGATGATCAGCAGCGGCACCAGGGCCGGTACCGGCAGATAGCGCACGAAGTCGACAAAGGGCTCGAGCGCGGCACCGACCGCACGGTAGGAGGACATCATCAGCCCGAGCGGGACGGCGATGATGACCGAGAGCAGGAAGGCCGCCCAGACCCGGGCGATGCTGATGAGTATATCGACAGCGAAGTTGCGTTCCGTGAACAGCCGCCCGAAGGCTTCGACAACGGCCCAGGGCGTCGGCAGGAATTGCGGCTTGATCCAGCCGGAGACCGCGGTGAGGTGCCAGGCACCGAGGAACACGCCCAGCCCGGCCAACCCGAGCACCAGCTCGGTCCGGCGGGGTAGTCCGGTGCGGAAGGCAATCAGGGACATCGCAGGGTGTGCAGTCGAAACTGGCCGAGGCCCGATCGAGAGCGCGGCCGCGGCGTTCTCAGATCATTTCGGGCAGCTGAAAGGATCTTAGCATGCCTTTCAGGCTGGCCGTTATCGCGTCTTGCCGTCGAAAAGACCCGGCAGAAGCGAGCCGTCCACATAAGGCGCATACGGCAGCGGCGCGTCCTGCAGATCGAGTGAGATGTTGATCTCGTTGAAGGCGTCCAGCACCTCTTTCAGTTTGCCGTCACCACCGGCCGGCATGTAATCGACGGTTTCCTCGTAAGTGGTGTATTTGACGCCCGCCAGCGCCTCTTTCATCTCGGCATCGGGGACGGAGAACTCACCCGCCGACAGGGCGATGAACTTGTCGGGGTCAGCCCCGTAGAGATCGATGGCCCGGTAGATGCCGCGCAGAAACTTGGCGTACTTTTCGGGATTGGCCTTCAGGTCCGCCGTGTTGACCAGGATGATATCAGTGATCAGACCCTCGTAATCGGCGGACGAGATCAGGACCTTCGAGCCTGTCCGCGACGTGCCCTTGACGATGGTGCTGAGCATCGGCTCCCACGTGGCGACGGCGGCGATGCTGTCATCCTCGAAAACCGCGACTGAATCGTCGGTTGCGATCAGTTTCAGGTCGAGATCCTTGATCGAGTGCCCCATCTTCGAGAGCGCGTATTGCACCAGTACCGTGCCCGGATGGTTGATTTCGCCCGCGAAGGTCTTGCCCAGCAGATCCTCGACCTTGTCGATCCCGGGACCCGAGACAACCCCGTCCGCCCCGACGGAGATGTCGATTGTGCCGATGATCGTCCCTGTCGTTTCGGGCGTGCGCGGCCGTGCCATGCTCTCGCCGATGGTGCGCATCGTGCAGTCGATGTCGCCGGTCTCCAGCCCCGGCAGCACGTTGGCGCGGTCATTGTCGAAAGCCGTGTTGACGGTCAGCCCCTCGGCTTCGAAATAGCCTTCTTTCTGCGCGACGAAGACCGGGGCAAAGCCGAACCAGAACGGGAAGACGCAGTTGATGGTGTCCTCCGCCCGCGCCTGTCCGGGGGTCAGCAACGCGCTTGTCAGCAGCGCAACGCCAAAGGCCGCGGCTGTTCGTTTCAGTGCGGTGAATGCCATGTCGTGTCCTCCTGTCGATCGCCAGACAGGCTGGGTCGGGGGTACCCTTGAGTCAAAGGAGATGGCTATTTTTACGGCGTGATTGTTCCTTGCTGCGCATTTTAATGGCAAAAATCCGGGCGATGCTTATTCGCGCGCCACACGCTCGGCCAGCAGGCACAGGATCTCGTAGGCAATTCCCGCCCCGGCCATCGCGGTCAGCCCGGCATGGTCAAACGGGGGCGACACCTCGACCAGATCGGCGCCGACAAAATTCAGCCCGCGCAGACCCCTTAGCAGAACCTGCGCCTGCCAGGTCGTCAGCCCGCCAATCTCTGGCGTGCCCGTACCGGGCGCGTAGGCGGGGTCGAGGCTGTCGATATCGAAGGTCAAATAGACCGGCATGTCGCCCACCAGGGCGCGGGCTTCCTCTGCCAGGGCCGCCGGTCCGCGTTCGTGCACATCGTCACAGAAGGCAACGCGCATGCCAGTCGATTCAGAGTAATCCCAGCCTTCCGATATGTTCTGCGTGCCGCGGATGCCGATCTGGATGGTTTTTCGGGGGTCGATCAGCCCTTCCTCCACGGCCCTGCGGAACGGTGCGCCGTGGTTGAATTTGGACCCCTGAAAACTGTCCCAGGTGTCGGTATGCGCGTCGATATGGATCAGCGCGACCGGCTGCGTCGCGACGGCCCGGAGGAGCGGCAGACTGACCGAGTGATCGCCGCCGATCGCCAGCGGCATGACCCCGGCCTTGACCACTTCCCGGGCGAAATCGGCGATCTCGCCATGCGTCGCCTCGACATCGAACATCCGGGTGAAGGGCACATCGCCGAGGTCGCGCACCCGGGCGAGTTCGAACGGATTGACCCGGGTTGCATGGTTGATCGCGCGGATCAGCGAGGACTGGTCGCGTACCGCACGCGGACCATGCCGGGCACCCGGTCGGTTCGTCAGAGCGCCGTCATAGGGCACGCCGAAGATCCCGATCTCTGCATCCTCGATGCGTTCTGCCAGGGGCATGCGCATGAAGGTCGCGATTTCCATGAAGCGCGGGGCAAAGGGGTCCGGCGTGGCAGGCGGGCGGATTGACATCGATACATTCCTTGGTGAGGGCGCAGTCGAGGATGGGTCGGCCGCGGCGGGACTGCAAGTCGGGTTGGAGCCTAGAGCGAGAAGATCTGCCCCCAGCCCCGGATCAGGGACGGATCGCCGCCGGAGATCCTGAGTGACTTCCAAAGGGCGGTCGAGACCGTGTCGTAGACCGGGATGCCCGTCTCTGCCTCGATGGTTGCCGCAACGGATGCCCCGCGAAAATTGGTGCAGAAGACCGAGATGGCGTCGGGTTTCTCGACCGCCACGGCGCGGCACATGTCGAGGATCTGTTCCTCGGTATAGGTGCAGAAGGAATAGTTGCCGGGGCCGCCGAGATGGCGATCGGAGATCACCTCGAACCCCTCTGCCGCATAGGTGGCGTTGATGGCTGTCTGGATTTCGTCGAGATAGGGCGTGACGAAGGCGATCCGCCGGGCCCCGGTCATCGTCAGAATCTCGTTCAGCGCGAGGACGGAGGAGCAGGCCCTCGCCCCGGTCCGCACCTCGATCGCCGTGCAGAGATCGTGGTCGGTCTGAAACCCCATCCAGCCCGACGAGGTTCCGTTCCAGCAGATCGTCTGGACCTTTGCGTCCGCCAGCAGATCGGCAGCCTGCAGCATCGGGTCCGTCGTGAACTGACCGAGCGCATCATCGTCGAGCGAGATCTTAAGCACGCGGAACCGCCCGAAATGCGCGGTCACGCCTGGAAGATCGGCCAGCATCGCGGCGGTCAGCGGCTCGAGCACCGTGTTCGAGGACGGAGTGAGCATGCCGAGGCGGATTTCGGAGGGTGGGTGTGTCATCGGTTGTTCATGGGTGTTTTAAAGGCGTCCTTAGGTGATCGGCTGATCCTCGCGCCACGTCGTGCGGTACATCCGGCGGCGATAGGCGGCGGTGTCAAACGGCGTTCCTGCGTGCAGGACCCGGCGGTTGTCCCAGAGGACCGCATCGCCGGGAGCCCATGTGTGGCAATAGCGGAATGCCGGCTGCGTCGCTTCGGCATTCAGGCCGGCGATGTAGGTCTGGGCGCGGTCTTCCTCCCAGCCCTCGATTCCGATCGTGACCTTCGATCCGAAATAGAGGGCGGGGCGGCCCGTGCGCGGGTGGCGGCGGACCAGCGGCCAGCGGACCGCCAGCGCCTCCGGGCTGGCATAGCCGCCCTCTGCCGCGCCTTTCTCTCCCTTGGTGCGGAGGAACTTCTGCAAACCGCTGACCGAGTGGACGGCGGTCAGGCCATCGGCCTCGGTCCGCTGCTCCGGCCCGAGCGCGTCATAGGCGTGGTACATGCAGGCAAACAGCGTCTCGCCACCGACCGGCGGGGTCTCGAGGCAATAGAGCATCGAAGCCCGCGCCGTCTGTTCGAGGTGGATGTGGTCCGCGTGCCATTCCAGATCGTCGGATCCATCTGCGGGCGCGAAAGAGACGATGCGCTTGCCCGTATTGCCGACGACGAAAATTTCCGGGTGCCCATCGAGCCGGGCATCAATGCGCGCTGTCTGTTCAAGGTGGGCGAAGGCGCGAGACCATGCGATCTGCTGTGCTGGCGATACGTCCTGGCCGCGGAAGATCAGTACGCCGTGACGTTCCAGCGCGTCTTCGATCTGATCGCGCTCGGCCATGGATGGGATTTCAGCGAGCGACATGCCTGCAACCACCGCGCCGATCACGGCGTCTGTTGGAATGAACTCCATCGCAGGCCTCCATGCGTCACAGCCGGACGTGTTCCGGTGCGGGAAAGCTTGCACGGGAAAGCGCCGCCGCGGCAAGTCCGGCGGGAAAAGCCCGTTCGCCGGTTCACATCGGAGGGATAGCTCGTTCGGGGAAGGGGCGGTGTGCCCCGGTCTGTCATGCAGCCCTTGGAATGAGCAAATTCATCCATGCTGATGGCAGCGCCGCCACCGGCTTCGGCCCGTCCCGGTTGTCAATCGGGCGAACCACGGGGCCTGGGAAGGTGATGAGCCAACCGTCTTGGGCACCGCTTGCGGCCTGGTTTGTGATCGATCTCGGGAACTGGCTCTCACCAGCCCCGGCGCGCGGGGGAGGTATTGTGCCCCGTCGGTTAACGAAAGATGAACGTGCACGTTTTTGGCAAGCAGCGCGCGCTGTTGCGCGGGCGTCCGATCGGGGTTTGGGGCGCGGCGTATTGCAGCCCCTGAAAGCAGTTGATTTCACAGATAAACCTGCCCAGTGATGGGACATGTTGAGCGATCAGAACCAGGTGTTCCTGCTGTTCGGCGTGATCTTCGTCCTGCTGGTATGGGGGCGGATCCGCTATGATCTGGTGGCCTTTGGCGCGCTGATCGCGGCAGCAGCGCTGGGGCTGGTGCCGAAGGCGGAGGTCTTCTCGGGATTCGGGCATTCCGCGGTTGCGATCATCGCTCTGGTGCTGATCGTCAGCCGGGGGTTGTCTTCATCCGGCGCGGTGGAGTTGATCGCGGCCCGCATCATCGATCCGGAACGCCCGCTGCCCCTGCACATCGCCATGCTGTCTGCGGTTGCCGCCGGTCTGTCGGCGGTGATCAACAATGTCGCCGCGCTCGCGCTGTTGATGCCGCTGGACATGGAGGCGGCAGAAAAAGCCAAGCGTGCACCGTCGCAAAGCCTGATGCCGCTGTCCTTCGCCACGATCCTTGGCGGGATGATCACGCTGATCGGGACGCCGCCGAACATCGTGATTTCGGAATTCCGGCAGGACGCTTATGGCGCGCCGTTCTCGATGTTCGACTTTGCACCCGTCGGTCTGGCGGTCGCCGTCGCCGGGATTGCCTTTGTGTCAGTGGTCGGGTGGCGGACGCTGCCCAGCCGCACGTCCCTTGCCGAGCACGAGCAGGAGATCCTGAAAGGCCGCTACATCGCAGAGATCAGGGTCGGAGAGCAGAGCTTCAAAGAGGAAGTGCTGGTTGCCGACCTGCACCCCAAGGCCGATGAAGTCGATGTCCATATCATCGGTCTTGTGCGGAACGGGCGCAGGCGACCGGGTCTGGCATTGCGCGAGACCGTCCGGCCCGGCGACTTCCTGGTTGTCGAAGGCGAGCCGAAATCGATCGAAGCCTTCATGGGAAAGTCAGGCCTGGAGTTTGCCGGTTCGGAAAAGCACGAGGGCGGCGTAACCTCGCAGGGGCTGACGCTGATGGAGGCGATTGTGCCCGAAGGCGCGCGGATTCAGGGCCGTACGGCGCGGAGCCTGCAACTGCTCTATCGCCATTCCGTCACCCTGCTGGGTGTCGCGCGCGAAGGTCGGCGTTTCCGCGACCGGGTGCGTCTTCTGACGATTCGCGCCGGTGACGTGCTGCTGCTGCTGGGCAGACCGCAGCGCACGGAAGCGGCGATCGAATGGATGGGTGCCCTGCCCATCGAGGGGAGGCGGACCGATGTGATCCAGCGGCGAAAGGCCGGGATGTCCATCGGGATCTTCGTGCTGGCTGTCGCGCTGGCCGTCATCGGTCTGGTGTCGCTGAACGTCGCCCTGGCCGGTGCCGTGATCGCCTATGTCGCGCTGGGGCTGGTCAACGGCAAAGAGGTCTACAGTTCGATTGAATGGAAGGTGATCGTGCTGCTCGCCAGTCTGATCCCGCTTGCCGCGGCATTCGAGAGGACCGGGGCCGCGGATCTGCTGGCGAACCAGATTGTCGGCCTGACCCAGGGCTATCCGCCATGGGTGACGTTGACCGTGCTGGTTGTCGTGACGATGACGATGTCCGATTTTCTGAACAACGTCGCGACAACACTGATCGCGGCACCCATCGCGGTTTCGATCGCGACGGAGACCCAGTCCAACCCCGACACCTATCTGATGGGCGTGGCGGTCGCGGCATCCTGCGCGTTCCTGACCCCGATCGGGCACAAGAACAACACGATTATCCTTGGACCGGGGGGATATCGTTTCGGTGACTACTGGCGGATCGGCCTGCCGCTGGAAGTTCTGGTGATCGCGGTGGCGGTGCCGATGCTGTTGATTGTCTGGCCTCTTTAGGGGGTCCTGGCCCACGGTGCCGGGAGCCGTTCTGGATGGGATGATATGGCGAAAGGACGTCTGATGATTGACCGACGCAGTGTTCTGAAAGGCGGAGCAGCAGGGGCCCTGACGGCAGGGGCGGCGGGTGCGTTGCCGGTGCAGGCCTTGTCGCCAGAGGCGTCATCGTTAGGTCTGACCAGCGCCGGGCAGGCAGCCGCTGCTGACCTGCGGCGCATTCCATCGACCGGCCTGATGTTGCCCGCGGTGGGTTTGGGCAGCTGGATCACATTCAACGTCGGCAATGATCCGGTTCTGCTGGACCGGTCGATCGACGTGATGCGGGCGTTCTTCGAGGAAGGCGGCGGGATGATCGACAGCTCGCCCATGTATGGCTCGGCCCAGCAGACCATAGGGCACGGGCTGGCCGAGCTGGGCAGCCCCGAGACGCTGTTCTCTGCCGACAAGATCTGGACAGAGTCAGGTGGCGCGCAGCAATTCGGCGACACCAGAGCCGCCTGGCGCACCGACCGGTTCGACCTGATGCAGGTGCACAATCTGGTCGGTGTCGAAGAAAACCTCGAGATGCTGTTCGCGCGCAAGGCGGTCGGTGAGATCGGGCATGTCGGCATCACAACCTCCCACGGACGGCGGCACCGGGACTTTGAAGATGTTATGCGGCGCCATCCGTTGGATTTTGTGCAGCTTACCTACAACGTGCTTGACCGGGACGTGGAAGACCGTTTGCTGCCGCTTGCCGCTGAGAAAGGCATCGCGGTGATCGTCAACCGCCCCTTCCGCCGCGGAGCATTGATCCGGCGCACGCAAGGTGCCCCCCTGCCCGGCTTTGCCGCAGAGCTCGGCGCGGTCACCTGGGCCGACCTGATGCTGAAATTCATCCTGTCTAACCCTGCGGTTACCGTTGTGATTCCCGCGACAACACGGCCGGATCACGTCCGCCAGAACAAGGTCGCTGCGCGCGGCGCGATGCCCGGGCCCCGGATGCGGGCGGAAATCGCAAGGCTTGTTGCGCAGCTTTGAGCGAGTGGCTGGACTACGCCGCAGAGGATTTCCTGCTTTTCTCGCCCGAGGCCTATTGGCGGCTGTTCGAGCTGATGAACGGCGCGGCCTGGCCAGCGCAGCCATTGGTTCTTGCAGCGTTCGCGGCGTTGACGATTGCGGCTTTGCTGCGCCGGCCGTGGGCCGTGTGGGCGGCGGCGGTCGGTCTGGCCCTTGCCTGGGCAGCGACGGCATACCTGTTTCTGCAGATACGCTATCAGCCGATCAACTGGGCGATCGCCGGGGTCATTCCGGCCTTCTGGGTGCAGGCGGGTTTGCTGGTTCTGCTGGGTCCGGGACTGGACCATCCACATCGCCGGGTCGGCCTACCGCACTTCCTGATCATTCTGGCGCTCACCTATCCGCTGGTCGGCATGGTGGCCGGGCGACCAATAGTGCAAGCCGAGGTGGTCGGCCTTTCGCCGGATCCGACCGCGATCCTGACTCTCGGGTTTCTCGGCCTCTCAGCGCCTGCCTGGCGCGCGCGGATTTTAATGATCATACCAATGGGATGGCTGCTGATCAGTGCCGCAACTCTGCTGACGATGGGGCAGCCCACCGGATGGGTGTTGCTGCTTTCAGTCGCCCTTGGAGTCACCGTGATCTGCCTGCCGCGGCGCAGCAGTTAGTCACCCGTAATGCGGGCCACTTCGCTGTCGGCTTCTTTCCGCGACCGGGGCTGATCTGGGTAAGTTCGTGTCAATCGGGTGCGATATTGCTCGGCGGCAAATCCGCCGACACTTCAGAGAGGCTGTCCATCAGGTCGTTCCGCCGGACGGGCTTTGACAGAAATGCTGTCATGCCAGAGGCAAGGCAGGCTTCGCGATCGCGATCCATGGCGTTCGCGGTCAAGGCAATGATCGGGCAGGCAGGCATTTGGTGATCCGCTTCGTGGATGCGGATCTGCCGAGTGGCGTCCATGCCGTTCATCACCGGCATCGACACGTCCATCAGAATTATATCTGGCTTTTCATCCCGGGCCATCTGTACGGCAATCTCGCCGTTCGCCGCGATCATCACGGCAGCGCCTGTTTTGGCGAGCATTTTGCGGATCAGCAGCTGATTGGTCTTGTTGTCCTCGGCCACCAGAATTGTCCTGCCGGTCAGATCTGCGTCGGGGCGTCTTGGTTCCTTGACGACTTCTTCCGGCGCGTCCGGCGTTGATGAATCGCTGAGTACGTTGCGCAGAAGACTGTCCATGAGTGGCATGTTCACCGGCTTCATCAAAACGGCGCTGAAGCCCTGCTCCAACAGATCCCGGCTTTCGCCGGATTTGTTAACTGACGAGAGCAGAACGGTCGGGAAAGGCGGCTTTGCCCGCTGACCGCGCAGGGTCAGCATCAGTTCGACCCCGTCCATTTTCGGCATCTGGAAGTCAAGAATTGCAAGGTCGAAGTCCTGGGATTGCGCAAGCACCACCGCTGCTTCCGGGTCGGCCGATTTGGTGACAATAGCACCGCGTCGCGCCAGCAAGCGTTCGAGGATCGTCAGATTCACCTCGAGATCATCGACGATCAGAATGCGTTTGCCGGACAGGTCGGCTTGCCCGGTAATCTTGGGCTCCAGTTCCGCGCAGGGGACAGCCGGCAGTTCGATCGTAAAGGTTGTGCCGACATCGAGCTTTGACCGGGCTGAAATTGTCCCGCCCATCAGATCGACCAGCCGCTGACTGATTGCCAGTCCCAGACCGGTCCCTTCGAACTCGCGCGTCGTTGCGCTGTCGACCTGTTCGAACGCTGCGAAAATCTTGTCGATCTTGTGCTGTGGAATGCCGACGCCTGTATCGGTGACGTCGATCCTGATGCGATCGGTCCCGGCATTTGACACGTTGACCAGAACATGCCCCCGAAGCGTGAACTTTACAGCGTTGCCGATGATGTTCACCAGAACCTGCCGCACACGTCCTGCATCGCCAAGGATCGCCTTGGGCACGGCGCAGTCGTAGTCGAGGCAAAGCTCAATCCCCTTGTCGGAAACCTGCGGTGCCATCAGGGCGGTCACGTCCTGCACGGCCCCGAACAGATCGAAGGGCTCTGAAACGATATCGAGCTTGGCCGCCTCGATCTTCGAGAAATCAAGGATGTCGTTTATGATGGTCAAAAGCGCGTCTGCGGAGTCCGAGATCGTTTTCGCGTAGAGGTGCTGCTCTTTGGACAGCTGGGTATCGGACAGAAGCTGACTCATTCCGATGACGCCGTTCATCGGTGTCCGGATCTCGTGGCTCATGTTTGCCAGGAAATCGGACTTCGCCTGACTTGCCGCCTCCGCCGCGGTTCTGGCGTCTTCCAGGTCCGTCACGTCGACATAGGTGACCATGCGCTCGGACCCCAACTGCACGCCGCGGGTCAGCAGAATTCGATGGGAACCGTCCAGCCCGATGTTTCGCTTTTCGAGCGGACCGAAGGGCACATCGCGCAGCTCTGCAATGCGTTTGTCGATGTAGTCGTCGAACTCTTCACGCGTGGCGATGATCTCGTCATGATCAAGGCGGCCGGTTTCCCATAGATACTGCTTCAGCTTGCGGAAACTGGGGTGACGGCGCGCTTCTTCCTCTGAAATCTGCCACATCTCGAGCATGCGCGGGTTGAAGAACGTGACAAAGTCCATGTCGTCGAACAGCACGACGGGCTGGTCGAGCGCATTCAGTATTCTGACGATCCGGGCATTCTGGCTGGCGGCTTCTTCCCGCGCATCCGCGAGGTCGCGTTCCCTGCGGCGCTGTTCGGTAACATCCTTGCTGAGCGCAACCACATATCCCGAGGGCGTCAGCTTCGAGCTGTGCTCGACCGCGCGCCCGTCTGCATCCTCGAGAACGACGTTGACACCCTTCTCAGACCGCCGTCGACGCATCATCTCGTCGACGGTTGCCGCAACCGAGGCATTATCTGTGGTACCCCGTGCCCGGACAAACCCTTCAGCCAAGGGCCGGAAATCGCGCCCGATCCACGATCCATCGATCGTTCCGTCGTGGTGCTGCTTGTACGCCGTGTTGATGTGGACAAGGCGATCATCCGGGCTCCAGATGCAGAACCCCTCGTCAATCGTCTCCAGCGCCTCTTCGACCATCGCACGGGTCGCCTCTGACTGGGCGCGCGCTTTCTCCGCGCTTTCGCGCGCTTCCTGAAGATCGGTGACATCGACATGGGTGACCAGGCGGTCATCGCCCAGGGCCACGACCTGCACCTGGTACACCCTTTGCCGGCCAGTCGACGCGTCGACAAGTTCGAGCTGCAGCGGCGTATCTGTTGGCTGCTGGAGGAATCTCAGGCGTTCCTCGACAAAACCGTCCAGAGCCTGCTCGGTCGGCAGGTCGTAGGCGGCAGCATAGCGTCCGGACCGCCAGAGGTGCCGCAACAGGTCTGGCAGCACGGGATAGGCTGCCACCTCGTCCGAGGTCGCATCCCAGATTTTCAGACACTTGTCGTTGCAAAAGGAAATGCGATCGTTCCGGTCGATGACGAAGGCAGAGTGTGACAGAGATCTGAGGACGACGTCGCTGCGTTGCTGAGCCCCCTCGGCTTCCGTGCGGGCGGCTTCGAGCTCCGCTTCGCGCTGACGCACGGCGGTGATGTCGATCATCAGAGCGATCGACTGGCCCGACGGGGTGACGTGGCCGACACGCTCGATCACCCTGCCGTCGAGCAGTTCGTGGACCAGGTGGTAGCCGCTTTCCAGCCGGGCTTTCAGAACCCGGTCGGCCTCTGCATAAAGCTGCTCTTCGCTCCAGTCCGAACAGGATTTAACACTGGTCAGCGACCCTGCGATGACGTCCCGCAAGTGCGTCCCTTTTCCAACCTCGATGTCGATATCGCCAAGCGCCGACACGTAGGATGGGTTGCAAATGATGACCCGGCCTTGCCGGTCGGCGACGCAAACACCGGCATCGGTGACGTTCAATGCGTCCTGCAGCACTTCCCAGGCATGTTCAGCCTCGGCCCGGGCCTCCTGCACGTCGGTGACGTCGGCATAGGTGATCATGCATTCCGCACCGATCCAGCGGCCCCGCATCAGATAGTCGCGCGTTCCGTTGGCCTCTGTCGTCAGGCGGATTTCGATCGGGCCGAATGTCGGTTGCTGCATAAGCGCCATGCGGCTTTGCAGATGCGCTTGAATGCTGTCTACCCCGGGCCCAAAGGCCGTTTCGTCGAAGAGTCCCCTCTCGAACCCGAGTGCGACGACCTGCGGGAAACTTGGATTCTGGCGCACATCCTCAGCCGTCATGCCCAGAACTTCCGTGAAGCGTGGGTTGAAGTATGTGAGCAGGCCATCCGTGTCGAACATTGCGAGGCCATGGTCCAGGTTGTCCATGACTGCGAGCATCCGTTCGCTGGCCATGGCAGCATTTGACCGCGCTGCTTCCAGTTCAAGGTTCCGGGCGCGTGCCTCGGCCGCCTGCTTTTCAGCGCGTTCCAGTTCGAACCGCGCGTCCAGTTCGAACAATCGCTTTTCAGTGTCGCGGGCGTACATCTTCCGGCCCGCGCGCATGTAGTCCTTGTACGTTGCGAGCGCCGCCACCGCGTCGCCTGCCTTTTCCTGAACCTCGGCGATCATCTGTAGAATGGCCCGATGCCAGACGAGATAACCGATCCGGCGCGCGATCTCCTCTGCTTCATTGAGTGCGGCCAACGCACGCTGAGTGTCCCCGGACAAGTGCCAGGCACGACCGATGCCGAACTGGATCTGACAGCGCGAACGCACGTCATTGTGCCCGTCTGCCTTTACGAGGGCGTCAGAAAGGATCTGGATGGCCTGCCGGACACGGCCTTTGGCGAGTTCCACGCATCCGAGTGTTTCAATCGTGTAGGACGCGAGATGGCCGAGACGGTCTTCATCGATCAACGTAAGTGCGCGCGTCGCCAATTCTGACGCGTTGTCCAGATCACCGAGGCGAAGCGCAGTGCTGGCCATGGCGGATTCGACCATTGCCTGATGGCCGCGCAGACCTGCCTTCACGCAGAGCGCTTGGGCCTCTTGCATGTCCTTGAGACAGCGGCCCGGGTTACCAGAGGTGACATAGGCAACCCCTTGCAAACACAGCAGTTCGATGACGGCGTCAACGGTTTGCGGACAGTCCCTGTCCAGTGTTTCGAGCGGACTGCGGAGGATCTCCAGCGCCTGAGTGTGACAGCCGGTCGAGATATCGATAGTGACCCGCGTGGCCAATGCCCGCGCGTACCAGGCGAGGTCCTGACCGTCCAGAAGACCGATGGCAGCGTCGCAAATGCGGCCGGCTTCGTGAAGATCGCCGCGCCACACCAGGAGGTTCGCTTTTACTGCCAGGACCGCGCCCTTGGCCTGGGCCTGTTTGTCTTCGGCGGTCTTAAGGCGCTGCTCTAGCCGCTCAATGGACCGCGCGGCCAGATCTGCATTTCGCCATCTGATCGCCCATGCGCGCGCGCAGCAGGAAAGGGCGTGCAATGACGCTGCAACCTCCCAATCATCAGGATCTTCATACTTCGACACGCGCCGGCGCGCTCCATCTACTGGTGTCGGGGAACGCTACACGGTGAGCGTTAATGCAAGGTGCGCGGCCGAAGACGGCCGCATCTTATGGACGCACGACAGAGGTCGGCGTCGCTGCATCGTTCGAGCAGCGCGTCAATCGCCCCGTCAAAAGCATGGGACGCGGTTTGGATGGCTGGCGCTTTCTTGCGGTGTCTG
>JBCCMP010000075.1:0-15470 GCA_039026295.1 Pseudomonadota bacterium | reverse complement strand
GGGGCGATTTCCGCCGCGCCCCCTCTACCGAGGCCGGGACGTCCACAACCGCGTCCGCGTCCTTCGTATCGACCCGGCGGAACCCGGGCCCCCCCCCATGCACGCACTATAACATCTCCCCTTGCAGGTCCAGCGTATTGCCGTTGGCGAATTCACTGTTGGCCAGGGCGACCGCTGCACCGTCTGCCTCGGTCCAGCGCATCATCCGTTTGTTCGGGATATCGTTGAAGAAGAGCACGCCATCGCGCCATACCGGCCCTTCAGTCCAGATGCAGCCATCCGCAATCAACCGCGGCGGACGGGATGTGTCGATGAAACCGTCGAAGCGGGGATCGATCGTGATGTAGCGGGGCGCGCTCATGCCGTTGCTCCCTTGCGCATGGTCTGGAACAGCAGCATCGCCAGAATGATTGTCCCGAATATGATGTTTCGCCAGGCGTCATCGATCTGCATGACCGACAGGATCGACGTCAGCAGCGTGATAAACAGGGCACCGCCGATGGTGCCGAAAAGGCCGCCGCGGCCGCCCAGAATCGACGTGCCGCCGATCACCACCGCGGCGATGGTCGGCAAAAGGAAGGGATCGCCCATGGACTGGTAGGCCTGGTTCGCATAACCCGCCAGCATGACGCCGCCGAGCGCCGAGCACATGCCCGCGATTGCGAAGGCCGCGAAGACGACCGAGGACGTCGATACCCCCGACAGGTACGTCGCCTTTTCATTGAAGCCGATCGATCGAAGATAGCGCCCAAAGGGCGTGCGGATCAGAAAACAGGTCAGCCCCAGGCACACCGCGATCCAGATCAGGAAACTGATTGGCAAACCCAGAACGTCGCCCGAGGCCATCGCGATCATCAGCCCGCTTGCTTCCCCCTTGGGATTGAAGCCGCCGGTGTTCAGCACGGCGAGGCCCAGCAGCATCGAATTGACCGCGAGGGTCCAGACCATCGAAGGGATGCGCAATACCGCCACGCCGATACCGTTGACGATGCCAATCAGCGCTCCAAAAGCCAGGGCCGCGGGAACTGCAAGAACCGTCAGCACCGGGTGGCCTGTACCGACAAGGGTCGTCGACAGAATTGCCGCCCCGGTCAGCGCCCAGGGTACCGATAAATCGATATGGCCGAGCAGGATCACGATCGTCGCACCGGTTGCCAACAGGCCCAGGAACGCCGCGATTTGAAGCTGCTGGGTCAGATAGTCCGCGGTCAGGATCTGCGGGAAGAAGAAACTTCCGGCCAGGATCAGCACTGCCGCGCCGAAATAGGGCATCAGGCTGTCGAGAGTGACCGTGCGGAGCATCAGGTGAAGATCTCGAGCTTGTTGCGTGCGCGCAGGACGTCTGCGCCGCCGATGGCGATTGCCGCCGCCAGAATCAGCCCCTCGAACAGCGGCTGTGCCAGCGAAGGGATTCCCGAGAAGAACATCAGCGAGGCGATCGTCTTCAGGATGAACGCCCCGGCGAGCGCACCGATCAGCGAGCCGACACCGCCCCGCAACAGGACACCGCCCAATACGACAGCGGCGATCGAGTTGAGCGTAAAGCCCGCGGCGATGCCGGCATCTCCGGTCGTCGTGACGAAACTGTAGTAGAGGCCCGCCAGGCCGCCGAAGACACCCGTCAGCGTGAATGCGGCCAGGCGCACGATCTTGACGTTGATGCCCGATTGGAAAGAAGCCTGTTCCGAGGACCCGAGCGCATAGAGGCCGAGCCCCAGACCCGTGCGCCGGAACGGCAGCCAGAACGCGACCACGGCGAGCCCGGTCAGGATCAGCGCCGTCGGGATCCCCAGCACATCCAGCGTCATCGCATCGGCAAGATCGTAGTTCACCGCACCGCCCGGTGTCGGCCGCAGCAGCAAGGCAAGACCCACGAAGATCGAGGCGGTCGCAAGCGTGACGACGATGGGCTGGATGCGGCCGAAGACGATGATCAGCCCATTGAGAATGCCGCAAAGCGCCCCGGCCGCGACGACGCCGACCATGCCCAGGGCGATGCCGACGGCCGATCCGTCCAACAGATAAGAGGCAATACAGTTCGTCAGCGCCATGACGGCGCCGACCGAAAGGTCAATGCCCCGCACGACGACGGCGAAGAACTGAGCGCACGCGGCAAGGCCGAGGATCAGACACTGGTTGGCCCAGATCGTCATCACGTAGGTCGACGCACCGCGAGGATGGGTGCCGAGATACAGCGCCAGCAGCACGATCAGCACGATGCCCGCGATCGCCTCGCGGCGGTTCGAGCGCACGTAATCACGCATGCGCGGCCCGGGTGTTAACGTTGAGCGTGGCGGCAATGATGTTCTGCGGTGTCAGATCTTCGCCGCTGAGCGTTGCGGCGATCGCACCGTCAAAGAACACGTGCGTCTCATCGCTGAGCTGGATCAGTTCTTCGTAATCCGTGCTCAGCAGCAGGATGGCGGTTCCCTGGTCGGCAAGCTGGCGCAGCATCGCATAGATCTGGGTCTTGGTCTTCACGTCGATGCCCCGTGTCGGGTCGGCCAGAAGCAGGCAGCGGGGCTTCAGCGCCAGCCATTTCGCCAGAACGACCTTTTGCTGATTGCCGCCGGACAGCGACGAAATCGACAGGTCCATCCCGCCATGTTTCAAAGCGAGTTGATCCAGCGCTGCCTGATAGAGCGTTGCATCCTTCGCATTCAGATCGGCACGGCCCAGCGCCACAAGTTCGAGGTTTTCCTGAATGCTCTGGTCCAGAACCAGACCTTCGGTCTTGCGATCCTCGGGGATGTAGGCCAGGGCAAGATCCGGGTGTTTGGCAGCTTTCGGACTGTCGATCCGCGCCGTCCCGTCCGCGATGGTCGTGACCCCGTCCGCCTTTCGCAACAGCCCGAAGAGACCCATCAGGAAAGCTCCCTGGCCCTGGCCATCCAGACCGCCGAGCCCGACGATCTGACCGCGTTTGACGGAAAGGCTGACGTCCCGGACCTGACCATCCCACGAGAAGTTGTCGACCCGGAGCACCTCTTCGGCATCATTCGACAGCGGCGGCTTCGGCGGAAACAGCTCGTCGATCTTCTGACCGACCATCATGTCGATTATCTGGCCGTAATCGTGAGCGCCTTTCATGAAGGTCGCGACCAGTTGGCCATTCCGGAAGACCGAAACACGGTCAGCCAGTGCCTCGATTTCGTGGAAGCGGTGCGAGATGAAGAGCACCGCCGTGCCGTTGTCCCGCTGTTCGCGGACCATATCGAAGACTTTTTCGACGACCGATGCGTTAAGCGCCGAGGTGGCTTCGTCCAGGATCAGGAGACGCGGCTTCTTCATGATCGCTTTGGCAATCTCGACCTGCTGGCGCTGCGCCAGCGTCAGGTCGGCGACGCGCGCCGCCATTCTGATGTCTTCGCCGCCAATGCGGGCCAACACATTCTGCGCCGCGTCCAGCCCTCTGCCCCGCAGCCATCCAAGGCCCGCCCCCGGCGCACCGAGCAGGAGGTTCTCGCGCACGGTCAGGTCCGGCACCAGTGACAGTTCCTGAAACATGCAGACCAGGCCATGGCCGAGAGCGTCCCGGGGCGAACCGAGCGAGACGATGTCCCCGTCCACGCGGATCTCGCCCTTCGTCGGCTGCAGAACACCGGCGATCAGCTTCATCAGCGTGGACTTTCCCGCGCCGTTTTCGCCCAGCACAGCGTGGACCTCGGACGGATTGCACGAAAAATCGACGCCATTCAGCGCCTTTGTCGCGCCGAAATGCATGGATATATCCCGCATCGCAAGAAGGGGTTTCGTTGCGTCAGACACGTCTACCACCCATGCACAAACGGCGGCGCTTTTCCACGCCGCCGTTCCCCCGCAGGCTTGGCTCAGGTGTTGTCCGGCGTTTAGCCCAGAAGTTCTTCGGGGGTGAAGGGCGGGAAGCATTCCGCATAGCCCGTGCCGGTGTTGAAAGACTTCGGCAGGTCCGGGAAGAAGTTCTCACCGGCCTTCAACTCGTCCGATGTCACCTGTGGGATCGGCAGGAAGATCGTCTGCGGCAAGGCATTGCCTTCCAGAAGTGCGATAGCGGCTTCCAGGGCGATCGCCGACATGGCCGGTGCCTGGCTGGCGGAAACACCCGGAATGTTCAACTCGTCCATCAAAAGCCGCACGCCGTTTTCACCATCGACGCCCATCGGCACGATCGGGTGGCCGGCAGCCTGCATGGCGTTGATCGTGCCGGCGGATCCGTGCTGTGACACGGCCGCATCGAACTGGCCATGGGTGGCCAGAGCATCCGCCACGACTTTCTGGCTGGTACCTGTATCCCAGTTGCCGACGACCTCGACGATCTCAAGACCATCGACCTTTTCCAGAACGCTCATCATGCCAAGGCGGCGGTCGCGGTCCGTGGCGTTGCCGGGCAGCCCGTTGACCATCAGGATCTTCTTGGCAGTGCCGCCCAGAAGATCCATCACCGTCTGCGCCTTGAGGGTGCCGAGGGCAAGCTGACTTTCATTCACCTGCACGACCTTGTCCGTGTCCAGCACGTTGTCGAAGGGAACCAGGATGGTTCCGGCCCGCGCGGCCCGGCGGATCACCGGCTCGAACGCGGTCGGGTTCACGGCGATGAAGGTGATCGCGTCGTATCCGGCGGCGATGAAGTTGTCGATGGCCGCGATCTGTGCGGCGCTGTCATTGCCGACGGAAACAACCGTGAACTCGTCGATCTTGCCGGCGTTTTCAGGGCGGGCTGCCCAGGCTTTGGCGGACTGAATGGCCTGGATACGCCAATCGTTCCCGGCAAAGCCGTTGACGAACGCCAGCTTATAGGGGCCGTCCTTGGCATCATAGGAAATCGTCGTTGTGTCGGGTGCCGGAGCGAAGCATTCTGGACGGTGGGTTTCGGCAAAGGCTGTTCCAGCGAAGGCCGTTCCAGCGAAGGCAACGGCAAAGGCCGAGGTTGCAAGCAGTTTCTTCATGGTTCCTCCCTTGGCGGTGGCGCCGCCTTTTCATTTTCGCAACACCTGCACGGCGCAAGTGTTTACGTAAACACATTGCCAAATGCGTACATGTTTACGTAAACACCCGTCAAGCGATTTGATCGGAAGATCATCGAAACGGGGTGAAATGGTTCGCAAGAGATCGAGGGGCAAAGAAAAAAACCAGCCCACAATGCATGACGTGGCACGGCTTGCCGGCGTTAGCCAAATGACTGTGTCGCGTGTGATGCGCGGCACCGGCTACATTTCAAAAGACGTGCGAAAAGAGGTGGTTAAGGCAGCGCGCGAGATCGGTTATGTCCACAATCGGCTGGCTGGCGGAAATGCGTCTTACGACAATCCGATCGTCGGCGTCGTGGTCCCAACCCTGCAAAACCGCGTCTTCACCGAGGTACTTTCCGGCATCAACGATACGCTGGATGAAAGCGGCCTGCGTCCTGTATTCGGTGTCTCGGAGTATTCGCTGGAAAGCGAAGAAGACCTGGTGTTCGACCTTCTGTCCTGGCGGCCGCGCGGATTGATCTTGCCCGGCTTGGAACACACGCCGTCGCTTCGCAGGATCATCGCGCAAACCGGTGTCCGCGTGGCCGAGATCATGGATACGGACGGCGATCCGATCTCGGCCTGCTTCGGCTTTTCGCACAGCAAGACCGGAGCCGGGATGGCCAGACATCTGCTCGCAAATGGATATCGGCGCTTCGGCTATATCTCCAGCCAAGGTGGGCTGGATCTTCGCGCCATAAAGCGCTTTGATGCATTTGCAAAATGTGTCTCCGCGGCCGGCGCAGAGGTCCGGCACAGAATTCACTCGGACGAGCCGTCATCGATGCAGGCTGGGCGACGCATGACGGCAGACCTTCTGGGGCGCAAAGACCCGCCAGACGCGATTTACTTCGCAAACGATGATCTTGCGGCGGGCGGGTTGATGCACTGCCTTGCCGAGGACATTTCAGTCCCGGGTCAGGTTGCCCTGGCCGGGTTCAACGGCCTTGGTTTTTTGTCCGCCCTGCCGAAGGTAATTACAACAACCTTGACGCCGCGCTATGAAATCGGAGCTGCAGCCGCAGCCTGGATCCTCGGACCGGGCGAGATATCCGCCACCACGAAGACTGAACTCAAAGCGTCTTTGAAGATCGGCGAGACCACCTGACATCGCGGCGATCTGCCGGGTCCATCGTTTCGCACAGAGCGTTCTGTCTGGTGTTGCCGTACCTGCCAAGACCGATCTTCCGCGTGCTAGGTCCAGGGTGGATTGCTCGGCAATCTGCGGGCTCCGGATGTTCACCGGTGAACGCGATCTCGCGGATGCGGAGCCTCAGTCCGGTCTTCGCCGCGGATGGGCAGGTAAGCCGCTGCAGGCTTCGATGCCCGGTGGGAGTGTTGCGGCTGGACCCCGGATTCTGAAGGAATGAAAGAGATCGCCAGAGAAGCTGCGGACGATGAGAGAGATCTTCGCCGATTGCCGCACCAAAACAGGCGAAGCGCCTAAAGGGCGTGGAAAAGGAGAACGCTCGCTTGATACGGCCCAGTGCCGACGCCGGACTGGGCGAGACGATCTTGAAGAAGGCTGCGTCCGGAAACTGCTGGATCGTTCCGCAAGTGTCGGTTCGTCGGGCATTTTTGTGGTGAGCTTGGTGTGTCAAAACGTCGAACTGGCCGGGCGATGGACCGGTCCGATGAAGCGAGAGGTTCATCGTGAACTGGGCTACCGCCCACCGGCAACGGAAACAGTCGGTCAGATGGACCACGCGCCCGTGATGCACCAAAGTCGATCCGGGCCACGTGGTCGGGGCCGCTTCGCCGCAGCAATGGGCATAATGTCTCGGCTCATCTGAACAAATCACTGCGAATGCAAAGGGACAGCGCGATCGTAGCAACCGATTGCGAAAGCCCCAGACCGAAAGTCAGGACCCGCGCTGCGGCATCTATCAGGTCCTGATCCCCGATCCCAAGCTTAAGTCGATCTGAGCGATCTTCGGGTGCTTCTCCCTTCAGAAGCACCACTATTGAGGGCTTGATGCGGTGCCAGGCAAGCCTTCCGAGTTCCTGATCGCTTACCAGTGGATCTTTGTCGCTCTCAGCCGTCCCTGCCCGGATCGAAGAACCTAATCGGTCAAACAACCATCGTTCGCCAGCCAACGGATCCTGCTCGTGTGTCCTGTCGATTGCTTGCGCATGTAGCAAAAGCGCACTGTCGATTATTCTTTTCACCTAGGCCTCTTAATCTGCAGACGGGTTGGCAGATCTTAGAGGCAGGCCGTTATCTCAGCGCTATTTCGGCCATTCTGATTGGTTCATGCCGCCGAAGCGGATCGATGAAATTTTCGGTCGACTTTCAGAGATCCCTGAGCCTGTCCGGGTCCATAAATCCCCCCCGACGCAGGAATGAAACGGGATAGGTTTCATCGTTGATCATGCGATCAACGGAAAAGTCTGGTTCCAGCTTTCGCAATCGGCCCAGATGCTTGCGGGCTGCCTCCAAATTGCCTGCCGATGCGTTGAGGCCGATCAGGTAGCGCAGTGGCGGTCTGAACCTCGGGCTCAACGCACGGGTCAACTCGGCGTTTCGAATGGCAGTCTCGAGATTGCCGATGCCGGTCGCGGTCAGAGCCACGCCAAAATCTGCCCAAAATCGAAAACGACCTCCCTGGGCAAGCAATTGCCCGGTGCGCGCTGCTGCGTGAGCTTTCTCAAACTCTCCTGTGAAGAGAAGTGCGTCAGTCCACGAACTCCATGCAAAGGGATTCGCGGAATTGGACACAACGGCCAGCCGCGAAAGTTCCCCGGCTGCCGCAACATCGTTCTCGATCATCAATCTCGCATTGGCAACCGCAGCGAGAACGTGAGAGTTTGTCGGCTCGTCGGACATCGCCTTCGCGCAAAGTTCCTGACACACATCCAGCGATTCCTGCAGATCAGCATCAGGTGTCTCAACCGCGCGAATGACGGCAAGTTGTGCCCGCCACGCCAGATAGAGACCACGTCCTTCTAACTCGTATGCATCGTGAAGCAGTCGGTCCGCGGCATCAAATTCCTCCGGGGACATCGAGAACATCTTGGTGAGCGCCTGGCTCAGCATCTCGTCAGACGTTACTGCAGAGTGATGCGTTGCATGTGTGCTGCGCACAAGTAAATGGCCCAGCGTATCGATGCTGCGATAGCAAAGTCCAAGATGATCGGATCTGAAGTTCAGATTTTTATCCGGCCAACTTCCAAACGCCATCTCGGCCCATGGAGGGAAAGAAGTGCCCTTACGGTCAACGGCAACGCGCAGGCCAAGCTCGTCGGTATCGTTTTCGATTGCCTCAACGCTGAGGCGGATCGTTCCCTCCGATGCGTCGTCTTGCTCGCCGATCCGCGTCGCAAAGACGAACATCTCGCTGAGATTCTTGCAGATGATCTCGGCGAACCTGGTTTCAATCCTTCCAAGAAGTTCTTCACCGGTATTATGCGGAATGATCACGATCTCTTTGTGGGGACGCGGCGCGCGACCAAGAACGTTGACCGGGACCATTTCGGCCGACGGGGCGATCGGCTCGGCGGCAGGATCAGCCGCCCTCAGGCAACTCAGCCAGTTGTCAAACTCTGGATCCTTGACATCCAGACCTTCAAGCAATTCGGCAGAACCAGTCTCGATGATCTCGACGACGTTGTGATCAAGCGAGAGCGCCAATCGGTTGCTGTGCAGCGCCGATCCGGCAGGCCCCAACGCGCGCCTTATCTGGACCAATTCAGTTCGAAGCGAACCTGCCCCGTGTGTGGCGTCGCTCCTGCTCCACAACTTGTCTTGGATCCATGAGCGGGTTCTTGTCAGTTTTGGCTCTGTTGCGATGAGCGCGAGAATGGCTTGCGATTTGGTCGCCAGCGGGGTCAGTTCCCGGCCGGATGCCGTTTCAACACGAAATCGCCCGCGGAGATGGAATTTTATCGGGAAATCGCCAGTTGGTTCCACGCGGGTTTGCCTTCAATACGCAGGCCAAAAACTGATCAACACTGCCACCGCGACAAGTGTTCGTCAAATCATCGTTAAATCCAAGGTTACGAGTATTGACGGATGCCTCCCGATTTCAACAGAGTCCGATCACGGAAGCGATTTCTAGGGGGATGTATCATGCAGTTTGGATTGAATGTCGGCAGAGGTGGCCGGGGCGGTCGTGGCGGCCGGGGCGGTCGCGGTGGCAGAGGCGGTCGTGGTGGCCGCGGTGGCGAGGGGTATGGAGAAGATCATGCCGGCGGTTCGGGGTCTGCAATGCTGGCGCATGCCCTCATGGTCTCGCAGGATGCAACCGTTGGAAACTGGGATGGAACCAATGACAATATTGAGGTTCCTGCCTTCCGGGTCGACACGGAAAGCGTTGACTACCTGACGCCGGACCTTCGCGGCATCGTTGTATCTGGCGAGATCATCTCAAACTTCCACGTGGAAGGCGGAGATCACAAGGCAACCGTTCGTCTTGGAAATGATCCGGTCGCCGTCATCGTAAGACCGGACAACAAGGTTTTTCACGAACAGATGGCCTGGGTGCGAAGCTATGCCGACCTGCGCATCGACCGGATTCCAGAGATCCTAGAACAGACGGGCGATATTTTTTCGTTTTTCGGCGCACTTGCGCATCTGAGCGATGGGCGCAGAGCACGCAGTCTAGAGGTAATGGAAATCATCCACGGCGTGGTCGTGACCCTGGAGATGCAGGTCAAACACTACTGCCGCGCCGCCCGTCCGATCGATCGCAGCATGCGCGTTCAACCGGTTATCCAAACGCCCGAACATTCCAGTTTTCCGTCAGGTCATGCTACCGAGGCGTATGCTCTGGCAACGGTGATGAGTGCGCTTTCTGGCCCTGATCTGGAGAAGGAAAGGGGCATTTCGGACTACAACTCGCAGTTTTTCAGACTGGCACACCGAATTGCGACCAACAGGGTCATTGCCGGCGTGCACTATCCTGTCGACAGCGCCGCAGGGGCCGTACTTGGTTGCATGCTGGGCGAGGCAATCATCGCGCTCGCCACAGGAAGCGATGCAAAATCCATGACCTATGACGTTGTCCCGAGGAACCCTAAGAAGGGCGGTCCGGTGTCCTTGAATGGCGATGAAGACTTCACGGTCAGCAGGTTCAAGGACATCTGCGACAATGCGATGAAACCCTGCAAGCCAAAGGCCGTCAAAGCCTGCCCGTTGCTGAAAAACCTGTGGAACAAAGCACGGGATGAGTGGCGGCCTGCGCCCGATGTGAAGGGCAAACTCTCAAAGGACGGGTCAAAATGACCGCTGAATGGACGGACTGGGAGGAGGCCGAGTCACAGAACCGGCTTGCTAAGTTGCTGGAGATCGTCGATGAAACGGATCCCGAAAAGCTGCGGGACGAAAGCAACCCGCACCATGTCGCTTACGAAGCGCTGGAGTATGCCGAGGCTTCACCATACGCCGCATGGCAGAGGTATCGGCACCGCGAAGAGGACCCGGCCAAGTTCGAGATGCCTGGCGGGATAACGTTTTGTCCCGCTGTCGAATGGGGACCAGACGTTCGCAGCGCGGCAGACTTTCCGAAACTGGCAGATGATGATGTAATTCTGGGGGTCATCGATTCCGGCATCCCGCTCGGGCATTCTCGGCTTCGGGACAAGCAAGGGAAAAGCCGGGTGTTGACCGCATGGCAAATGAATGCCCCCTCCGGCGTCGGCGAACGCGTGCCGCTGGGTCGTGAATTGACCAATGGCAAGATCAACGATCTGTTGCGGAAACACTCCAACGGCAAACTCACTGACCCGCTGGATGAAGATGCCTTCAATCGAGAAGCCGGGCTCGTCGATTTCTCCCGCCGGTTTGGACATCGGGAACTTGGCGCAAGCACGTCGCACGGGGCCGCGGTGATTGATATCGCGGCCGGCTGCGATCCACATGCCAAGGACGAAACGTTCCGTGAGAGCAAGCGCTTCGCAGAGAAAACAAAGATTATTGCGGTGAACCTGCCCAACCACACCGCAATCGGATATTCTGGCGAGTTTCTGGACATGTATATCCTGCTGGGCGTGAAGCGCATTCTGGATACGGCCCGCGCGTTGTGGACGCGAAACAACGGCAATGCCCCTGGCGCTTATCCAGTTGTGATAAACATCTCCTACGGCCGTCAGGCCGGAGAAAAATTGCGCGGGAAAGATCGGTTCAACGTCGCGTTGACGCGGATGGTCGAGACGTATCGCGAGATAACCGAAGACCCTGAAGCGCGATGTGGCATTGTCATGCCCTCGGGGAATGACAACCTCGACCGGGTCCACGCCGAACTTTGCGTTCCCCCGCGCAGTTGCCACGAACTCGCACTACAGGTCCAACCTGGCGATCAGTCTTCGAGCTATGTCGAGGTCTGGACCTACGCGAATAGCAAGGAGCAACTGGCAGAAATCGACTTTGCCGTCGAGCCGCCTAGCGTCGGTCGACGGAAAGACTTCAAGCTACGCGAACCTGATCCGGGTAACAGTGAGAAAACATTCCAAAGGTCCCTTGGTGACTTCGCCCGCATTTACACGATCACGCGGCCCACGATGGACACATGGACGAACGATGGTCAGCCTGATGATCGTTACATTGCAGGTTTCCTGATCTGCATCGCACCGACTGACAGCCCGGAGGGGCGAACCGACCTGGCACCTGCCGGTCCCTGGCGGATCGTGGTCCAGAATAACAGCCAAGCAGATTTCGAAGTCATGGCGATGGTTCAGACAGAACAATCGACTCTCGTTGCATCGGAGATCAACCGCCGGGCCTATTTCGACGATCCTGACTACGTCCGCTATGATGAGACGACCGGAACGATCGCGGACAACTTCCGGATCGTAAAGGCCTTGAAAGGTCTTGCGCGGATCGACGCTGGCTTTGGCGTCATTCGCCGCGGGTCAATGAACAGTACCGCTGCCAACACGGTATGTGCCTGCATCGCCGGATTTCGTCTCAGTGATGGCGTGCCTGCCCCTTATTCGTCATCTGGTATTGGTCGAAAGGTCAAGCACGGGCGCGGTGCGCCAAGCATATCGCTTCCAACAGACTATGGAACTGCTCATCCGGGAGTCATGACAAGCGGGGCTGCCGACGGTTCTGTCGCGTTTGTGCAGGGTACCAGCTTTGCATCTGCTCTTGCGGCACGCCTGATTGCAGAAAAGCTAATTACGGGACAGAATCCGAGTTCCGGAAAGAATCTCCTGCAACGGGACTACCACCAGTCGATCACGTATACTGCCTTTCCGCACACCAGCAACGGCCAGAACATTATCGAGAAGGTTGGCAACAAGCGGTTGCCCGAATTGCCTCGCGGAAGGATTGAGCGGTATCCTGACAAATAGTATACTATCATTTATGTATACTAAGGTTTATTTGAAATCGAAATACTTGTCGCCGCCACCATCATGGCATTTTTTATGTTGGGTATTTTTTGAACTATTTCTTTTCGTAAATACTATGGAAAGCTTGGCTTCGGCCTTTTTATAGCTCACCCCGTGAAATCGGCTGGTTGAGATTTTGGCGATCCGCCTAGAGCGGCATCTGATCTGAATGCAACAGATCGGCAGCTCTAAGTCATTTGTTTGTCGCGCAATTTTTCCAGTCCTCGTTTCGCTCCGGTCGGATCGCGCTCTAAGCAAAGGGCGAACGATTCATCGCCCACTTCTAAAGCGTTTCGGTTTTAAACCGGGGCAAATCCCGAAGCTTCGAAAAAGATGCGACAGACATCAGGACCAACGGCAGGTGACAATGCTGAGTTTCGGACAACCAACCGGCGGCGCAGAGGGTCCGGTTTCGCGGGGAAGCAGACAGTCCAGCGACCCAGCAGGTTACTTCTTCTTCGTCTCAGGTGGCGCCTTCTGATCGGTGCGCGCCCGCACAGTTCAAACCCCTTGGTTTCACCCCTTCAACCCGATCTCCCGGAGCCGCTCTTGCAGGAAATCATCTGCGGTTGTGCCCGGCTTCAGGATGACTTCCGGCCTCGGGTGCAGGAACATCGGCATCGAGAAACGCGCGCCGCTCTCGGTCTTTTCCGGGTTGACCACCCGGTGCACGGTCGACGGAAAATATCCTCCGCTTGCCATCTCCAGCATGTCGCCGCAGTTGATGGCGATCATGCCGGGATCGCAGGGCACAGCATGCCAGTTGCCCGCAGTGTCCTGGGCTTCAAGCCCCGGCGCGGAGCCTGCCACCAGCACCGTTATCAGGTTGATGTCGCCGTGGGCGGCAGCACGAACTGCGCCGGGCTCCGGCGCTTGCTCCATTGGCGGGTAATGCAGGATGCGGAGGAGATTCTGCTGACTGCCCGCCAGCATCTCCTGCAACGGTTCGGAGAACGACTGACGCACGTCGTCTGGCGTGTTGTCCTGCACCCAGGACAACAGGGTCGCGCCGATGGCGACCAGATCGTCATAGAGCGCCCGGGTCAGCGGCTCGATATCGCCCGGCACGCGCCCCTTGGGATAGACGTGATAAAACTCTTTAAGGTCTTTGGCCTTTGCGCCCTTGGCGTTCTCCGATTTGAAGGGAAAGAATCCGTCCTGCGTGTCGGGATCGACCAGAAAGTCGTGCTTTGTGTCAGAGTTGAAGAACCCGCCCCAGGCCCCGTATGCCTCGGCAATCCGGTCAGGCGTGACGGGATGATCCGTCAGCACCGCGAACCCGGTTTCCCGCAGACTGCGGGTGAACGCCGCAGGGGCGGCGGCGCTGGTGTAGCTGACGGTCTGAATGTCGAACATCTGACGGCTCCGTTCTGGGGACGGCGTGCAGCTTAGCCGATCCGTGCAGCGCGGCAAGCATCTGCCTCTGACACAATATCCAGGAATTTTGTCCTTACGCCGGACGCATCGACCCCCAGGCAGACCCGAACAGGTCGCGTCCCCGCATCCGGGTCAGCGACGGTGCGCGCGATCTGCTCCCCTTCTGTCACGACCCGGATCGGCACCTCGCGAACCTGGAAAAAATCAGGATCAGAGACCGCCAGCACGGCTGACGGATCGTGCATGAAGCAGCCGTCGAACACATCCTTTTCGCGGTGGAATTGAAAATAAAACTGAACCGCGTCGTTCAGGAAGCCGCCGATCACAGGCGATGCTGCTGCAAGCCCTGCGAAGTCGTCAGGACTGCAACGCACTTTCTCGGTCACGTCCAGCCCGACCAGCGTGATCGGCCAGTCAGCCGAGAACACCTCGGCCGCCGCATGGGGGTCGTTCCAGATATTCGCCTCGGCCCAGCGGGTGACGTTTCCGTTTGCCTCGACTGCACCGCCCATGATCACGACGCCTGCAACCCGAGAGGCAATCGACGGATTACTTCGCAAGGCGAGCGCGATATTGGTCAGCGGGCCCACCGGGCAGAGCCAAATCTCGCCCGGGGCTCCATTGATCGTGTCCACCATGAACGCCGCTGCCGAACGCGGGTCCGCCGTGCCCGACGGCCGTGCGGCTGGCAGGCTTCCGAAACCCTGCGTCCCGTGCACGAAATAGGCCGGCGGCTGCAGGGGCTGCACAAGCGGCGCTGCCGCACCGGCGGCGACAGGGCAGGGACAGGCGGCCATTTCTGCCAGGTGCAGCGCGTTTCGCGTGGCGATGGGCACATGAACGTTGCCAAAAACCGATGTCAGACCCACCACCTCCAGCCCCGGATGCGCGAAAGCCAGATGAATGGCCATCGCGTCATCAATACCGGGATCGGTGTCGATCAGGATTTTCCGCATGTTCAGGCTCCACCCGACCACCGCAGCGGCGGCATCGAACGCACCCTGCCAAACCGCAGGACATGCTGCAACACGGGGCGGTCGGCGGGCGTCAGATCAGCGTCGTGATCTGTGACTTGAAGCTCGACAGCAAAAGATTCTCCGGATCGAGGCGGGAGATTCCCAGTTCCCGGCAACGCGGATCTTCGTCCAGATCGCTCGACGCGTCCATCAGTGCAATAGACGTTGTCGCATTACGTCCCTGCGCCTCGCGGATCATATGGACCATATCGAACACCGACATCACGGACACGCGCCTGTTTGCAAGGATGATGTCAAATGTCTGGCCAAAGGCCAGCGTCAACCCATCCATGGCATCGAAGGCGAAATCAATCTGCCAGTTCAGTACGTCGCAATAGTTGTGCAGCAGCTCGCGTTCGGTCATCCGCGGTTCGACGCACAGAATGCGGATCCGCCGGAACACTGGGGCCACATCTCCGAGGAATTGCGGTCGCCTGCGCCGATTTATTGCTTGAATGCTGCTGTCAGCGGTGCCGTCTGGCTGGGGATTGGTCGCTTTGGGCGCATGGCCCCCAGCATGATTACCAGCGTCATCGCTTTCATTGATCCGGCGTGCGGCTGTCTTGTCTGCGATTCTTTCGCCCGCACGACCACGATCGAAGTCGTCGGTCATTCTACCCCCTTGTTTTTTGCGATCATTTGTCGAGGGGGAACAAATTATGTCAATGTGAAAATTGGACAGTGCGACATATGCGATAGAATAAGCGCTTGCACCCCAAGTTATCGCCAGTCTGCTGAACGTCAGTATATTTCGCGC
>JBCCMP010000074.1:0-15553 GCA_039026295.1 Pseudomonadota bacterium | reverse complement strand
TCGTCTCTTCCACCAATTGCAGGAACAATTCCATCACGCGGTCGCCCGTTTCCGCATCCAGATTGCCGGTCGGCTCGTCTGCCAGAACGAGGTCAGGGCGGAGCGCCAGCGCCCTAGCAATGGCGGCCCGCTGCTGTTGGCCGCCCGAGAGTTGTTCCGGGTAGCGATCGTCGAGGCCGCCGAGACCAAGTACATCCGTAAGATGTTCCACCCATCCGGCGTCAAAACGGCCGGATAATCTGGCCTGCAGACGGATGTTCTGGCTGATGGTAAGGCTGGCGACGAGGTTGAACTGTTGGAAGACAATTCCGACCCGGTCGCGCCGCACCGTCGCTGACTGCTGGTCGCTCAGCGCACTGATCTCGACAGCGTCAAGGAATATCTCGCCGCCATCAATCGGCTCCAACCCGCCTATGGCGTGCAAAAGGGTGCTTTTGCCCGATCCGGATTCGCCCGTCAGCGCCAGTGTCTCGCCCGCATCCAGATCCAGCGACACCCCGCGAAGGACCTGCAACGGTCCTTCGGGCGTCTCGTAGGTCTTCTGGATGTTCTTTGCCCTGAGCACACATACTCTCCGCTGCTGATGCAGACGTAGTTTCATTCTCCACATTGTTGACGCGCAGCGGGCCTTTGTCGCGGGATCGATCCCGGCGCGGCTTTGAACTGACGCGTGCTTGGCGTGGATCGCTCAGCTTTAGCGACACAGGGCACAAAGGCACAGGTGATTTATGTGCGGCCTCCTCAAACATCGGCTGCTGATCGATGGGATCGTATTCGCGCCCGCTTAGTGTTCCCCGTCGATGTGGCGGGCATAGGCTTCTGCGAAGTCAGGATGCCAGCGGCTGAGTGGCGGGCGGTTTTCGATGATGTCGCCCATGGCCCAGGCGATGCGCTTCTCGTCCAGCGTGCGGGGCACATCATTGTCGGGGCACAGGATGTAGAAATCGCCGCGGTTCACGGCGTCGATGAAAAAATCGACGGTCTGCTCTGCTGTCCAGGCAGCAGCGGGTTTTTCAGCAGCGCCGATTATTCCCGTTTGGACAAAGCCCGGTACCAGAAGATGGGCAGTGATCTGTCCGGCCTCCGTATTGCGCAGTTCATGAGCAACTGCCTCTGTGAAGACTTTCAGGCCTGCCTTCGAGACATTGTAGGCGGGATTGCCCGGCGGCGTCGTGATGCCCTGTTTCGAGCCGGTGTTGATGATGGCGCCGGGTCGGCCGCGGCCAATCATGCCCGGGGCAAAGGCCTGCGTGCCGTTGATTGCGCCCCAGAGGTTGACGTTCAGGATCGTTGTCCACGCATCTGATGCGGCCAGGCTGGACGTGCGGCCACCGACCCCGGCGTTGTTCATCAGAATATCGGTTCCGTCGAAGCGATCGGTAACCTGCTTTTCCAGAGCTTCGACCTGGCCCCGGTCTGAGACATCGGTGGACGACGTCATGACCTCGCCTGCGCCTGCGGCAAGCACGGTGTCCTTTGCGGCGGTCAACTTCTCCGCGTCTCGATCGACGATGACGACGCGCATGCCCATGCTGGCAAGCTTCGTTGCGGCTGCAAGGCCGATCCCGGACGCGCCGCCGGTGATGACAGCGACGGAGTCAGAGGTGAATGCAGGATGCACCATGGTGTTCTTCCTTTGTCGTTCGGGCATAATTTTGACTGATCAGAGCCGGCTGTCCCGTGCAAAACGCGGGTCAGCCGCGGGCCTCAGGCCGCTTCTTGATTTGCGACCTTCAGGTTCAACATCTCTGCCATGCCGAGATTGGTGAACAGTGCGGCGGTGTTTGTGGCCGAGAGATCGTTGATCGGCTTGACGAGGTCGCCCATGCCGACCCGGTCCACTTCCGTGCGGAACGGGCGTGTGCCCGGCGTCGCCCCAACGATAGCCACGATCGCCTCTGCAACAAGCGCGGGATCCTGCTGCGGATTGGCTGCGAGAAAATCGTTCATGTTCTGACGCGCTGCCGCTGGTGCGTCGGCAAACGGGCCATAACCGTCGTTCCGGTCTGTCGATGCAGGCAGCAAGAGATTGCCGTGGAATTCAGTCGGGAAACCGCCGGGTTCCACGATGGCCACATCGACACCGAATTGGCTAAGCTCGGCGCGGTAGTTCTCGCTCATGGCCTCCAATGCCCATTTGGTGGCGTTGTAGGGACCGTAGAAGGGCAGGGTCACCCGGCCCAGCAGGCTGGAGACGTTCAGGATCAGTCCCTCGCCGCGAGCGCGCATCTGGGGCAGGACCGCGCGAACCATGCGCTGCGGACCGAACACATTCACGTCGAAGACCCGGAGCAGGTCCGCGGCTGAAAAGTTTTCCTGCAACCCGTGAACGCCGACCCCCGCATTGTTGATCAGCACCTCGATCCCGCCGAGTTTCTGGCTGGCCGCGGCGACACCCGCCTCGACCGAGGCGTCGCCGGTCACGTCGAGGTCGACAATCTCGGCACCAAGGTCCCGCAGCAGATCTGCCGCTTCTGCGTTCCTGCCTTCGGCGTCGCGAACTGTACCGGCCACGGCGTGACCGGCCTTCAAAAGCTCGCCGACGATCAGTTTTCCAAATCCGCTGCTGGCACCGGTAATCAGGATGTTCATGTCTCAATCTCCATGCTCGCCCACTTTGGGCTGTTGACAGGAGACAAAGTATGGAATGCTGATTTTCAGAACAGTGATCAGATATGAAACAAATGGTTCAAGATATCAGAACGCTTGGGTTGCCCACCCTCATTAGCTTCGACACCGTTGCAAAGGCCGGCGGGATCAGCGCCGCCGCCGATCAACTGGGCATCGCCAAGTCAGGCGTCAGCCGTCATGTCGCTCAGCTTGAAGAACATCTGGGCGTGAAACTGCTGGAGCGCGGAGCGCGATCGGTAAAACTCACGTCGATCGGAGAGCAGCTACATCACCGCATCGCTTCTGTTCTGGCCGAGATTGACCTGATCGAAGACATCGCACGCGAAGAAAGCGTCGGCATCTCTGGTCAGGTCAATCTTGCTGCAACCTACGAGTTTGGGGGCCTTGTCGCGGCGAAGCTGTTTCCGATTGCGCGGGAGCGCCACCCGGACCTGACGCTCGTCATGCAGCCTGATTACGGCTTTGCGGACATGCAGGGGCCCGGGATCGATATCGCGTTCCGGATCGGCAAGGTGCATGACGACCGCCTGATCGCCCGCGAGATGGGATCTTTCCGGCGCATCCTCGTCGCATCTCCAGAGCTTTGCGCTGCCCATGATCTTCGCCATCCGAAGGACCTTGCAAACGTACCCTGTCTGACCTTCCGGGGCGATCGGCCCGGCGCGGTCTGGGAATTTGAATCAGCGGTTGAAGAAACGGCGGTCTCGGTCTCTGGCCCGCTGGCGGTGATGAGTTTCGAGATCCTGATGCAGTTGGCGGTGGATGGCCTGGGCTTCGCGATGCTGCCCGAATTCATGATCGGCGACTCTTTGTCATCCGGCGCGCTGGTCCGGTGCCTTCCCGGCATTCGCGCACGGCCGCATCCGGTGTTTCTGACCTACCGGCCGGGTGCGCGCCGGATTGCCCGGATCGACGCTGCAATCAAGCTTTCGGATGAGATTGTCCCCGGTCTGCTGTCCCGAAAAGATGTCCTGAAGTAGTTCTGAAATCCGGAACAGACAGTTCCATCGCGGAACATTGTTGTCGTTTTGGAATCCATTAATCTTGACGCGAACACCCGATTGGCGGCTCGGAAACGAAACCCCTACGGCTCGGTCAGGAACGAGGAGACACGACGATGAAACCGACCTACAGCCATGCCCTGATCGTCGGCGCAGGACCGGGATTGTCCGCATCGATCGCGCGTCTGTTCCATCAAAATGGCATCCGTGTCAGCCTTGCAGCGCGAGAGCCGGATCGCCTTCGCGATCTTGCGTCGGAAATCGATGCCGCGGCCTATGCCTGTGATGCGACGCGGCACAGCGACGTGGCCCGACTGGTCGCCGATATGGATCGGGACGCGCCGCCTGACGTGCTGATCTATAACCCCTCCGCTGCAGTTCGTGCCCCGTTCACTGAACTTGATCCGGCCCGCGTCGAAGCGACGATGCAGGTCAATGTGGTGGGTGCGTTCTATGCCGCGCAAGAGGCGGCCAAACGCATGCTTGCCAAGAACCACGGTGCAATTCTGTTCACCGGCGCTTCGGCAAGTGTGAAGGGATACCCGCAGTCGGCATCCTTCGCGATGGGCAAGTTTGCGTTGCGCGGGCTTGCGCAGTCACTGGCGCGCGAACTGCATCCGCAAGGCATCCATATCGGGCAGCTCATCGTCGATGGCCGCATCCGTAACGCCAATCGTCACGGTTACAGGGACGAGCCGGACAACCCGGATTCGCGGCTTTCCCCGGATGCGATCGCCGAAAGCTACTGGCACTTTCTGCGGCAAGACCGCTCTGTCTGGTCATGGGAGCTGGAATTGCGACCCTGGGTCGAGCGTTTCTGACCGAGGCTTCAGGACAGGACGGCCTTTCAGAGAAGCCACGGCGGAAACCGCCAAAAGGGGGGAAAACACCGAAACAACTTAAAAGTGTTTAACAAAGGTTAATATGTGTTAAGCGTGTGCTCCACGTATGGTGATTGAACCTTCAACGAACCATCAGATCGGTTGCTTTCCTGGAAATCCTAACGGGCGCTTGGGCCGGGGCTGGTCAGGTGCCTTTCACGATCAAGGAGCACTCCTATGGCGCTGGATAACTATCCATCCCAGCAAGTTGGCACGCCTGCAGGTCTGACGCCTGCCGTGTCAGCGAGCCAAATCAACGAAATCCCGCTTGCGGGCACAGGGCTTCGGGGGGAAGCCTATGCACCGGGCGACTGGATCGGCCGACTGGACCATTTGCGCGAGATCATTGCTGCCAATGATCCGGATGCAACCTTCACCGCGACAAAGATCGCCTATGCCGGTGACAAGAGTGAAACCACGATTGCCGAGTTCATCGGCGATGATGCTGCCAGTCTGACCGGCAATGGCGATCTGGAAATGGGGCCTTCAGGTCTGGTTCTGACCGGTTTTGTCTACATCCCGGCAGGGACGCATGAGATCGGTGTCTATTCGGACGACGGCTTTTCGCTGAAACTCGGCGGTGTCGACTATTCCGAGTTTGACCGCCAGCGCGGCACAGCAGAGACCGCGCGCACCGCAGATTTCGAGGGCGGGCTCTATGAAGTCGAGATGCAGTACTTCGATTCCGGCGGCGGGCAATCGCTCGGTTTCCTGATCGACGGCCTGCCGGTACAGGCGAGCGCGCTTTACCAATCGACCGACGATTTCCTCAATCCGCCGGGCGGCACGCTGACCGTCCCGGTCGATGACTATCATCCGTCGCAGTTTCTGGAAGAGGCGATCGATGATCCGACCACCGAAACCGGAACCGATGGCCGGGATGTCATCGAAGCCCTTGGCGGCAATGATACCATCAACGCTCTCGACGGCGATGACGAAATCTATGGCGGCTATGGCGACGACGCGATGTTCGGCGGCGATGGCGACGACGTCATGGATGGCGGTCGCGGCTCGGACTACCTGAGCGGCGGTGCAGGGAACGATCTTCTGATCTCGCGCGCGGATGCGGGCGAGCAGCGGATCGGACAACTCGCCATTGGCGCCCCGACCCGCGGCGATCCGGATGGAGAGGTCAACCCCGACCGGCAGAAACTCTATGGTTGGGAAAACATGCCGTTGGTGTCCGATGACATCCTCGAAGGCGGTGAAGGGCGTGACACGTTCCTGATCATGCCCCTCTTGAATGCCAAGCTGGACATCATCGAAAAGCATGTCCGCAAGGATGGCACGATCAACTGGGCAGGCGTTGCGGGCGAGAACAATGAACTGCATGACCACTGGGGCGATGCCACCGGTTTCGATGTCATTGCCGATTTCGTGGCCGCCGAGGACTCGATCGCGGTCATCGGCCATACGGCGAATGTCCATCTGGAGTATCGCGACACCGATGGCGACGGCGATGAAGAGAGCATCATCACGATCATCTCGCAGCAGCACGGCAATGGCGGGGCGCATGACCGGGACCTGATGGGCGTGGTCATCGTGCACGGTGACCGGGTCGAGGAAGACATGATCCAGACCGATGCCGGTGTGACCTATGGCATCGTCGAGGAGATTGCCGATGTCGCCGAAGCGCTGTTCCCGGTCGGCAATACCAAGATGACCGAAATCAACGGCAACATCGTCTACGGCTATGACAGTCGCGACGATCAGGGCAATCTAGGACCGATCACCGGCGCGCCAGAGGATTTCATCGAAAATCCGTACATGAATCTGGTGTCTTTCGGCGACCCGGTCACTGAAGAGGCCTATGAGCAGACCCGCGATCCGTTCGAGCAATTGGGCGTAAACCCGGTTGCCGGAGAAACTGGAACGGGTACCGCGGGCGACGATGTCTGGTCCCCTGCAGCGGATGCCCCCGCGACAGGAATGCCCGCGGCCCTTGGTCATTGGGCATTTTCCGGTGCGGAGGGCGGCTTTGCCGATAGTCGGGGCGGGCCGACGGCGAAGGCCTATACGCTCTACGAGAACCAGGCGCTGCTGCGCACGGACGGTGTCGTTGCAGGCCCGGACGGCGCGTTGGATGCCCTGTCATTCAACGGCGAGGACCAGTTCGCGTACATCGCCCATGATCCGGCCTTTCAGATCACGCAGGGGACGATCGCGCTGTCGGTGAATCCGAACGATCTGACTGACGACGGCATGTTCGTCTCGAAAGATCAGCGGAACACCGGCGATGGCGGGCATTTCCGTCTGGGTCACACCGACGATGGTGGGCTGTTGTTGCGCATGGCCCCCGGCGATGGTGGCGGCAACAAAAGCTGGGAGACAGGTCCGCTTCTGACCGAGGGGGTCTGGCAGCATCTGGCCGTCAACTTCACGGAGAACGGCGTATTCGTCTATGTGGACGGGGCCCTTGTTCCGACCGGCGCCTGGTCTTCCCTGGAAGGCGATGTTCCCGCCCCCAATGTCTATGAAGAGGCGTTCCTGTTGAACAACAAGGAACCCTGGGTTCTGGGCGCGGATCAGCGACGGACGGAGTTGAACGAAACCGCGCTGCAGTTCGCCACCGATGACGAGGATCTGGACAATCCCTACGACGGGGCGATCGCCGATTTTGCGGTGTTCGGCGGTTACGAACTGGCTGACGTCCTGTCCCCGGACGAGATCGTCGATCTTGCCACACCGGGCTTTGACATCGCCGCGCTGACCGGCCCGTCCGGCCCACAGCCGATGGCCGCGGGTAACGACACCTATGATGGTGCAGCGGGCGATGACAGCATCAATGGCGGTGCAGGCGATGACAGTCTGGGCGGCGGCGATGGGGATGACAGCATCCACGGCGGTTACGGCGATGACATCGTCGATGGCGGGTCTGGCAATGACACGCTTGATGGCGGCCGCGGCTCGGACCTTGTGCTGGGCGGGGACGGCGACGATGTGATCATCGCCCGATCCGATGCGGGCGAGGACCGCGCCGGTCAACTGGTGCTGGGAGAGCCCTCCCGTCCCTTCCCGGACCCGATGATCGACAACACCTATCTGAAGCTGGCGGACTGGCTGGACCAGCCCCTGGTGGCGGATGACATTCTGGTGGGCGGATCAGGCAACGACACGTTCCAGATCGAGACCCTGATCAACGGAACGCGCGAGGCGATTACGGACAACCTGCACGAAGACAGCCGGGACATCCGATGGCACGGCGTCGCCGGAGAGAACGCGCGCATTCACCTGCACTGGGTCGACAGCATCGGGATCGATGTCATTGCCGACTACAATGCGTTGGAAGACACGATCTCGATCATCGGGCACACGACGCAGGTAGATGTCGAGCAGAAGGCCCATGACAGCGACGGGGACGGCGTCTTCGACAGCGCTGTGTCGGTGATCACGGTCTACTCGCAGCAGGGCAACAATGGCGGCGCGCATGACGAGGACATCCTCGGCTATGTCGTCGTGCACGGCGATCTGATCGACGAAGACGACATCATCACCGATGCGGGCGCGCATTACGGCATCGTCGACACGGTAGACCAGCTGCAGGAAGCGTTGGCCCCGACCGGGGAGACGAAGATCAGCGACTACAATGGCCAGCAGCTCTTCGGCTATGACAGTCGCGATGTCGAGGGCGACCCGATCGGATCAGATCCGGAGGCGTTTGCCCAGAACCCCTACGCCGATCTGGTGACATACGCCGATCAGACCACCAACGACCTGCCGCCTTTGACAGTGTTGCTGGAGGATCCGGGCGGCACCTATGACGGAACGGCCTATGATACCATTGCCCACGACCCGTCCCTGCAGCAGGAAGACGGCACAATTGCCTTCAGCTTTGTCGCCAATGATCCGGGCAACGGCAATCAGGCGCTGCTGTCCAAGGATCATTCAGGCAACAAGGATGGCGGGCACTATACGGCTTGGGTCGGAAGCAACGGCTATCTGGAGGTCCGGTTTCAGGACGATGGCAACACCAGCCGCTATCTGAAATTCCGGGATGAAAAGATCCAGGCGGGCGAGACCTATCACGTTGCATTCAGCTTCAGTGCGGAAACGCTGGCCCTGTATGTGAACGGCGAAATGGTCGATGCCGATGACGGCTTCCCGGACGGGATGAACGGCAATACGGAAGAGATCCTTGTCGGTGCCTCGGCTCGCCTGAGAAACGGCGACGATGACAGGGCGGAATGGCTGTTTGACGGAACGATCACCAACATCGCCATCTTCGACCGTCCGTTGACCGAGGTGGAAAGCGTCCTGCTGGAGGCAGCCCGTGGAGACTACAACGCGCTGCCCACTGTTGGCGGGCCTGTTGCACCGCCCGCGCCTGACCCGGATCCGCTGCCCGATCCGACGCCGCCGCCGGACCCGCAACCAGACCCTGAGCCCGAGCCTGAACCCGAGCCTGAGCCAGAACCGGAGCCGGAGCCCGAACCGGAGCCTGAGCCCGAGCCCGAGCCCGAGCCGGAACCGGAACCAGAGCCGGAACCGGAACCAGAGCCGGAACCGGAACCTGAGCCGGAACCAGAGCCTGAACCGGAACCGGAACCTACGCCCGCCCCGGCAGCCATTGAAGGCACCGAAGACAGTGATCGCCTCAGAGGCACGGCAGAGGATGATCTGATCCTCGGCCTCGCCGGGAACGATGTGCTGATAGGCAAATCCGGAAATGACACCCTGGAAGGCGGCGACGGGGATGATCGTCTGAACGGTGGTGAAGGCGCGGACATGATGTCCGGCGGCGAAGGTGATGACCGCTACGTTGTCGACAGCGTCGATGATGTGGTCATCGAACTTGCCGATGGCGGATATGATCGCGTCGTCTCGAACGTCTCCTTCACTTTGTCCGAGAATGTCGAGCGTCTGATCCTCAGGCGCGATGCAGGCGATGTCGACGGTACCGGGAACGCCGAGGACAACGTCATCAGCGGATCAAACGGTGCCAATGCGTTGTCCGGCGAAGCTGGTGACGACGTTCTGCGCGGTCTTGCGGGCAATGACAGCCTGACGGGCGGCGAAGGCGATGACCGTCTGGTCGGTGGCCTGGATGACGACTGGCTGTCCGGTGGTGGCGGGCTGGACCTGCTGGTAGGCGGTGACGGTGCCGACAGGTTCCTGTTCGAAGCTGCAGGAGACGGCACCGTCGACCGGGTGCGCGGATTCGATACTGATGTCGATTTCGTAGTCCTGGGCGGAACGCTCAGCGCGGCTTTGGCAGGTCTTGAGATTGCCGATGCCTTCGTCTTCGGCACAGCCGCGACAGAGGCCGATCACAGGCTGGTCTACAACCAGTCCCGCGGCGAGCTGTTCTTCGATGAAGACGGCTCGGGCGCTGCCGATGCCGAACTGATCGCACAGTTCGGCCGGAACACGGAACTGGATATCAACGCGATCGAGTTCCTCTGAACCCAAAAACCGGGGCGGCGTGCGCTGCCCCGGTTCCACCGCTTCGCGCTCAGCGCGCGGTCACTGCAAGCGGTCCTTGCAAGCGGTCCTTGCCACCGCTCCTCCTGACATCGATACTCCCGACGCTATCGAGCACTTACCAAACTGCTGCGATATGTCGAGCGCTGCCATGACACCGTCCGAGAACAGATGCCGCTGATCGATCCACCGCTGCCGGGCTACACGATCTATGACCCTGTCGATCCCTTCGAGAACCGGGCGGGCCCGTTCTGGTGGGGCCGAAAGGCGGACGGCAGCCGCCACTTTGTGCTGCGCGCCGAGGATCGGCACTGCAACACGCACGGCATCCTGCATGGCGGGCTGATGATGACGATGATCGATTTGACGCTGGTTGCGATCGCAAAGAAAGAACCAAGCGAACGGTTCGTGACAGTCTCGCTGAACTCGGAATTTGTCGCCGCGGCTTCGACGGGCGATCTGATCGAAGCGCAAGGCACCCTGGTCCGGCGCACCCGGTCGCTGGCCTTTGTGCGCGGAGAAGTGACGTCCGGCGACACCGTGCTTCTTACGGCAAGCGCGGTGTTAAAGTCGATCGGGCCGCAATAGCGGTCAGTACACCGCTTCGATTTTCGCCCTTTGCGCGGAGGAGGCGCGGCTTTCTTCCAATGCCAGCGCAAGGTCTTCAAGATATCGCTCCCTCGGCGCGTCGTGCAGCGTGGACATCATGGCGTGCATGCCCTTGGGGTCGCGCGTCAGACCCGGCAGCCAGTCCTTTGCCGCCATCGCTTCGGCCACCTGAAAGATATCGGCATCATCGGCCGCGAAGTTGATGATCGTCAGATCCGGCTGCGCGATCATCCGCAAGCCCAGCGCTTCGATCCCGGTCACGTACTGGTCGACCATGCCGGCCAGCTGCCGGGCCAGCCGCTGGAAACCGGCCTCGCCCAGATGGTTCAGCACGGCCCATGCGGCGGCGACCGCGCCGCCGGGACGGGTCCCGGCAATGGTGGCGGTCTGAAACGGCCCGTTCGGCCAGGCATCGGCCTTGAAGGTCGCGCGGTCCAGATCCTCTGCCCGGCGATAGAAGACAGTCGAGGCAGGCTTCGGGCAGAAGCCGAACTTGTGCAGATCGGCAGAGATCGACCGCACGCCAACAAACCGGAAATCGAAGTCGGGTGTCGCGCGGCCGACCCTGGTGAACCAGGGGGCCAGCCACCCGCCGACGCAGGCATCGACGTGCAGCCAGCGTTCGGTCTCCAGCGCCAGTGCGGAAAGTTCGTCGATCCGGTCGATCACGCCGTGGGGGAAGCAGGGTGCCGAGCCGACAATCGCAATCGTCCGCTCGTCGATCAGCGGCCGCAGCGTTACCGCATGACCACGGCGTTCGGCATCGACACCGCTCCGCCTGATTTCCAGATCCATGGCATCGGCGGCCTTGTCGAACCCGGGATGTCCGGTGATCGGCATCACAATGTTCAGCTGCTCGCCGGGGCGAAATCCGGCCCGCGCCCGCAATTCGTCACGCGCCGCCTTCATCGACAGAAAGATGCTCTCGCTGCCACCGGTGGTGAAGGCGCCCTCTGCCCCGTCCGGGGCATTCAACAGCGTCAGGCCATAGTCCAGAACGTCCCGTTCCATCGCGCCGATGCCGTGAAAGGCGCGGGTCCGGCCCAGGGCATTTTCGCTGAAGAATTCGAAGAATGCGCGCTTGCCAACCTCGTAGGTCTCATCGTCCGAGCCGAAGACGAACAGCGGCGCGCGTCCGCCGCGCCAGTCGATATCGCCCGCTGACATCCGCTTCATCTCTGCCGAAAGATCGTCCCACGGCATACCGCCCTGGGGAAAGGCACTGCGCATCCGGGTCATGGCGTCCTCCTGCGCAGAAAGGCTAGGCTGCCGCGCCGGGCAACTCAAGTCGCGAGACATCGACAGCGTCCACCCATCGGATTATGCCGATGCATCAACCATCAGCAGGACAGCCTATGACGCAGGACCACGTCTCTACCCACGAAGCCGAGGAAGACGCCCGCAACGCTGACATCAGGATCTGGGTGGACGGTGAGATCGTCCACCGGGATGACGCCAAGGTTTCGGTCTATGATTCAGGCTTCATGCTGGGCGACGGGATATGGGAGGGGCTGAGGCTTTACGACGGGGTTCTCAGTTTTCTGGATGAGCACTTGGACCGGCTGTACGAGGCGGCGCTCTACATAGACCTCGACATCGGCATGACGCGTGAGGACCTGACCCGTGCGGTCCGCGAAACGCTTGCAGCCAATGACATGCACACGGACGTTCATGTCCGGCTGATGGTCACCCGGGGTCGCAAGCGCAAGCCGTTCCAGCACCCGCATCTGAGCGTATACGGTTCGACCATCGTCATTATCGCCGAACATTCGAAACCGCGCGAAGACGTCATCCATCAGGGCATTCGCCTGCACACCGTGCCGCACCATCGCGGCCTGCCGCTGACGCAGGATGCCAAGCTGAACTCGCACTCCAAGCTGAACTGCATCATCGCGCTGAACCACGCGGTGCGTGCGGGGGCGGACGAAGCGCTGATGCTCGACCCGTTCGGATTTGTGAACACCACGAACGCCTGCAACTTCTTCATCGTCCGCAAGGGCGAGGTTTGGACGTCGACGGGCGACTATTGCATGAACGGGATCACCCGGCAGAAAGTGATCGATGTCTGCCGTGCCAACGGCATTCCGATCCATGAACGCAACTATTCGCTGGTCGACACCTACGGCGCAGACGAGGCCTTTCTGACCGGCACATTCGGCGCGCAGACCCCGGTCTTCGAGATCGACGGGCGGGTGATCGGCGGGGCCAAACCCGGCCCTGTCTTCCTGCGCATCCGCCAGCTCTACAAGGATCTGATCCGCGATCAGGTTGCCTCTGTCAGCTGAAGTTCGGCGCGCGCTTCTGCATGTTGGCCATCACCGCCTCGATCTGGTTGGGCTGGCCCATGATCTCCACCTGCAATTCAGCTTCCCGGCGGAGTGCATCGGCGGGGCTGGCAGACCATGTTTCTTCGATCAATGCCTTGCCGCCGCGAATGGCATCAGGGCTGCGGGCGGCGATATCGGCGGCGGCCTCTCGTGCAGCGGCAAGCGGGTCGTCTGCGATCCGGGTGATCAGGCCCAGATCACGCGCCTCTTCCGCACCGACAACCCGTCCTGTCAGGATCAGATCCTTGGCCACATCCATGCGGGTCAGACGCGGCAGTACGGTCGTCAGGCCCATGTCCGGGATAAGGCCCCATTTGATTTCCATCACCGACATGCGCGTGTCCGGCGCGGCGATGCGAAAGTCCGCGCCCAGCGCCACCTGCGTCCCGCCGCCATATGTAACGCCCTGTATCGCCGCGATGACCGGGACCTGGACTTCTTTCCAGACATAGACCGGCTTTTGCAGCGGGTTGGCGATTTCCCCCTCGGCGAGGTTCAGTGCTTTGTCGCGAAACGCATCGCGGTCGAACCCGCCGGAAGAGAACGACTGCAGATCCAACCCCGCACAGAAATTCTTTCCCGCGCCCGCCAGTACAACGGCCCGGATTTCCGGGTCCGCCCGCACGGCCTCTCCGGCAGCGGCCAGCCCCTCGAAGACGGCAGGGCTGAGGGCATTGTACTTCTCCGGCCGGTTCAGCGTCACCTCGGCAATGTGCCCGTCTCTGGACAGGGTCACGGTCTCGTTCATCGCATAGGTCATGGCGGCTCCTGAATTGCCGGGCATTCGGACTTGAGTTCAGTTAACACGGTCGCAGGTAGAGGCCCAGATCACTTCAAAATCACGTTGCGTCAGATATCCCGTAACCGCCTTCGAATTTTTGGCGCACCGCCTCGATCTGCTCAGGCGACAGCAGCGGTGGCTCCGACCCCAGCGCAAGGCAGCCATGGTACTGCCGCGCAAGGGTTTCGACCTCCACCGCCAGCCACATCGCTCGCTCCAGTGTCGGACCTGTTGCCAGCATTCCATGATGATCCATCAGGCAGGCCCGGCGATCCTGCAGGGCTGCGACCACGTGATCGGATAACTCTTGCGAGCCGTAAATCGCATAGGGCGCCACCCGGATATCCGGCCCGCCCGCCGCTGCGATCATGTAATGCAGTGGCGGGATCGACTTGCCCATGATCGCTAGGATGGTTGCGTAGGTCGCATGGGTATGGACCACTGCACCGACATCCGGCCGGGCTGCCAGTATATCGCGGTGAAAGCGCCATTCGGAGGACGGTTTTCGAGAGCCTGTGGCCTGTCCGTCCATCCCGACGAAAACGATGTCTTCCGGTTGCATCCGGTCATAGGGAAGCGATGTGGGGGTTATCAGCATGCCCGTTGCGTGGCGCAGGCTGATATTGCCCGATGTGCCCTGGTTCAGGCCGTTTGCGTTCATCTGAAGGCAGTGGTCGATGATCGACTTGCGTTTCTGCAATTCGCTTTTTTCCACGCACAACTCCTTTTCCAGCGTCACATCAATCCGGGGCTTGCCAACGCAAATGGTGCGGTGCAGCATTCGCCAATGAACGATCAGCGACTCACAATCGCCGTTGTGGAGCCAGATCGCGACCGTGCACTGATGATTGTGGACAGCCTGCGCGAGGCTGGCGATCATAATGTCACTGTGGTCGGCGACGCCTCTGGTCTGGCCCGGCGGCTGGCAGCAATCAACCCCGATGTCGTCCTGATCGACATCGCGGACCCCAATCGCGACATTCTCGAGGAACTGGCGATGGCCTCGCTGCCCACCAAGCGGGCGGTGGCGATGTTTGTCGACAAATCAGATACGCAAACAACCCGCGCTGCCATCGATGCCGGGGTCAGTGCGTATGTGGTCGACGGCCTGCGGAGAGACCGGATCCAGCCGGTGATCGAGGCGGCCATTGCCCGTTTCCAGTTATTCACCCGGATGCGGATCGAGTTGGAGACAACGAAGGCTGCCCTTGCCGAACGCAAGGTGATCGACCGCGCCAAGGGCCTGCTGATGAAAGCCAAGGGTCTGAGCGAAGATGACGCCTATGCGCTGTTGCGCAAGACGGCGATGGATCAGGGTCGGAAAGTCGCCGATGTGGCACAGGCACTGGTGACCGCCACGGATCTTCTGGCATGAGCCGTGACCGCGTCGCGTGCGGGTTCCTGCCGCTGGTCGATTGTGCGCCGGTCGTTGTCGCGCGAGAACTGGGCTTTGCCGCGGCAGAGGGCATCGATCTGGAACTGCACGCGCAGCCGTCATGGTCCGCCATCCGCGACCGGCTGGTGTTTGGAGAATTGCACGCAGCGCACATGCTATCGGTCCTGCCGGTGGTCATGTCGATGGGACTGGGTGCCGCTGCCGACCGGATCGATGCGCTCTCGGTCCTGTCAGTCAACGGCAACGTGATCGGTGCGGCCCCGCATCTGGCCGAAAAAATGATGTCGATCGGTGTTGATCGTAACGCAGGGCAGGCGGCAGCCGTCGGGAAGGCCCTCATCGCGGCGTCGGACGGACCGTTGCGGATTGGTGTGCCGTTCCCGTTCTCGATACATGCCGAGCTTTTGTACTATTGGTTGTCTGCCCTGGGGCTGGAAGCACCGGGTGATCTGAACGTGCGAACGGTCCCGCCGTGGCAGATGGCCGATGCGGTGTCCTCGAACGAG
>JBCCMP010000073.1:0-15564 GCA_039026295.1 Pseudomonadota bacterium | reverse complement strand
TCAACAGACGGGCCGTCATCATCTTCCCGCGATTGTAATTGAAGTAGTGGATCACCTCGCGCTCCACCGCGGAGGGAAGGCTGTCGCCGAGTATCTCGGCCCACCGGTCCTCCAGCAGCACCAGTGCCCCCGGGTCCGATGCCAGCGCCGCGCTGACCCCGCCCCCCTCGGCGTGGCGAATCCCGGTCTCCGTCAGGAAGACCTGGCTTGGTTCGTGATAGCCCTGGCTGAACGCCGGGCCAGAGGCGCAGGGCTGATACTGCGCCAGCATCTCGGCCATGCGCGGGCTTGGGAACGCCACCCACATCTTGGGCAGCGCGAAATTCAGGATCGCGGCATAGAGCAGCGCGGCGGCAGCCATGCCCAGCCCCACATGCGCCAGCCGCTGGCCTGCCAGAACGGCGCGCGCGGCAACGACCGACAGCGCCAGCGCGATCATCGCCAGCGCAATTCCCGGCAGCGACAGCTGGCCAGGCGCGGACGCGTCCCCTGAAACGGCCGCGTATTGCCGGTCCAGCAGCAACGGCAGAACGATCAGGGCCGCGGCACCGGCCAGCACGGGCAAAACGGTCAGGCCGGCGGCAAAGCGACGTGGCCATCGCCCGGCGGCGTGGTCGCTGACCAGCCACGCCGCCAGCGCGACCAGCAATGCCGGATAAAGCGGCAGCACGTAATGGGGCAGCTTCGTCGGTACGACCTCCAGGATCACCCAGAACGGGATCACCCATGCGGCCAGAAAGATCAGCCAACCGGCGCGTCGCTGGGACCAGAGCCATCCCGCCGCGGACGGCAAAAGCGCCGCCCATGGCCATGCCGTTGCCCAGACCAGCGCAAGAAACAGCCCCGGCGGTCCCCAGTGGTTCTCCTGCCCGGATGTCAGCTTGGCGCCCATGTCCTTGCCCAACGCCTCGTCGAAAAACGCCCCGCCAGAGATGTGCCAGATCGCGATCAGCCACGGCGCAACCAGAACCACCGTCAGCAGCAAACCGGGCAGAAGCCATAGTCTGCCCAGATGGGCGCGGGTTTCCTTGCGCCATGCCAGGGCGATCAGCGCAAACAGCGCAACGACCGGCACGATGGGCCCCTTCAGAAGGATCGACACCGCAATGGCCAGCCAGAAGATCAGGGCCGAGCCGCGCCCGCCCTGTCCATGAAAAATGTGCGCCAGCGCGCCGAACGCCGCGGCCGCAGTGGCTGTCAGCGCCGCATCCGTCTTTGCGATGTGCCCCTCGGCCACCAACAGCAGCGTCGTCGCCATCATCGCGGCGGCCAGCAGAGCGCCGCGGGCACCGATCAACGGCCGGGCACCCCACAGCACGAACATCGCTGTCAACCAGGCCGCAAAGGCCGATGGCAGGCGATAGGCCCAGATCGGCGCATCGACGCCGCCGAATAGGGACGCTGTCCCTGCCTGCAACCAGTAGATGCCAACGGGCTTTTTCCAGCGCGGCTGATCCTGGAACCGGATATCGATCAGATCGCCGGTCTCCATCATCTGTTTCGACGCCTGCGCAAACCGCGCCTCGTCACGGTCGGTCACCGGCATCGTGGTCAGGCCCGGGATCAGAACCAGCAGGCAGAGGATCGAGATCAGCAGAACCTGTCTGGCCGGCGCGCGCATGGCCCACGCGATCAGGGCCGCCATGCCTCGTTCGGTTCCGTCAAGAAAGCGGGTCACCGGGTGCCCTCACCCGACACTGTTCAGCGCAGGATCAGTTGCCCGACGGTGCACTCGGCAGCGGAATGTCACCGTCCTCGTTCACCGGTGCGGGGATCGATGGCAGCGGGATTGCACCGCCTTCTTCCGTGACCGGCGTTTCGGAGAAGACCGACTCGCCGCGGCCGCCAGCCAGGATCGTCAACAGGATCGACGTACAGATGAACGCGATCGCCAGGGCCCATGTGACCTTCGACAGGGCCGTCGCCGCGCCCCGCGCCGACACGAGGCCGCCGCCACCGCCGCCAATTCCCAGCGCGCCGCCCTCTGACCGCTGCAACAGTACAACGGCAATCAGAAACAGCGCGATGATCAAATGCACGATGAGGACGACGTTTTCCATGACCTGACCGGACCCAGCCTGTTTCGATCTCTACAGCGAAGCCGCGCTTCTAGCGGCAAGATGTGGGCCTGTCGAGGGGCGATCACAACCCTTTGCGGCCTCACACTGTACCTATTTAGGGCGCGATGCCGCGAAATCAGCCGATCCCCAAGCCGAACCTCAAGCCAATCCGCGCGGGGCAAGTGCCATCACCGTGCAATCCCATCGAATTTTGCTGTGCGCATGCCCGCCAGCGCGGCTTCAGTGGCACACGGCACGCAACGTCACGGCTTGCGAAAGACCCGACCGGCCGACAAGATCGGCGCAGACGACAACCGGCGGCGGGAGGACCTCACATGAAAACGCGCATTACCCAGATGTTCGGCATCGAACACCCCATCGTGCAGGGCGGCATGCACTATGTCGGCTTCGCGGAACTGGCGGCGGCCGTATCCAACGCGGGCGGGATGGGAACGATCACCGGTCTGACCCAGGGCACACCTGAGAAACTGGCGAACGAGATCGCCCGCTGCAAGGACATGACCGACAAGCCCTTCGCGGTGAACCTGACCTTCCTTCCCTCGCTGGCACAGCCCGACTATCCCGGGCTGGTCAAGGCAATCATCGACGGTGGCGTCCCCGTGGTCGAGACTGCCGGGCGCAACCCGGCGCAGGTGCTGCCCTATCTGAAGGACGCGGGGATCAAGGTGATCCACAAGTGCACCTCGGTCCGCCACAGCCTGAAAGCGCAGGAAATCGGCTGCGATGCGGTTTCGGTCGACGGCTTCGAGTGCGGCGGCCACCCCGGCGAGGATGACATCCCCAACATGATCCTGCTGCCGCGCGCGGCGGACGAGCTGGAAATCCCGTTCATCTCCTCCGGCGGCATGGCCGATGCCCGCTCGCTGGTCGCCTCGCTCGCCATGGGGGCAGAGGGGATGAACTGCGGCACCCGTTTCATGGCAACGGTGGAAGCCCCGATCCACGACAACGTCAAGCAGGCCATCGTCGCCGCGACGGAACTGGATACGCGTCTGGTGATGCGCCCCCTGCGCAATACCGAGCGCGTGCTGAACAACGCCGCGACCGAACGTTTGCTGGAGATCGAGAAGGAAAAGGGCACCGAGCTGAAATTCGAGGACGTCATCCAGCAGGTCGCCGGCGTCTACCCGACCATCATGTTGGACGGCGAAATGGACGCCGGTGTCTGGTCCTGCGGCATGGTGGCCGGCCTGATCAACGACATCCCGACCTGCAAGGAACTGATCGACACGATCATGTCAGAGGCAGAGGCCCTGATCCGCAAACGACTGGAGGGGATGATGGCGGCGTGATACCGCTGTGGCGTGCCGGCCTACCAGTAGCGGCACGCCCGCTCCGGGCCGGTACCGCGTCATTAACTGCAGCACCTCCCTGAGCGGCATGGATTTGGCTGGGATTCCAAGGGGAGGAAACCAATGACCTATGAAACACTCGACTTCGAAGTCACGGACGGCGTTGCAACGATCACGCTGAACCGTCCGGACGACGCGAACGCACTCGACTCCCGGATGCTGCAGGAAATCTTCTACGCCGCTGTGCGCTGTGATGATGACCTCGATATCCGCGCCGTGATCGTGACCGGGTCCGGCCGGTTCTTCTGCGCGGGCGGCGATCTGAAGGATTTCATGGCGCAGGGCGACAACCTGCCCCGCTTTCTGACCGAGAAGGCCACGTTTCTGCACGCCGGTCTGGTCCGCTTCCAGCGCATGAACGCGCCGGTGATCATGGCCGTGAACGGCGTGGCCGCAGGCGGCGGCATGTCGATGATGATGGGCGGCGACGTGGTCCTCGCCTCGGACAAGGCCAAGTTCGTCATGGCCTACACGGCGTCCGGCCTGTCGCCGGATGGGACCTCGACCTACTTTCTGGCCAAGCATGTCGGCCTCTTGCGCGCCAAGGAACTGATGTTCCTGAACCGCACCCTGACAGCAGAAGAAGCGCTGGATTGGGGATTGGTCTCGAAGGTTGTCCCCGGCGACGATCTGATGGCCACCGCGCAGGCGATGGCCGCAGATTTCGCGAAAGGCCCGACGCTCGCCTACGGCGCGGCCAAACGCATGATGCTGTCCGCATTCTCCAACCCGATCGAGACGCAGGTGGAGCTGGAAACCGAGTGCATTTCCAACATGATGCGCACCCATGACGGACGCCACGGGCTTGAAAGCTTCGCCGCCAAGAAAACCCCTGAATTCAGGGGTGAATAGGCCGAAACCAGGCTATCCGCCGCGGTCATGCGGCCCTTTGTGTGGTTAAATCGACCGCCCGCGTTCCTATATAGAACGCAGGGGAAGAACTGTTTTGGAGGGTCTGTTCATGGATTTTGAAAGCCTTGGCGTCTTTGGCATTGCCGTTGCCGTTCTCGCGTTTTTCGTCGTCGTCGCAATATTTCGCGCGGTCAGAACCGTGCCTCAGGGCGAGGAATGGACCGTCGAACGCTTCGGGCGGTACACGCGCACGCTGAAGCCCGGCCTCAACATCCTGATCCCGGTGATCGAGACGGTCGGCAACCGCATCAACATGATGGAAACCGTCCTGGACATAGCCGGGCAAGAGGTCATCACCCGCGACAATGCCATGGTCCACGCGGACGCCGTCAGCTTCTATCAGGTGATCGACGCCAGCCAGGCCGCCTACGAGGTGCGCAATCTGGAACTGGCCCTGCAGAACCTTGCCATGACCAACATCCGCGCCGTGATCGGGTCGATGGATCTGGACGAGACGCTGTCCAACCGCGACAGCATCAACGCCCGTCTTCTGTCGGTGATCGACGAAGCCGCGCATCCCTGGGGCGTGAAAGTCACCCGGGTCGAGATCAAGGACCTTGCCCCGCCCGCCGACATCACCGAGGCGATGGCCAAGCAGATGAAGGCCGAGCGTGAAAAGCGCGCCGAAATTCTGACGGCCGAGGGCGAGAAACAGTCCGCAATCCTCAAGGCCGAAGGCGTGCGCGAAAGCCAGATCCGCGAGGCGGAAGGCCGGCGCGAGGCCGCATTCCTGGACGCCGAAGCGCGCGAACGGACCGCCGAGGCGGAGGCAAAGGCAACCGCCATGGTCTCCACCGCCATCGCGGACGGGGACGTGCAGGCGGTGAACTACTTCGTCGCCCAGTCCTATGTCGAAAGCCTGAAGGAAATCGCGGCGGCGCCCAACACCAAGACCGTCTTCCTGCCGATGGAGGCCGCGGGCATCGCCGGTGCCGTGGCGGGCGTGGGCGAACTGACGAAGATGATCAAGAAAGAGGTCTGAGCAGGCCCATGGACATCTTCGACTTCCTGAACGACATCTCGCCGTGGTGGTGGGTCGCCGCCGCCCTGGCGCTGGGCGCGATAGAGATCCTGACCTTCTCGTTCTTCCTGATCTGGCCCGCGCTCGCGGCCCTGCTCGTCGCGATCTTCATGTGGATGTCACCGGGCATGTCCGGTGCCACCCAGATCTTCTGGTTCGCCATCCTCTCGGTCGTTTTGACCCTTGCCGGGCGCTATTGGGTGATGACGAACAAGCCGACTTCGGACAACCCGCCGCTGAACAACCGCGCCGCGGCCCTGATCGGGCGGCAGGCGGTGCTGCTGGACGGTCTGACCGGCAGGGGCGTCGGCAATGTCGAGGTCGACGGCATCCGCTGGCGCGCCCGCCTGGCGGTCGATGAACCCGCGGCGGAGGCGGGGCAGTCCCTCAGCATAACCGACACCGAAGGCATGGTGCTGATCCTGACCCGCTAGCGGCGACTTCGTCCGGTCTGGTCAACCGCCCCCGCTGCCTTGACGACCCGATTGGCCGAGCCGGTCAAAGGTCTTGAAATTGGCCACTGGCTGTCCGTTGAAAAAAGCCCGCCCGCAGATGCCTATCCCGGCACAGGAATGTACTTTCGCTCGGGCGGGTGGCTTGTCAGGTCATGGTCGCAATCCGTCAGCGCGCCCACCTTGTCCTTCAGGGCCTGCAGGTGGTTTTGATAAAGCCCGCGAGGCGTTGTCTCCAGTTCGATGCACAGGGATGCAGCGGCAGCGACCGCAACCCCGTGCTGCGCCCCGTTGCCCATGAACTTGACCGATGATGCAGCGATATGGGTGGCAGAGATGTGCTTTCCGGCCATCATAAGGTTGTCGATATTGCGCGAGTAGAGGCAGCGAAACGGGACCGAGTACGCCTCCTTGTCGCGGTTATCGAAGATCCAGTCTTTCAGTCGGAAGTCGTACTTCCCCTCGCCCCGCTCGAAGGCGCAGTGGATGCAAAAAGAGCCGTCATTGGCAATCAGCGCGTCCTCGAACTCGCGATGTTCGCGAATGTCCATTTCAGACAGCACGTAATCCCCGCGATACCGACGGTATTCGCCCTTGGCCGAAACGTGCGCCATCCATTCGAACTCCAGGTTTTCATATTGCTCCGGGTCCAGTTTCTTGACGTTGGAGAATGTCCCGTAAAGCGCGCGCATCAGGTAGTCGCGGACGTCCTCGCCCGTCTTGTAGGGGTCCATCCACTGGCCGTATTCCCAGAAATGCGTCGCGGGAAAGACGTCGGCCTTGCGCCCGAAGCGGAACTCCGGCGTCGCGGGGTTGCTGTCGGCGATGGGACCCGGACCATTGTCGACGCCGGGTCTGACCAGTTGGCCGCTCAGGTTTGCATAGTCCTTGGCGATCTCGGTGGCCCATGGAACCTCTGGAAACGGTTTGGCCTCGTCCGCCATGCGGGTGCGGAAGAACAGGGTATTGCCATGGTGCATGTCATCCGCTTCATCCGGCGCATAGGGCTCGTTGTACTCGTCCCGCCCCTCACGCCCCAGATGCGTTTCCGCGCCTGCAAGCACGCCGAGCTGTGCGATGCCGGACGCGTCGATGAAGACCTTCCCGGTAAAGCGCCGTTCCTGCCCGCCGCGGGCTTCTGCCGCGTCCACCGAGCAGATTTTTGCGCCTTCCATCTGTGCGCCCTCCATCTGTGCCCCGTCCATCTGTGCCCCGTCCATCGCGACATCGAACACCCGATGGTCCAGGAACACCCTGGCATTCGGCTCTGCTTCGAGAAGGCGATAGGCCGCCAGCTCTCCGTTCTCGTCGCGCTGTCCAATTTCCTGAAGGATCGCGCCTTGTGCGCCGCGCGGCATCAGGCCGATCTCGGTACTGGCATTGCCGCCCAGCACCGGGCGGTCCTGGATCAGCGCGGTCGACAATCCCAGACGCGCAGCTGTCAGCGCGGCAGCACTGCCGGAGATGCCGCCGCCCACGACCACGACGTCGAAGTCGCCCGCATCGACCGGCTCCGCAGGCAGGCCCAGCACGTCTTTCCGCCAGGCACGATTTGCGTCTTCCGGCGGGGGAGAACCGTCAGAGCTGAGATAGACCGCGTCGCAGCGCCCCTCGAACCCCGTCACGTCCTGTAGCGCGAGTTCCACGTCACCTGCAGGCAGCGTGACCCGGCCGCCGGACTGCCACGACCAGTCCTGATCATTCGCGCCGAAGACCGTGTTCAACGCCTGACCGTCGATCGCAAGCTTGAACTGTCCGGGGTGATGGCCCGGCACCCAGTCCTTGGCCCGCACCCAGATCTCATAGGCACCCGCCTCCGGAACCGTGACCAGTGTGGTCGCGTCTGCCACCGGGCGCCCCAACCCGTGCGCGAGCAGATAGGGCGAGCCCATGACCGACGCGAACTGCGAATCCACGACCCATCCGCCATGGTGATCAAAGTCCTCTGCCTCGACAAGAATAGCGGCCATGATCGTGCTCCGTTCTTCGGGGGCGTCTACCGGCAATATCCCAGAGCGCCGGCAATTCCCAGAGACCTGAGGATCAGCGCGTATCCGGCGAAAGGGAACGACGAGGGGGATCTTCAGGAACAGGCGTCGGAGGTGCTGGGTATTAAATTCCGGTCAATTCGGCAGCGCCGTGGCCTTTACCTCGGATCAATCAGGGGGTCATCGCCGCGGTTCCGCAGAACCCCAGGCCTTCAACCTTCGCGCAAACATCCGATAGCCAGCCGGTCACCGATTAGCCCGGGCCAAACGCCGGTCGGACGCAGCGCGGCCTCGTGGATTTCAGCGGCACAGCGACCGCCACCCCCTCTCAAAGCGCGGATGTCAGCGAACCGAGCACCTGGCGATAGGCGGCCTCGATCGGCTCCCGCGCGATGTGGCGTCCCCCGCGCACGACGTGGCGTCCGGCCGACCAAAGATCGCTGACCACGCGGTCATCGCCCGCGAAGATCCAGGCATCCAGCAGCGTGTCGCCATCGTGCCCGTGCAGCGCCAGCGCGTTGCCGTCCAGCGCGGCAAGATCGGCCCACATGCCCGGCGCGATCGACCCTGAGGACCGGCCAAGCGCCTGGGCCGCGCCGGCACAGGCCGCATCGAACAGGAACCGCCCCGCCGATCTGTCCGGCGTGGTCAGCACACCGCGCGCCCTGCCGTCGAGGCGTTGGCCGTACTCCAGGGTCCGCAGTTCCTCGGCCAGGGCAATGCGCACATTGGAATCGGAACCGACGCCGAAGGTTCCGCCGTGCCCGGCAAACGCGGCGCCCCGGAAAATCCCGTCGCCCAGATTGGCCTCGGTGATCGGGCAGAGCCCGGCGACCGCGCCCGACTTTGCCAGCCCCTCGGTCTCGGCCGGGGTCATGTGGGTGGCGTGGATCAGGCACCAGCGCGCATCGACGTTCTGGATCTCCAGCAGCCATTTCACCGGCGTTGCGCCGTGGGTGCCCAGTATCTCGTTCACCTCGGCGATCTGCTCGGCGATGTGCAGATGGATCGGCGCATCGGGGCGCAGTTCCGTCGCACGGGTCAGATCTTCCACGTCGACCGCGCGCAGGGAATGGGGCGCGACGCCGACCACGGCGTCGGGCAGCGCGGCGCAGGCCGCCTCTGCCCCCTCCAGCACCCGCACGAACAAATCCAGATCCCGGCCAAAACGCAGTTGCCCGCCCACGAGCGCGCGGCCATCCGATCCGCCCTGGGTGTAAAGCACAGGAAGATGCGTCAGCCCGATCCCTGTTGCCGCGGCCGCGGCCGCGATGCGCTCCGACATCTCCGCCGGATTGTCGTAGAGGTCCCCGCACGGCGCATGGTGCAGATAGTGGAATTCCCCGACGGCGGCGTAGCCCGCCTCCAGCATCTCCACATAGACCATTGCCGCGATCGCCTCGACGTCCTCGGGCGTCAGCCGGTCCAGGAACCGGTACATCAGGGTGCGCCAGGTCCAGAAGCTGTCGTGATCGCCGACCCGCCGTTCGGTCATACCGGCCATGGCGCGCTGAAAGGCGTGCGAATGCAGATTGCCCGGGGCGGGCAGCAACACGCTGGCCCGGTGCGCACCGTCCGGGGCCGCACCCTCTGACACGGACAGGATCCGGCCATCAGCCACAGAGACGGTCACATCCCGCGCCCAGCCCGAAGGCAGCAGCGCGCGTTCGGCATGTATGCTCTGCATGAAAGGAACTCTCCCGGAATGGCTGGGCCAGAGGCTGGCTGCATCCTTTGACGCCGGTTTCAACGGACGATCAAGCCCCCCGGACCATCAACACCGACAACGATTTCCCGCCTTGCCCGGCAAGACGGTTTGGCTATGGTCGGGGGCAGGAAAATCATGGTCAGGGAGAAATACCATGAAAGGGAGGACAACCATGAACACCGTATTCCGCGCCGCGTTCGCCGGCGCTTTGGTCGCCGGGATGGCAACAGCCGCAACGACCGTCGCGACCACCGACGCATCCGCCGCCGAGGTGACGCTGCGCGTCCAGCACTTCATCTCGAACAAGGGGGCGATCCCCGCGAACTTCATTCTGCCCTGGGCGGACAAGGTCGAAAAGGATTCCGGCGGCCGGATCGATGTCGAGGTCTATCCCCGCATGCAACTGGGCGGCAAACCGCCCGCGCTCTACGATCAGGCCCGCGACGGTGTGATCGATATCGGCTGGGCGATCCCGGCCTATACGCCGGGCCGCTTTCCGGGGACCGAGACGCTGGAGCTGCCATTCATCGGCACCAACTCGGCCGAGAAAACCTCGATGGCGGCATGGGAGTTCTTCGAGAAGTACCTGAAGGACGAATTTTCCGACACGCACATCCTGGCAGTCCACGTCCACGGCCCGGGCATCATGCATTTCCGCGGTGACCCCGTGGACACGCTGGCCGGAATGGAAGGCAAGAAGATGCGCACGCCCTCGCGGCTTGGCGGAAAGATGCTCGAGGCTGCCGGTGCCGTCCCGGTCGGCATGCCTGTCCCTGCCTTCCCAGAAGCCCTGTCCAAGGGCGTCGTCGATGGCGGCGTGATCCCGTGGGAGATCGTGGTGCCGCTGAAAGTGCACGAACTGGCCGACAGCCACGTCGTCATGGGCGGCGACAACCCCTGGTACAACACCTTCTTCGTCTACGTGATGAACAAGAACAGCTATGAAAGCCTGCCTGATGATCTGAAGAAGGTGATCGACGACAACTCCGGCATGATGGCGTCAGCCTGGGCTGGACGCGCCATGGAGCAGGGCGATGCCCCCAGCCTGGCGATTGTCGAAGGCACCGACAACACCATCGTCACGCTCAGCGATGAAGAGACCGCCAAGTGGAAGGCCAACGGCGACAAGGTCACCGCGGAATGGGTCGCCGAGATGACCGAAAAGGGCTATCCGGCGCAGCAGATGGTGGATGACCTGAAGGCGATGATGGCCAAGCACAACCAGTAAGCCCACCTGCCTGTCTGGATGAAAAGGGCCGGTGCCAGCCATGGCGCCGGCCCAAACGGTTGAGGCAGGGGAGCAAGGGGGAAGCCATGCCTGCAATGCCAGCCACCCGCGCCGGTCTGTTGCCGGGTGTCGAGACACGGGTCGGCAAAGTCATCCGGTTTCTGGCCAAGGCGCTCGCCATTCTGGGCGGCCTTTTGCTGACGGCGCTCGCGGTGATGACGGTGATTTCGGTCATCGGCCGGTCCCTGACCTTCATCGGCCTTCGCCCGATCACCGGGGACTTCGAGATGGTCGAAATGGGCTGCGCCATCGCCATCTGCGCCTTCCTGCCCTGGTGTCAGCTGACCCGCGGCCACGTGACGGTCGACATATTCGTCGGCCTCGGCCCGCGCGGGCTGCACCGGTTCACGCAAATGACCGGAGACCTGATTGTCACGGCGATCGCCGCCGTCCTGTTCTGGCGCTTCTGGCTGGGCATGGGCGAGATGATCTCGAACGGGCAAGAGACCTATCTGCTGGGCCTGCCGATCTGGTTCGGCTATGTCGGCGGGATCGTCGGCATCGGGCTGTTCCTGATCGTATCGCTCTACACCGTGTGGCGGGACATCAACGACCTCGCCACCGGGGTGGAGACCGAGGCATGAGCAGTCGGCTGCGAGCTCTTGTTTACCGTCACCCCCGCGCAGTCGGGGATCTGGTCAGCCCCGCTGCACGAGACCCCCGCCTCCGTGGTGAGGGCGGTTCGAAGAACGGGGCGCGGCGTTCATGAGCAATTTCGAGCTCGCCCTCTGGTCCTTCCCGGTCATGCTGGCGCTGATTTTCCTGCGCGTGCCCATCGCGCTGGCCATGGGCGCGACGGGGTTCATCGGCACCTGGATGGTCCTCGGCCGCCCGGATGCCACCTTGAATCAGCTCAAATCGCTGACCTACGACACGTTCTCCAGCTACTCTCTCTCGATCATTCCCCTGTTCCTGCTGATGGGACAGTTCGCGACCAGATCCGGCATGTCCGGCGCCCTGTTCCGGGTGGCGGCCGACTGGCTGGGCCATCGCAAGGGCGGGGTTGCCATGGCCACGGTAGGGGCCTGCGCGGGCTTTGGCGCGGTCTGCGGATCGTCGCTGGCCACCGCCTCGACCATGGGGCAGGTGGCGCTGCCCGAGATGCGCAAGCGCGGCTTCTCGGATTCCCTGTCCACCGGCGTTCTGGCGGCGGGCGGCACGCTGGGCATCCTGATCCCGCCTTCGGTCATTCTGGTCATCTACGCGATCGAGGCCGAGCAGAACGTCATCAAGATGTTCGCCGCCGCGATGATCCCCGGCATCCTCGCCGCGCTGGGCTACATGCTGGTGGTGGCCATTTACGCCCGCATCCGGCCGGACGCCGCGGTCACCACAGACCGGGTGCCCTATGGCGAGCGCTTCCTCAACATGCTGTCGATCCTTCCCGTCATCGCCATCTTCCTGCTGGTGATCGGGGGGATCTATCTCGGCATCTTCACCCCGACCGAGGGCGCGGCGTTCGGGGCCGTCGCCACGGGGCTTTACGCCGCCTTCACCGGCGGGCTGAACCGCGACGGGCTGGTGGACTGCATGGCGCAGACCGCCAAGACATCGGCGATGATCTTCCTGATCCTTCTGGGCGCGCAGATCTTCAATTCGTTCCTTGCGTTCACGCAGACCCCGGCCTCGCTGGCCGATTGGGTCACCGGACAGGGCTTCACCCCGATGTTCGTGCTGGCGATCATTCTGGTGATCTACCTGATCTTCGGCTGCGTCATGGACTCGCTCAGCATGATCCTGCTCACGCTGCCCGTTTTCCTGCCCATCATCGAAGCGCTGGATTTCGGCCTCACACCAGAGGAGACAGCGATCTGGTTCGGCGTGCTGGTTTTGATCGTGGTCGAGGTCGGGCTGATCACGCCGCCCGTGGGCATGAACCTGTTCATCATCAACTCGATGGCGCGCGACATCCCGATCCGGCGCACCTATGCCGGGGTTGCGCCCTTCGTGGCGAGCGATCTGATCCGGGTGGTCATCCTGGCGGCCTTCCCGGTGATCACGCTGTGGCTGGTTCAGGTGCTGTTTTAGGAGCGGAGATGCCCGACCTGGGTGGTGCACTTGCTTCGCGCCATAAACCGTAACGTAGGGCAGCGCCCGTCCGCGGGTGGGCTCCAGCACATCTAAAGGTCTGCACTTTATGTCGACGCTAACCTTCAAGTTCTAGCCAAGTACAAGCGTTAACGAAGAGCCCGCCCGTGGGGCGGACGGGCTCTGCCCGGCGCCGCTATGCGGCTCGATTCCGGGCTGGGTGCGTAGATCGCCCGTTGTCGTGAGAAGCCATACATCGACAGCACCCTTAGCTTGAGGCAGGCTCGTCACCAGAAGGAGGCCACCCATGCCCATCACCGCCCTCGGCTATCTCGGCGTGCGCACGCAGCGGCTGGATGACTGGCGCGCCTATGCGACCGGGCAGATCGGCCTGCAGCAGATCGACCGGGGCGGGCAGCAGATCGCCTTTCGCATGGACAACCGCCAGCAGCGGCTGGTGGTGTCGGATGAGCCCGGGGACCCGCTCGCCTTCATCGGGTGGGAGGTCGACAGCGGGGCTGGCCTCGACGCCCTGGCCGCCACGCTCTCGGATGCCGGGCGTCCGGTTCAGGAGGCCCCGGCCGAACTTGCCGACCGCCGCTATGTCGGCCGGCTGATCGTCTCGAAAGACCCGGCGGGCAACCGGCTGGAATTCTTCGCCGACCCGATGCTGACCGAAGACCCCTTCGTGCCGGGCCGCCCGATATCGGGCTTCAAGACCGGGCCCTACGGCATGGGCCACGCCGTGCTGCAGGTCAAAGACGCCAGCGCCCTGATGCCGTTCTACCGCGATGTTCTCGGCTTCCGGCTGTCCGATTTCGGGCTCAGCCCGGTCCCGCTCTATTTCTTCCACGTGAACGGCCGGCACCATTCCTTTGCCATCCTCGGCACCGGGCACGCGGGGTTCCACCACTTCATGGTCGAATACACGAACCTGGACGATGTCGGTCAGGGCTACGATCTGGCGCAGCGGAACGAGGGCCGCGTCGCCTATACGATGGGGCGGCACACCAACGACTGGATGACCTCGTTCTACACCCACACCCCGTCCGGGTTCTTCATCGAAACCGGCTGGGGCGGGCGGATCATCGATCCCGAAGTTTGGCAGGCGGAGGAGACCTTCGACGGCCCCTCCCTCTGGGGCCACGATCGGCCTTACCTGCCGCCAGAGGTGCGCCAGAACTTCCGCGACATGGCGCTGGGGTGCGGCGAAAAGGGCGTGCAGGCCCCGCCGCCGACGGACTGCCCCTGGCTCTACGGCGTTTTGAGCGGGCAGACCGGCTGAGACCATGCCGGACTATGACGCCGCAATCATCGGCCTCGGCCCGGTCGGGGCGGTTTTGGCGAACCTGCTGGGTCTGCAAGGGCTGAAAGTCGGCGTCTTCGAGCGGGCCGAGCAGATCCACGACCTGCCCCGTGCCGTTCACTTCGATGACGATGCGATGCGCGTCTTCCAGACCATCGGGATCGCCGATCAGGTGGCCGGGGTCAGCCGGATCAATGCCGGGATGCGCTTTGTCGATCCCGGTGGGAAACTACTGCTGGACTGGCCCCGCCCGCAGGAGCCCGGGCCGCAGGGCTGGCATCCAAGCTGGCGTTTTCACCAGCCGGATCTGGAGCGGCTGCTGAGGGCGCGGCTTTCAGACCGGGACACGGTCGGCCAACATCTTGGATGGACGGTCACGGATCTGGCCGACACAGCGGACGCCGTTCAGATCACCGCACAGCGCGGCGACGAGACCCAGACGCATTCGGCCCGCTTTGTCGTTGGCTGCGACGGCGGCCGATCGTTCACCCGCGAGCGGATCGGCGGCGGCACCGAGGATCTGGGCTTCCACGAACGCTGGCTGGTCGTCGATGTTCTGCTTGCACGGGACCGTCCCGACCTCGGCGACTACACGATCCAGCACTGCCACCCGGCGCATGCGGCCACCTATGTCCGCGGCCCGGGCCTCAGGCGGCGGTGGGAGATCGCTCTCGGCAATCTCGACCTGCCCGAGGTGCCGGGGCCGGAGGACATCTGGCCCCATCTCTCGCGCTGGCTGCAACCCGGCGAGGCAGAGATCGAGCGCGCGGCGATCTACACCTTCCATTCGATGATCGCGCACCGTTGGCGGAACGGCCGCCTTTTGATCGCAGGCGATGCCGCGCACCAGATGCCGCCCTTCATGGGTCAGGGGCTGTGCGCGGGGATACGGGATGCCGCCAACCTGGCCTGGAAGCTTGGGATCGCCTGCCGGGCCGGGCCGGATCTGCTCGACACCTACCAGTCCGAACGCGCGCCGCATGTGCGCGAATACATCCAGGGCGCGATCCGGCTGGGCGGGCTGATCAATGCCTCCGACCCCGATGCCGCGCTGAAGGGGGCATTTCAGCAACCGGATGGCTCGCGAAAGATGGCCTCGCTGGCGCCCCGGCTTGGCCCCGGCCTCTGGAACGGGCCGGACGGCGGGCGTTGCGCGCCGCAACCTAGGCTTAAGGATGGGCGGCTGCTGGATGATGTGGCCGGGTATGCGCCCGTCCTGGTGGCAGAGCCGGAGATCGCAGGGGCGATGGAGGCAAGCGGCCCCCTGATCATCGCGACGGACCGGTTCAAGGGACCGGCTACGCTGCCAGCCCCTGCAGTGCTGATCCGCCCGGACCGGCATATCTGGGGCACTGCGGCAGACCTGGCCGGAACGCGGGCGCTGCTGGCGCGCATGACCGCGGCGACGGGCTGAACCGCCGCGTTGAC
>JBCCMP010000072.1:0-15640 GCA_039026295.1 Pseudomonadota bacterium | reverse complement strand
TCAACGGCACCGGCGAAGACGCCGTTGTGGTGGTGGTTCAGAACGGGTCCCCGATGTGTTCCGGGAAAGACCATCAACGGCCCATTGCGCATGTCCATGTCGTCCAGAATGACGCCAACCGCGAGCACATCGTCGTTGGTGTAGGGATAGAAGGCCCAATCCTGATGCCATTCGACGGCGGCACCAAAGCCTGCGGACTTCATGTTCAGCTTGGTCGTCTGAAGGCGCAGATTTGGGCCGATCAGGTCGCGGATCGGAGCGAGAATATGGTCGGACCGCATCAGATCATCAATGATCGCCGACTGCGCGTGCGGCAGTTTCACACGTCGAACGCGGGGGGCGTCAGGGGTGTGGCTGTCTTCCAGATCCAGACTGGCATCCGAGGCGGTCATGCCGCGGGCCATGTCCTGGAAGCGCATGATCTCTCGACGGATCTGGGCCAAAATGTCTTCCGGCACGCGCCGTTCCAGCACTGTGTATCCGTCGCGGCGATAGGCGGCGATCTGATCGCGGGACAGGGCTTCGGGCATCGGCACCTCCGGTTTTTGGCTGAGGATACCCGTTTAAACCGCGCTGTCGCGCTAAAACTGGGAGGTCATTCCTTCAATCGGCGAGTGCGGCTTTCACACTGTCCACCGACCAGTTTTCGCGATCATGCAGAATGGCGCGGTAGAGCGCCCAGTTTCCCGGATGGGTGAAGTGCACCCAATGATCGCCAAGCGGCTTGGAACGCGCAGCGCGCAGATCGAAGCCGTGGGATGTTCCCCAGCGGCGGACCTTCATACTGTCCAGGCGAATGTCGACCCAATCGTGAAACTCGTCGCCGAAGAATTCGTATGGCTTATGCGGCGGCTTGCCATCGAACCCGATGGTCTGGCCGGAGCGCAGCATGCTGAGAACAGGCTTTTCGATGCTGAGATCTTCTTCTGCCGAGGCCAGAGAGACTGCCATGGTGCGATGAGATCGAAGATAGCGCAGCACGTTGTCCGACCGCGTCATGACATTGTAGAAACTGGGCCCTTCCGGTGCATCGGCGAAAACGATGTTGGCCAGCGCGAAGGCAGCCTGCCCCCAATAGCAGGCACCGCCCATCAGGATGACCCGGTCAATCCGGGTCAGGGTCGTGTCGTTTGGCCAGCGCTGAGCGATCAGCGCAAGCGCGGACAGGGTCGTCCATGCCCCGAGCGAATGCGCGACGATGTCGATCTTCTTGTTCTGCAGCCCGGCATGATCCAGCCGCGCCTCGATCTGGGTGAGTACCGCTGCCAGACCGTAACCGGCGACTTCGGCATCAGAATAGGCATTGATGAACGGCTTGGATGGTTCCCGAAGCCGCATCTTCGGCGCGTAGCGTGTCAGCGTATCTGTCACGACGCCGGGCAAAAACGTATCCGCACTGCCGCCCCAGGACGCATAGGAAAACCCGATCGGAAGGCCGCGGCAGTCCTCCACCGTACCCTCGCCCGTTTCTGTCATTGCCCGTGAAAACCAGGGGGTGATGTGGCGCGTTCGCTCTTCCTTGGACCCGGGCCCCGCAGGTGTTTCGGTGAAGTGATAGAGACAGCGGTGCGGATTGTCGCTGCGCGCGCGCGGCAAGACCGGTCGGCGCGGTTCATGCTGAAAACCGTGGACAAAGACGACAACCGGATCGTCTTTGTCCAAGGACAGATCCTGCGCCGCGACGTGGGCACCGAACAGCGATTCATGCTCGAACATCGGCGCGCCGGGGCTGGACGCGATCTGCGCCAGATTGGCCCCGGCGAGGGCGCTGTCCTCCAGCCCATCGGGAACCTCGGGGCGTTCCCCAAAGATGACCCAGGGGATCGTCCGGTCGGAAAGGCGCCCGGCCGGTGCTGCTGAAAATCGCATGTAACTCATAGGCGTATGACAACCACATCCGATTTAATGGCAGGTTGAGAGGGCCCAATCCCTTGAGTCCCGGCCCGTCATCTGCTGAAAAGACGCCAGAGGTGTGGGCGAGTCGCAAAACGGTAATAACGTGGGGGTCGGCATGGGATACGAGTACAAATGCGTCGGAGCGCCGGAACGTGCCAAGCGCCGACGCGGTGCAAAGTCACGGTCTGACCGGGTTGCAAAAGCCGTCGAAGAGGTCATCGCCGCCGAAGCCGTGGACGGCTGGGAGTATCAGCGCACCGATCTTATCCCGATGGAAGAAAAGGCCGGATTTCTGAGCCGTCCGCAGGAAGTGCACCGCGCTGTTCTGGTCTTTCGACGGGCGCTTGCATCGCAGCCTCCGTCCGTGCATATCCCCGCGGCGGTTGCACCTGTGGCTGCCCCTGCGCCCGTGGTGGAACCAGTAACGCGCGAACCGGAACCGGCGCTTCAGCCCGAAGCCGAGGAACGGGAAGAGCCGATCCGTCTGGCAGCGGAAAATGACGAGGTTCCCACGCCCGCGCCCCGGGTCACGATCGGGTCTGCACGCAAAGCGCCGTCGGGACTGGGGTAGCCCGCCTAGTCCTCGTCGTCGCCGATCACCAGATCGCCCGCGGCTTCAACGGCGCCGGCAGTGACATCCACCGCGGTTCCGACTGCTGTGGCCGTTGCGGAGACTGCCGTGTCCACCACGGTAACCGCCACGCATCCGGGCAGGAAAAGCGTGCCCGACAGAACCAGCCAGTGAAATGATTTCATTGTCGTTCTCGCTTGATCGCCGCACCTTTTGTTAGCACCTTCATTCCCCCGGCGCACGTAATTCCATGGCAAGGGCATGTACCGTCGTTGCCAGTTCATCTTTCAAACAGGCGTTGACAGCGCGTTGGCGCGCAACCCGGTTCTGACCGTCAAATGCGGCCGCAACCATGCGGACGCGGAAATGCGTCTCTCCGCTTTCGCGCCAACCGGCATGGCCGTGATGCTGGTGGCTTTCGTCGATGACCTCCAGTTCCGTCGGGGTAAAGGCTTCGGTCAGTTTCGCCTGCATCTGCGCCTGCATGCTCATGGTGCTGTCAACCCTCTATTTGTTGTCTTTGAAGGTTGTCGATTAACGCGGATCGACTAGTGTTACGGGCCGCGCTGCTTTGCGGCGCGTTGGTCCGAAGTCGAAAGCCGGTCATGTCGCAACGCTCACCCTTGGATTATGACATCTCGGTCACTGCCGACAAGCGCCGCCGTGCGCGTCAGCGGGGGATGTCGGGGGCGTTTTCGGGATCGGGGCGGGTTTGCGAGTGGCCGGGGTGCCAGGCAAAGGCGACCTACAGGGCACCGGCGTCGCCAGAGCGGCTGAACGAATTTCGCTGGTTCTGCCTGGACCATGTGCGCGAGTTCAACAAGACGTGGAACTTCTTTGAAGGCTGGAGCGAAGAAGAACTGGACGAGCAGGTCAAGGCAGACCGGACCTGGGAGCGGCCGACATGGTCGTTCAAAGGCCGCGGCAAAGCGGAAACCGAGAACAAGCCGCATGGGGAGGGGAAGGCCTGGGCGCGCTGGGGGTTCTCTGATCCGATGGACGTACTTGGCGAGTCGGCAACGCAGAATCCGGGCGGTGAAGAAAAACGCCGGTCACGCTTTCGCCGCCTTACCCGTGACGAGGCGCGCGCGATGGACACGCTTGGTCTGTCCCATGACGTCGAAAAGCGGGCTGAGGTCCGATCGAGATACCGCGAACTGGTCAAGGACCTGCATCCGGACATGAACGGCGGTGCCCGAGGCGATGAAGCGCGGCTGTCGCGTGTCATTCGGGCATGGGACATTCTGAAGAACAGCCGGGGCTTCAAGGACTGATACGGCGCGGCGCGCGCGGATCGGTGTCTGAGATCCGGATCGCCGGCTAGTGCGCAGTGCCGTAGATTTCCGCGGCAGCTTCATCGGCCAGTCTTTTTGATGCCGCTTCTATCGGCGCTGCAACTTCATCGATCGTTACTTTTCCACTGGCGTCGATCTGCGTCAGAAACTCCACGACCGCTGTGCCGGGCGTTCGTCTGATTCCGACGCGCGGCCAGAACCAGCCCGTGTTCAGCGCCGCCAAGGTGATCGGAAGACCTGTCTTCTCTCGCAATCGCAGCACCCCGGGCCGGAACGGCGCGTCGACGCCCGGCGGCACCCGCGTGCCTTGCGCAAATACAATCAGCTGTCGGCCCTGTGCCTGCGCCCCGGCACCCGCGATCATCGCCTTCATGGCCTGCCCGCCATCGCTGCGATCGATCGGAATCGATCCCAGCCTTTCCGCATAGACGCCCAGCACCGGCACCCAGCGGATGGACTTTTTCATCACAAAGGCCGGGCGGGGAAGGGCGCGGGTCAGGATGATGATATCCAGAAAGGACTGATGTTTTGAGGCGACAAGGCATGCCCCGGTGGGCGGTGTTCCGCGAACCTCGCAGCGCGTGCCGACGATGACGCGCAGCATCCACATCACCGCGTCGCAATAGGCGTGGATAAAAACCATGGCCCAATTCCGCGAGATCTTGGACGGGATCAGGCAGAGGAGCCCCATCACCAGGAGCAGCAGGTACATCAGCGCGATGAAGAGCAGGCCTCTTATGGCCTGGAGGGGTCCTCCAAGGCTTTCGGGCGGGGATTGCAGGTCGGCGGCCATCAGGGCATGCGGCGCAGAACAATGCGAACCGCGGTGCGTGCCGAGAGCCAGGCAACCACCCCAACTGCGAGTGGGACGCCCGCCGCAAGAACCACCCAACCCGCAGGGCCCGGGCTGACTGTTGCGCCCAGCGCCTGATCCGCATCGATGGCCGGGAGCAGGGCCAGCAAACCTGTTCCGATCAGCGAGCCTGCAAGCGCACCGGTGAGGGCACGCTTGGCCATGTTCCGCACAAAGGCCCCTGCTAGAAAGCTGTCCTCTGCCCCCATCAGGCGGACGGTCTCGATAACGTGGCGATTGGCGGCCAGCGTCGCCCGCGATGCAAAGGCAACCATACCGCCGGCGGTCAGCAGGACCAGAATGGCTGCGCCAAAAGCCAGACGCTCCAGCGCGCGCGCAGCGGCGGCCAATGGGGCCCGCCATGCCGCGTGATCGTCATAGATGACGCCGCTTACGGTCAGGTCCAAACGTGCCTGCAAGGCATTCGCATCGGGCCCTGCGGCATCAAGTTCGACATCTATCAGTCTTGGGGCCGGGAGCCTGGACAGATCATTGCCCGACCCGAGCCAAGGTTCCAGCAATGCGAGTTGTTCCTGATCTGTCAGCACGCGGATCTCGGCAATGCCGGGGGTTGTTCGAAGCACCTCCAGCACTGTCTGCACCTTTTCGTCCATCTCGTGCCGCGGTGCCGAAACTCTGACGGTTGCCACGCCAGCCAGGTCTGCCCGCCACTCGCTGGCCAGACGATTCGCCGCCAATCCAGCGGCCAGCGTCAATACCGCAAGAAAGGCCATGGCGGCTGCAACGAGTGTCGTGAGCGCTGTGGTCCAGTCAGCCGAGGGCAGCGCTGCCGGTGCGTCGGAGACGGCAATGTCGTCGATCGATCGGCCGGTCGTCATAGGAAGGTCGCCCCCTGCGCAAGGTGGCCATCGGACAGGCGCAAAATTCGTGCCTCGACCGATCCCTTTGCCGACCTGATCAGGTTCAGATCATGCGTCGCAAGCACAACCGTCTTGCCGAGCTTGTTGAGCTCGACGAGCAGTCTGAGGATCCGGCCGCCCATTTCCGGGTCAATGTTGCCGGTCGGTTCATCCGCGAGGATTATGTCCGGCGAATTGATGACGGCGCGCGCAATCGCGGCGCGTTGTTTCTCGCCCGCTGATAGCTCTGGGGGTAGGGCGAGTGCGCGATGGTCGAGGCCGACCCAGTTCACCAGATCCAGAATGTCCTGCCGGTGGTCCGCGACGAGCTTCCCCGCAGCGCTGAGCGGCAGGGCAATGTTGTCGACCACCGACAGGTGATCCAGCAGGCGAAACTCCTGGAACACGACGCCGATACGGCGTCTGAGCGATGCAATCTCGGGCGGCTCCAGTTCCGCCGGGTCCTGCTCGAAGAGACGGAATGTCCCGGATGTCGCTTTGTGCTCAAGATAGAGCAGCTTCATGAACGTCGTCTTCCCCGCGCCGGACGGGCCGGTCAGGAAATGAAAGGTTCCGGGCGCGATCTCAGCCGACAACTCGGTCAGCGTCTGGCGCCCATCATAGCCAAAGGAAACCTTGTCCAGAAGGATCACGCGCGGGTCCGGTCGATAGGATTTGTCTGCGCGGACCATGGCAGAGCTTGAGCGCGCCATCAATAGACCCTGCATCTTGGCGTTGCTGCGATGGCGGGTTATAGATGATTGATCCGAGTGCTTAAAATTGCTGGGGAAGCAGACGCATGGAACTCATTTGCCCATCGTGTGAGGCGCGCTATCAGCTTCCGCCGGGGTCGGTTGGCGAAAAAGGCAGGCAGGTGTCCTGCATGAATTGCGGGAACTCCTGGCATGCCTACCCGCCGTTGGTTCTTGGCTCGCCGGGGGCCCCGTCGCCGTCGCAGTCGACCGGGATAAACTGGGCTGGCCCGGATGCTGTCGGTAAGCCGCAAGTCCAAACGGATGTTCCGCCGCCCTTTCCGCAGAGCCCGCAGACGAACCAGCCCCAGGTGTTCGAGTCCGGGGCGTCGGCGCGACCGCATGGTGACGGACCAAGCGACGCGTCCCGCAGTGAGCAACTGGCCGAGATACGGCAGATGCTTGCGGAGGTGCAGTCCGAAGATCGCGCGGCCGCCGCGGTTTCCGGGGCGGGCGTCGTGGAATCTCTCAGGTCCCGCGGACCCAGGGACGGCAATTTACCCGGACAGGGTAACGATCAGGCGCGCCAGCGCATTGCTGAAGAGCGCATGGCCGCGCAGCAGGAGCAGCAGGCCCGGGCAGTGTCCCAGTCGATGGACGATGACGACCTGCGGCGGCGGATCGAGCGTCCGTCGGAAAAGCAGGATGCCAAGCCCACCGATGTGCGTCGGATCAGGCGTGCGCATGATCGCAAAGTCAAACGCAACAACCGAAAGAAGGCTGCGGGCACTGGCGCTTTCCTGACGGGATTTTTGCTGATCGCAATCATCGCTGCCGTGATGATCACGCTCTACACCCTGCATCCGACGATTATCGAACGCTTCCCGGGCAGTGAAGGCGCGCTGATCGAATATGTTGCCACGATCGATGACCTGCGCCTGCGCACCGCAGAGACTTTTGCAGGTCTGACAGACTGGGTGACGGATCAACTGGAAGAGAAGACCTGACGAAAGAGCTCCACGCTGCCGCGGAGCCCCTTTTGTTAAATGATCAAAGTCCGACCGGTTTGCCGACTACGACGATTGACAAGGCATCAGGATCAAGGATCCGCGCTGCCGCACGCTTCGCCTGTTCCAGTGTGACTGCTTCAATCAGACTGTTCCGGGTGTTGATGTAGTCGATCCCCAGATCCGCAAGCTGCACGAACAAGAGGTAGTTTGCGATCTTGGAGTTTGAATCGAAGCGAAGCGGGAAGCTGCCGGTCAGGTAGGTCTTGGCCTTGTCCAGATCTTCCTGCGTCAGGCCCTCTGCGGCCATGCGGGCCCATTCTTCCTTTATCACGTCGATGCTCTCGGCGACGCGCTCGTTAGCGGTCTGAACGCCGGCCATGTAGAGCGCGGCTTCTTCATAAACGCTGAGATAGGCATAAACCGAATAGGCCAGTCCGCGCTTTTCCCGGACCTCTTCGGTCAGGCGGGAAGAGAAGCCGCCGCCGCCGAGGATGTAGTTCATCACATATGCCGGGATGAAGTCGGGGTCGTCACGCTCGATACCGGCATGACCCAGGATGGCGACGGATTGCGGTACATCCTGTTCCACCACGAAAACGCCGGGGGGCGGTGCCACAGCCAGCGTGTTCGGCGCAAAAACCTCGCCCTTCGGCAATTCGGCGAAGATCCGGTCGATTATTTCGCCCGCCTTTGCTGCGTCGATCGCGCCGACAATCGCAATGTATGCGTTTGCAGTTGTCATCAGGCGGCCGTGCGCTTCCTGCAAGTCGGCAACGGTCAGGGCGCTAACAGACTCGGCGGTGCCTGACCGGTCGCGGCCATAGGGGTGGTCAGGGAACGCCCTGGACCACCAGGTCTGGCTGGCAATTTCGGACGGATCGGTTTCCGCCTGACGGATACCGGACAGGATCTGTCTGCGGACCCTTTCCATAGGCTCGGCATCGAATCGCGGCTTGGAAAGCGTCATGGCGAGGAAGTCGGTGCTTTCCTCCAGCGTCTCCACCAGAAAGCGGGCGCTGACTTCCACACGGTCCAGCCGGTTGTCGAAGCCGATCCGGGCCGAAATATCGTCGGCGCGCTTCGACCATGCGACCGCATCCAGATCGCCCGCGCCTTCGTTCATCATCCCGAAAGTGAAGTTGGTCAGACCCGCCTTGTCAGCGGGATCGGTGCGATGGCCACCGCGGAATGCGATTTCAATCGAGACGATCGGGATCGACGGCTCTTCCACCAACCAGATCTTGTGGCCTGCCGGTGACGTCACGTTTTGGATGTCGATCTCGGCCAAGGCCGGACCTGCAACCAGCAATGTGGATGCAGCGACTATCGAGCGAAGCATGTGCATCAGCCCTCCTCCCCGTTCCGGGTCAACTCTCCGGTAACCGAGTGGTTCATGATCAGGTGCTTTTCCGCGGCTGCACGAACATCTTCAGGCGTCACCGCCGCGATCACATCATCCCAGCCCTGAACGTCTTCGACCGAGAAGCCCATCGAAAGGGCCGCACCATAAAGACGCGCCTGGGACGAGATACTGTCCTGAGCGAAGATCCGGCTTGCGCGCATCACGCGCTTTACACGATCCACTTCTTCCTGCGTCGGGCCTTCGGCGACCATTTTCGCCAGCTCGGCATCCAATGCAGCTTCTGCATCTGCCAGCGTGAAACCTTCAGCGGGTACCGCGTACATGCCGAAGGACGTGTCATCACGGGACTGGGCATAATACCAGGCACCGGTTCCAATGGCGATCTTCTGGTCCACCTGTAGGCTTTGGCTGAACCGCGACGCGAGGCCGTCCCCAAGTATCGAGGACAGAACCGAAAGGGCTGCCGCCTCACCGGGGTTCTCCGGATCGTAGGCAGGGACCAGATAGAACCGCATCACATAGTCCTGGCGAACCCGTTCATCCTGCATCGAAATGCGACGGGGCGCCAGTTGCGGCGGCTCCTGAGGCCGCGCATCAGGGGGGTGACCGGACGGTTTCAACGGACCGTAGTACTTGTCGGCCAAGGTGCGCACCTGGTCGGGCGTCACATCGCCCGCGACCACGAGGATCGCGTTGTCGGGCGCGTAGTAACGCTGATAGAAGGTCATGACATCGTCGAGCGACAATTCTTCCATCTCGTGCCGCCAGCCGATAATCGGCACGGAGTAAGCGTGGTTCAGATAGAGAGCGGCGCGCATCTGCTCGGCAAACAGCGCATCGGGGGAATTGTCGGTGCGTGAGTTTCGTTCTTCAATGATCACGTCACGTTCGGTCCGGACATGGTCCTCGGTGATGACGGCATCGACCATCCGATCGGATTCCATCTTCATCACCAGTTCTAGACGGTCGGCTGCGATCTTCTGGAAATAGCCGGTGTAGTCGTAGGAGGTGAACGCGTTGTCCTGACCGCCGTTCGCCGCAATTATTTTCGAGAACGCGCCATCCGGGATCTCGTCGGTGCCCTTGAACATCAGGTGTTCCAGGAAATGTGCAATGCCGCTGACGCCGCGTGGCTCGTCGGCGGAGCCGACACGGTACCAGACCATGTGGGTCACGACGGGAGCGCGATTATCCTCGATCACGACCACATCCATGCCGTTGTCCAATGTGAACGACGTCACCGGTTGTTCGGCGAGCGCGATCGCTGGGAAAGCGGCAACGGGAAGGGCGGCGCGCAAAGCCGCCCGGAAAAGGGTTCTGAGCATTCAGCCCTCCGGTTTTTGCATTCTGGTGCAATATAGGTCGCGGGTTCGCCGCGCAAAGCCGTCGTGGTTTAGGTAACGGACTTTCGGAGCCTTTCAGCCGGTGCGGTCACAAAAGTGTGCGCGCAACCGCAAAGAAGCAAGATCGGCCCTATTCTGTATCCGCCGTTGCAGCCGCGGGGTTTACTGGCGCAGCAGCAACGCCCTGTTGCCGCAAACGCTCGCTTTCCTGATCCGCGTCCAGGACATCCTCTGCCCGCTGCCCGTCCAGCCCAACCAACTCCAGAACCGTCGGTGCCTCGTAAGGGCCCAGCCGTTCCGGATTCTCTGCATCCTGCGCCAGTTGCGCCCGGATTTCTGTCTCGGAGTTCTGAGCGTTTGCTGCGGACAAAAGAGCCTGCTCCCCGGCGCTTGCAGCGCCGCCGTCTGCGGTTGGTGCCCGACCGGTCAGCGCGGATAGTGCCTGGCCTTGCGCGTCGAATTCCAGCGGAGACCGCTCCCCCAGCCTTGGTTCGGGCAGGGCAAGACTGCCCGGCATCTTCAAAGGCTTACGTGTGACGACCTGGAACTCGTCCGGGCCCGGACGCTTGCCGCCCAGAACGTCAAACGGGCTTCCAACCCGGTCGCATGCGGGCGCTGCAAAGACCACAACCGCGCACATGATGGCGATGTTCATGACTTTCATCGTGAGGACCCTTTATAACGTCAAACGCCCGTATCCGTGGGCGGTATTCATAAACCATCCCTGCGCGAGCGCAATGCTCAGGCCTTTATCGCGATCCAGATGGCACCAAGGAAAATCGCGATGTCAGCCACATTGAAGGAAAAGGGGTTATCAATCCCGCAACAGCTCATATTCAGAAAGTCCGCGACGGCACCCCAGTCGCTGGCGCGGTCCCACGCATTTCCAATTGCGCCGCCGATGACGAAACCTGCGCCGATGGCTATGGCGGCGCTGCCCCTGCGCGATGCCCACCAGAGTAGCGCGGCGGAGATTACAACGCTGAGGACTACAAGGAACCACCGCGCATCCGCGTCGCCGAACAGACCGAAATTGATGCCGGTATTCCAGGCCATGACAAAACGCAGATACGGTGCAAACACGTCGATCTGCTGCACATTCTGCAGATCCAGCTGCACGACGATCCACCATTTGGTCAGACGGTCAAACAGAAAAATGGCGAGAGCCGCGGGCAGGATAAGACGGAAGGCAAGCTGCATGGGCGGGCTGATAGCCTATTCACCGGCGGGGGTGAACACATTCTTTGATCAATGAATTTGCGCTGAGATCCTAGTCCGTGAAGCCCCGGCCAAAGACCGAACCGGTGTCTAGGAATTGGGCCGTCCCCGCCTGACAATCATCGTAGAAAGTGGTCGCAAGCTGGTCTTCATAGTCGAAGATCGGTCGGTCGGGATGATCTTCGGACAGCATCTCGGCGTCCCGATAGCCGCTTGAAGAGTATTCCTGCAAAAGACTGGTCATCTGCGGACATGTGAGGCCAGCAATCTCTGGTGCACGCAGGATTGCGCCATTTGTGGCGGTAAAACTATCCGCAGCGCCTGCGATCCCTGTCATATACGCACTGCTGCTCAACACTGCAGCCACAATCAAACGCCACTGCGGAAACATCACCTGGGACCTTCCAAATCATCACCATGTCCGGATTTACAGATTAACATGCATTCGATATCGGCAAAAGCATGGCATGGTGGGCAGAGTGAGCTGCATGCACCAGCAAAGATCGACACTGGTTAAGAACGCGCAGGCGCACTTGGATTGTCGCGCGCGGAGAGCATGAATGACCACCCCTATTCAAGGGCGTACGCCTACGGAAATTGCAGCAATCATGGACAGACGCGCCCGACGCGCGATTGATCACATGACGGGCCTAGCCTGGGGGAAAACGCCCCGGGAATGTCCGATCTGCAGCTATAAGGGCATGTTCTCCCCAGTGAAACACAAACCGGAAATCTGGTGTCCGGGCTGTGACAGCCGCCCCCGCCACCGATTGCTGAAACTGTGGATGCAACGCGAGATGACACTGCCCGAGGGCGCGGTCGTCATTCACTTTGCGGCCGAGCCCTGGGTACGGGCGGAGATCGAGGCACAGGGGGCTGTCTACCGCACAGCTGACATAAACGATAAATTCGAACTTCAACTGGATATTACGGCGTTGGATCTACCTGACGAGAGCGCGGACATGATCATGGCCAATCATGTTTTAGAGCACGTGGATGACCGCGCAGCTTTTGCGGAAATGTACAGGGTGCTGCGACCGGGTGGCCGTGCGGTTGTCACAGTCCCCATGATCGAGGGATTCGACGAGACCTACGAAGACCCGCATAACAGTACGCCACAGCTACGGAAGCTCCATTACGGGGACGCTGAACACCTGCGATGGTATGGTCGAGACGTTCGCGACCGTTTTGGAGCGCCTGGGTTTGCTGTCGACACCTACACTGCCCTCGAGCCTGAGGCCGCCCGCTTTGCGTTGCATCGCGGCGAGAAGATCTTCATCGGAACCAAGGCTGTCTGATGCTTGGTCTGCGCCAGCGTCCGAAGATCTTTGTGATCGGCTTTAATCGGTGCGGAACGACAGCGCTGCACGTGCTGTTTCAGAAAAACGGCATAGCAGCCCTGCACTACCACGGTCCGAAACGGAAGTTCATCATTCCGCAGGTCCTCGCGCTGAATTACAGTCTGGGCCGCCCGCTTTTGTCGGGGATGAACCGCTGGAACGCGTTTTCTGATCTGGGTCTGGCGACACAGAAACTGGTGTTTGAAGGCGGGCGTCTGTTTCGAGAGCTACACGCCGAATACGAGGATGCCTATTTTATCCTGAATACACGGCCTGTCGAAAAGTGGATTGCCTCGCGTTTGGCGCATATGGATGGCAGATACACCCGAAACTTTGCCGAATGCGCCGGCGTCGCAGAGCATAAGGTGGCCCAGCTCTGGCGCCTACAATGGGACGCCCACGTGGACGATGTCAGAAAATACTTTGCCGGTCACAACCGTTTCCTGGAGTTCGACATCGAATGTGATCAACCCGACGCCGTGAAATCCTTGCTGGCGGCCGATTACGACATAAATGTAATCCATTGGAGAAAACGTAACGCGACTGCGATATCAGAGAGTGGAAGTGCGACGTCCACGCCCTTGACTGGCGAGACCGATCCGATCACCAAGACCCCAGCCGGTTAGCCCGCCAGGAGGACCCGAGATGGTTGAGCTTACCCTGCCAAAAAACTCGCGCATCACAACCGGTCGGACGTGGCCGGCCCCGCAGGGCGCGAACCGTACAAAAACGTTCAAGGTGTATCGCTGGGATCCTGATACGGGCGAGAACCCGCGCGTCGACACGTATATTGTTGATCTCGACAATTGCGGTCCGATGGTCCTGGACGCCGTCATCAAGATAAAGAACGAAATCGACCCCACGCTGACCTTCCGACGGTCGTGCCGCGAAGGCATTTGCGGCTCCTGTGCGATGAATATCGACGGGATCAATACACTTGCCTGCACGTACGGAATCGATGAGATCAAGGGAGATGTAAAGATCTACCCCCTGCCGCACATGCCGGTGGTCAAGGATCTGGTCCCCGACCTCACTCACTTCTATGCTCAGCATGCCAGCATCATGCCGTGGTTGGAGACGACCTCTCCCGCGCCCGGGGTCGAGTGGAAACAGTCGATCGAGGACAGGGAGAAGCTGGATGGGCTTTACGAGTGCGTCATGTGCGCGTCTTGCTCTACGTCATGCCCCTCCTATTGGTGGAATGGTGACAGATACCTCGGCCCCGCTGCCCTGCTGCATGCTTATCGATGGTTGATCGACTCGCGTGACGAAGCGACGGGAGAGAGGCTGGATTTCCTTGAGGACCCGTTCCGGCTTTATCGCTGCCATACCATCATGAACTGCGCCAAGACGTGCCCGAAGGGTTTGAACCCGGCGAAGGCGATTGCTGAAATCAAGAAAATGATGGTCGAGCGGCAGGTCTGATCGCTCGTCACGGGGCTTCCCGCAAAGGCGGGCAGAGGCTCCGAAATCAATCGTCGTCTTTGGTCCTTTTGGGCCAGGTTTGTGGGTGGTCCTCAGGGCCCGAAACCTTCCTTGCACCCTTTATGTCGAGTTTTCTTTCGGATGCCGTCGCCAGCAAATTGAATGAAACGGTTCCGCCAAAGATGTTCTTCGCTTCGCCAAAGTGATTGGCCGGATTGTACATCATCGGAAGGTGCCAATGCATGTCATAGTCCAGCGCCTGAAGATGTTCGATCAATGCCGGTGCGTCTTCGGCGTGAGCTTCCAGATAAAGTGTCGGCCTGAACGCCCTGATCAGGCCGTCCGCACCGCGCAGCGTTGCCAGCTCCATCCCTTCGACGTCGGCCTTGATCAGATTGAGACGCGGTGGATCGACCGCGTCATCCAGCTTCTCGACCCGGACGCGCGTTTCTGATTGTCCCGCCTGGAGCTTTTCCAGCGAGTAACCACCAAAATTGTTCAAGACCGCCGGGTTGGTGCGGATCAGGTTCAGCCACTCAGGCTCATCTCCGCAGCCCGCATTGAAGGCTTGAACGTTCACCAGGTCATTCAGTGCAAGCGTGGCGCAGAGTTGCTGAAACACCAGAAGTTGCGGCTCGAACGCATAGACAAGCCCGCCGGCCCCGACCTTTTTGGCAAGCGGCACGGTGAAGCAGCCCATGTTCGCCCCTGCCTCGATCACGCAGCCCCCGTTAGGTATCAGCTGGTTCAGAAGGGTCCATTCCTGCTCTGAAAACTCGCCATAGGTCAGCATTGACTTGCCCATGTACCTGTCCTGGGGGTTGGCAAGGAAGCGGCCATGGCGGCCTTCGATCAGGCGGTACAAACCGGTTTCCAGAAGCTTGGTCATTGCGGTTCCAGTTTAATGTCGACCCAGACGAGCCTGTGATCCGAACTTGCAAGATCTCGGCCTTTGATTTCGACCAGACGGTGGATTGGGTCATCGGTGGTCGGCCAGAAGACGCCAGAGCCTGCAAGGGTCAGATTTGAAGAAGGGAGAACATAGTCGACGCGAAGATTACCGGGTCCGTTCATCTCAGGCCAGTCAGCGGTGTCGTGCGGCCTGCCCAGTTCTGCAGCACCCGGACTGGCCGGTCGCGGATCCCGAACGCGCGGATGGGCGAGAAGCCTCGCGACCGTTGTCCTGTCGCCATCGCCTTTCAGCGGATCGGCATTCAGATCCCCAAGGATCACAAACGATGCCTCCGGTGGCAGGCCGCCCGACGTGCCGTCATCGTCCAAGATCCAGTCCGCGCCGTCGATGTAGTCGATCCAAAACCTGACTTCAGCAGCATTGCGCAGGCCGTTTCGATTTTCTGGCCCGTCAAAGACCGGCGGCGTCGGGTGGCTGGAGAGCAGATGCAGGATCCGGCCATCCGGCAAATGTATCGCCACGTCGAGATGCGTTTTGGAGCTGAGCGGAAGTGCGGCCCAGACATCGTCGGGAAAATAGGGGGTGCCATCCGGGTTCATCGGCTTGACGGCCCAAGGGACCGCAGACCACTTCAAATCCTTGAAGGCACGCTGGCTGCCGCTTTCAAATACCGACAGCACCGCAAGCGCATATTGCCCCGGGAAGCGACCATAGCCCAGCGCGTCCGCTGCCCCCATCTTTTGCCCGTCTCCGTTAAGGTCAAAGCCGGACGGGATGCCGGTGTTCGACGGAGCCGCGATTGCGGTGGGAAAGTTAATACCCGCCGACTGGTCCAGATCGGATTGCAGCAGTTCAACGAAG
>JBCCMP010000071.1:0-15756 GCA_039026295.1 Pseudomonadota bacterium | reverse complement strand
TGCGGTACGCATCGGCTGGATCCTTTCAACAAATGATCTTTCAAAAACGGTGCCGCACCAAAAGCCTGGAACACGAACGCGAAGACACGAAAGCCTGGACATCAACACCCGACCAAACAGCGCCCGACCACCGGCGCCGTGCGATCAAGCCCCGCGAACAAGCACGGCGATCCATCAATCCACTTCGGCAAGGTCTTCAGTGCAACGCGCTTAAAATTGCGCAACCGCCGGGCGATTTCTGTGGTCTTTCCTACAGGGCATGGCAGAGTGTCGCTGGTTTGCAGTTCCGGGGTCACCGCCCTGCCCCCGCTCTGTCCTAAGGTGCCACACCATGATGCAAAAGCAGTCCCTGCCCATTTCGGCGATCTATGTCCCCGCCAAACGCAAGCGGACGCTTGAGCCCGAAAAAGTAGAGAGCCTGGCCGAGGAGATTCTCGAGGACGGCCAGAAGACGCCGATCCGGGTGCGCAAGGACGGCGACCGGTTCGTCCTGATCGAAGGCTATCACCGCCTGGAAGCGGTCAAGGCGCTGGGAGAAGAGATGATCGACGGATATCTGGTGCAGGCGCGGCGGCATTGAAATGCGCGGTATTTGGGCTGTTCTGATCTTCTTTGCGCTCGCCAGCGGTCCCGGACATGCCGATGACGTTGCAGATTTAATCATGGCGCCGCTCGAGTACCCTAAAGTCACCGGCGACCCTGAAGGCGCAGTGATCGGCCTGATAAATCGCTTCTGTCAAAAGGGATGGAGGCGCGATCCATCGACAGACCTCGCATTCGTCTGGCAGGATCTGACCAATGATGGCTTACCGGATATGATCGCCTCCCCGGCAGCATGGTGCCGTTTCAAGCTCAAGCCGGAATGGCAGGCTCACTATCCAATCCAATCCTCAAATGGAGTGGAGAGCATCATCTATTTTGCGGTGAGCACGCAGGAATGGAGACTGGGATGGCGTGGCACTGACATGCTCTTGTTTCCGAACGCGGATGGATGGTTCACGCAGGAAAGCCTGGACCGCTATCTCGACGACTGGATCGCCGAAACCGCCGGCTTTGTCAGCATGTGGGACTACCTGTCTCCGCCATCGCCAAAGGCGACTTTTCAGGCGGTATTCACTCATCACAGTCCGTGTCTCTGGAACGCTTTAGCCGCGCAGGCACCGGAAGGGGAGGCTGATTGGGTGAAGACGCAATGGATGAAGATCCATCACCACCCATGCTTCACCACATACCGTTGGGATGGCTGCACACTTCTGCCACTCGAGACCAACTGGCCCGACTATGTCGACTGGCAACTTCCCACCTGTCGCGAGGAATAGGGTCGGTTAACGCAACACCAACTGCGTCTGCGTCACCAGCGCCACCTGCTTGCCGTCAGACCGATGCATCGCCGTCTGCCAGACCGATATCCGCCGTCCCACTGACACGGGCGTCGCAACGGCAGTGATCGTGTCGCCTTCCGGACTGGCCCCGAGGAAGTTCGTCTTGCTCTCGATCGTCGTTGTCCCCTTGGCGTCTTCGGGCAGGTTCAACACCGCCCCGATCGCGCCCAGCGCGTCGGCATAAGCCATGACCGCACCGCCGTGCATGATCTTGCCACCGGTGCAGAGGTCGGGACGCACGATCAGCCTGGCCTCGACCCGGTCCTTGGTCGCCAATGTGACCTGAACCCCCATCAGCTTCGAGAACGGCATCATGTCCGCGGGGTTGGCGGGGAGGTCGGGCATCCCCCTACCCCCGGCCGATGAACGGCATGTTGGTGGCCATGATGGTCATGAACTGGATGTTGCTCTCTAGCGGCAGCTCGGCCATCTGCAGGACGGCCTCGCCGACATGGGCGACGTCCATGCGGTCCTCGATGGCCATCTCGCCGTTGGCCTGGGGGACACCTTCCGCCATCCGCTCGGTCATCGGGGTTTCGGCATTGCCGATGTCGATCTGCCCGCAGGCGATCCGATAGGGGCGCCCATCCAGTGACAGCGACTTCGTCAGGCCGGTAATCGCGTGCTTGGTCGACGTGTACGGCGCGGAGCCCGGGCGCGGGACGTGGGCGGAGATCGAGCCGTTGTTGATGATCCGCCCGCCCTGCGGGTCCTGAAGGCGCATCTGCGCAAAGGCGGCACGGGCGCAGAGAAAGGTGGCCGTCAGATTGACCTCGACGACGTGCCTCCAGGTCTCCACCGGCGTTTCATCGGCCGTTGCGGGCGGCGAACTCGCGCCCGCATTGTTGAACACGGCATCAAGGCGGCCGAAGCGGTCGACTGTGGCCTTGAATGCAGCCTCCACGGCGGCTTCGTCCGTGACGTCCGTTGGCAGGACCAGAGCCGCGTCGCGGCCCTTTGCGGTTTCCTCCAACGCCTCGGCGCGGCGGCCCAGCAGCGCGACGCCCCAGCCGGCGTTCAGGCACGCCTCGGCGGCGGCGCGCCCCACACCCGACCCGGCGCCGGTGATGATGATCGATTTCACTGAAGGCCTCCCTCTTTTGCGGAGAGGCTAAGCGAGCGCGCCGGGAGCGGCAAGTGTCGGGGCAGCGCGTGTCATAGCGGCTCCAGGTCACCTTCGGCCTGTTGGGCGTGGAAACGCTCGACAAATGCATCGAGTTTTCCGTTTGCAATCGCCTTGCGCATCCCGGCCATGATTTCCTGATAATAGTGGAGGTTGTGCCAGGTCAGCAGCATAGAGGCGATGATCTCGTTCGACTTGAAGGCGTGGTGCAGATAGGCCCGCGAATAGCCGGAGCAGCACGGGCAAAGGCAGTCCGGGTCCAGCGGACGCGGGTCGTCCGCGTGCCGGGCGTTCTTGATGTTGACGACACCGCGGCGCGTGAAGGCTTGCCCGGTCCGGCCAGATCGCGTCGGCAGAACGCAGTCGAACATGTCGACCCCGCGCTGCACCGCGCCGACCAGATCATCGGGTTTACCTACCCCCATCAGATAGCGCGGCTTGTCGGCGGGAAGCTGGCCGGGCGCGTAATCGAGCACCTCGAACATCTTCTCCTGCCCCTCTCCCACCGCGAGGCCGCCGATGGCATAGCCGTCGAAGCCGATCTTGCTCAATGCCTCGGCCGATTCCGCGCGCTGGTCGAGAAAGACCGAACCCTGCTGGATGCCGAACAGCGCGTGACCGGGGCGGTCGCCGAACGCCTCCCGCGACCTCTCGGCCCAGCGCATGGACAGACGCATGGACTTTAAGGCCACCTCTTCGGTCGCCGGAAAGGGCGTGCATTCGTCAAAGCACATGACGATGTCCGAGCCGAGATTGCGCTGGATCTCCATCGAGGACTCGGGGCTGAGCAGGTGTTTTGACCCGTCGATGTGGCTGGCAAATTCGACGCCTTTTTCGGTGAGTTTGCGCAACTGGGTCAGGCTCATCACCTGAAAGCCGCCGCTGTCGGTCAGGATCGGGCCGCACCAGTTCATGAACTTGTGCAGTCCGCCCAGCCGCGCGATCCGCTCGGCCCCCGGGCGCAGCATCAGGTGGTACGTGTTGCCCAGCAGAATGTCCGCGCCCGTGGCTGCCACGCTTTCGGGCAGCATCGCTTTGACTGTCGCCGCGGTGCCCACGGGCATGAAGGCGGGCGTGCGGATCTGTCCACGCGTCGTCTGGATGGTGCCATGCCGCGCGCGCCCGTCGGTGGCGTGGATCTGAAAACTGAAACGGTCCGTCATGGGGCGCGTTCTAGCGCCCCCGGCCCGAAACGCCAGCGCCTAACGCGGCGGGTGCCAGCGGAAATGGCCGTGGATCTTCAGATCGAACAGCATGTCCTCGACCCGCGGCCCCGCACCGATGTTGTGAGAGATCAGCGGGACGCCGCCGGCCGATTTGCGCGTGGTGACGATCCCCATGTGAGGGCGGTTGTCCGGAAGACGCCACGTCACCACATCGCCCGGCTGAAAGACCGCCGGGTCAGAGGAGAGCGGCAGCGCCGCGCCCTGCCGTTTGAGGAATGTCTCAAGATTGGGCACGCGGCGATGGTCGATATTGGTGTCGGGGCGGCGCAGGCCCCAGATCTTCGGATAACTGGAAAAGTTCCGCTTCATGTCCCTGTGCACCCGCTCCTGAAGGTCGATGCCCACCGCGCGGTAGGCGCGGATCACGACATCCGTGCAGACGCCGGTATTCGCGGGCACATCGCCCATCGGATACGAGATGGAGACATAACTGGGATCGTAGAGGACCCGGTGATTGGCCCTGTCCTCTGCTGCCAGAGCGAGACGGGTCGCGAAATCTGTGTCGGCCCAAAGCACCGCCGGCGTTGCGGTCGCCGCCGCACCAAGTGCGCCCGCAATGAAGAACCTGCGTTGCCGGTCGACCGTCTTTTGCCTGGACATGACCGCTCCTGTAACCTCAAGCCATGCGACAGACATGGTGGCCTGCGGCCGACGACGCAAGCTTTCCGGGCGCACTGGACGGGATTGAACCAGCTTCTGTTCCTGCTTCCATTGCCGCTTCCAATCCGCGTCTGCGCGCCTATATTCGGCGCAAGCCACGCGAGGTCCGAGCCATGAACGACCAGACACCGCCTGCAGAAGGCGAGCCGCTGATCAAACCGTCGACCGACGAGCATCCGCTGTATGAATCGATCTGCGATGCGTGCCGGACCGTGCACGACCCCGAGATTCCGGTGAATATCTTTGAACTCGGTCTGATTTACTCCATCCGGATTGCCGAAGAAGGCGAGGTCGAGATCGACATGTCTCTGACGGCACCGGGCTGTCCTGTCGCGGGCGAGATGCCGATCTGGGTGCAGGACGCGGTGGAAATGGTCCCCGGCGTGAAAAGCGCTCAGGTCGAACTGGTCTGGGACCCGCCCTGGGGCATGGACATGCTGTCGGATGCTGCCCGGCTGGAGCTTGGCTTTATCTGACCCTCAGGCCTCTTCGTGCGGCGGCGTGAAACAGCTGAGCGTGCCGCTGCCGAAGACGTCCATTATGAACGGATAGAGCGATGCGGCGTCCCCGTCCGCCTGCATCGGTGCCGGGGCGATCTGGTCCGCGTCGTCGTCGCGATCTATCGTGACATCGACCCCGTGGCGCGCCGCAATCGGTTCGACCTGCGCATCGTGGGCAAAGCAGGCCATCGGTCGATCACCCATCATGCCGACCGCGTAGAATTCGAAAGTGCCGTTGCGCTTGGTTTCCTGGATAATGACGATGCCTGCCGTCTCGACCACGCGTTCCCCCTTTTCGGCGATTTCGCGCGGCGAGTCCTGCGGTTTGCCGTGGCGTTCCCACGCCTCGACCACCTGCATGAAGAGCTGAGATTCGCCCGCCGGGATCGAGTTCTGAAGCGTGAACACCTGTGTCTTGGTGGTCAGACATCCGGCGAGAACAAAGATCGGAAGAAGAGCAATAATGCGCAACATGCTGAAACCCCGGGTCAATATGGTCGCGCGAAGGCGTAACAAACTGGGCCGCATGCGCCAAGATCGGTCACATCCGCGCCCTTGAGGAAACGGCCCAAAGCGCTTACCTTGCGCTTGCAACTTCGGAGACAGTGCAGATGTTCGGTGTTCCCGGCAACGATCCCGTCACCCTGACCCCTGCCGCCATCAAGCGGATCAACAAGCTGATGGAGAGCGACACGGTCAAGGGATTGCGCATCGGCGTCAAGAAAGGCGGCTGTGCGGGCATGGAATACACCATGGAGCACGCCACCGAGATTGGCGAGCACGACGCGATTGTCGAAACGGAAGGTGCCCGGGTGATGATCGCGCCGATGGCGCAGATGTTCCTGTTCGGAACCGAGATCGACTATAAGACTTCGCTGCTGGAATCCGGGTTCGTGTTCAACAACCCGAACGTCACCGAAAGCTGCGGCTGCGGCGAGTCGATCAAGTTCGAAGGCATGTAATGCGCCGCAAACGGCGGGCGCCGACGACGCAGCTTGCCCGGGCAGGCGAGCGGACGGTTATCCTTATCGGCGACGAGGCGGTGCCGGAGATCTGGTTCCGGGCATCGACCCTTTCCGGCACACCGCGTGGGCGGATCGAAATTGATCTGGGCGAGGATCTGCCCCGCACGGCAGATCTGGCAGAGGACAACCGCCTGGACGCAACCGGTTTGAAGACCCTGGCCATCATTCCCGAGGCCGACACGGCAATCACCTTTCGGCGAATTGAAAAGCCGGGCTCGGACTGGATGTTTCTGGCGGGCGGGGTCGCGATGGCAGTGGCAATCGGGTGGACGGCCTGGGACTTTCTGGGCGGCTGAAAGCGTCCCTTCAGCTTTGCGACGCTGAAAGTTTCCCGGTAGGCTGGTCCGCGTGAAGGCTTCCACTGGTTGCAGCCCGGGGGACAAAATGGCGCTTACGAGCGAATACAAGGAACAACTGCAAGACCTTTTCGCCGGAGCCGGCCGGATCGAGATCAAGCGCATGTTCGGCGGCGCCGGGCTCTATGTCGGGGACGCCTGTTTCGCGATCGTTCTGGGCGGCGAGACGCTGATGATGCGCGGTGACGAGGCGCTGGGTCCGGCCTATGAAGACGCTGGGTCCGAACAGTGGATCTATTCGAATGAAAAACGTGGTCCGGTCGCCATGCCATACTGGACGTTGCCGGACAGCGCCATGGATGACCCTGACGAAGCTGCGGACTGGGCACGCAGATCGCTTGTTCCGGCGCAGAAAGCGGCCGCGGAGAAAGCTGCCGCCAAGGCGCGCAAGGCTGCGCGGAAGGCAAAGGCAACCGCGTCGTCCGCGCCCGGAAATGGCTAAGGTCTTTCACCTCAAGGCCGGTGAAAAGCGCAGGGTGCTCTGGCTCTTCTCCAGTTCGATCCCCGGCGAAGTGCGGTTTCGTGCCGAGGCTGCCGATGGCTCCATGCCACAAGGAACCGTGGAACTTGCCCGCCGCCGATGGTTCGAGTGGCAGCGCAGCGCCCATCCTCTGGCCGCGCGGAACGTCTTTGACAAAGGCATTGCTGATGCGGACTACCGGATTTATGTCACGCCGGAAACTGACTGCCGGATCGAATTCGACACGCGTCATTTTCGGGCAGAGATCTATTTTCGCGTGCTCGCGGGCGTGATAGGCCTCGGCATCCTTGGAGCGCTCGGGGCGTTCATACTGGCGCCGCCCGCCTGAGATCCGCCCGCACGCGATCAGTTGCAAAAGGAAGCTGCATGTCCCGTCGCAAACTTGCCGCCGGAAACTGGAAAATGAACGGCACGAAAGCCTCGGCAGCCGAGCTTGAGCGGATGCTTCAGAGCGTCGGCGCCCCGAACTGCGACGTGCTGATCTGCCCGCCCATGACCGTTCTGGCGGCCCTTGCCGACAGCGCTGCGGGGGCACCGGTTCAGATCGGGGCGCAGGATTGCCATGCCGCGGCAAGCGGCGCGCATACCGGGGATGTGTCGGCGGAGATGATCAAGGATGCAGGCGGCGCGGCAATCATCGTCGGCCATTCCGAGCGGCGGGCTGACCACGGCGAGACAGACGAGATGGTCCGGGCCAAAGCAGAGGCCGCCTGGCGCGCCGGGCTGATTGCGATCATTTGCGTCGGCGAAACCGAAGCGGAGCGCGATGCAGGAGATGCCGTCGCCGTGGTCACGGGTCAGGTGGCAGGATCGGTGCCTGCAGGCGCAACTGCCGCGAACACCGTCGTTGCCTACGAGCCGGTCTGGGCGATCGGAACCGGACGCACCCCGTCGCTGGATGACATCGGCGAGATGCACGATGCGCTGCATGCAAAGCTGGTCGAGACCTTTCCCGGAGCAGGAGAGGGCATTCGGCTGCTTTACGGCGGATCGGTGAAACCGGGGAATGCGGCAGAGATATTCGCCGTCCCGAACGTGGATGGTGGCCTGGTGGGCGGTGCCTCGCTGAAAGCCGCCGACTTCCTGCCGATCATCCAGGCCGCATCAGACGCCTGACAGTTTGGTCGTTGAACGCTTCGCCCCCAGCCCCACCGGGCTTTTGCATCTGGGTCATGCCTATTCCGCAGTGATGGCCTGGCGTGCGGCAAAGACGGCTGGCGGGCGATTTCTGGTCCGGCTGGAAGATCTGGACAGATCGCGGGTGCGCCCTGCCTATGAAGCCGCGATCGCCGAGGATCTTGCCTGGCTTGGTCTTGACTGGGACGGTCCCATGCTGCGGCAGTCGGACAGGGGCGATGCCTACGCGGCCGCGCTCGCCCAACTGGCGGCAAAAGGCCTGACCTATCGCTGCACCTGCACGCGGCGCGACATCGCCGATGCCATTTCGGCACCGCAGGAGGGGGCGATGGCTGCAACCGGGCCCGATGGACCGGTCTATCCCGGCACATGCCGCGGCCGGAACCGGGCCGCGGACGAGCCCTTTGCGATACGGTTGAACATGGCTGCCGCGCTGGAACGCCTGTCCGCGGCAACGCTTTCTTTTCACGAATTGTCCGCCACTGCCTCGGGCATGCCAGAAGATGTCGCGCTTGATTTGGATCAGGTCGTCGGCGGAACCGGCGACGTTGTTCTGGCCAGACGCGACGGCGCCGTTGCCTATCACCTGGCCGTCGTCATCGATGATGCCTTCCAGGGGGTCACCCATGTGACACGCGGCCAGGACTTATTCGGCGCAACGCCGATCCACCGGGTTCTGCAAGCGCTGCTTGACCTGCCCGCGCCGACTTACCGCCACCACAAGCTGGTGCGGGACGAGGATGGCAAGCGCCTCGCAAAACGTGACGATTCGCGCGCAATTGCCTCTTACCGAAAGGCAGGCCTGTCGCCGGCTGACGTGATCGCCCTTGCCGAGGCTGGTGCCGGTTAAGCAGTTTCAGTCCTGCTGCCGTCGGAATCGTTCATCGATTGCCTCGGCTTCCGCATCGGGAACGCCAGCGCCGCTGAAGACCTTGCGCAGAATTCCCGGGGCCAGAAGGGACAGCGGGTTCACGGTCAGATCCGGGTCGCGCATCGCGCCGCTGAGCGTGAAGGTCATGCCGAAGACGCCTTCACCTTCGCCCCCCAGTATCGCACCGATCAGCGGGATATCGTTGAGCGCGCCGGTGACGCCGTAAGCGGGCGAGAGAACCCCGGCCAGGTCGAGCCGTTCTGTTTCTTCGTTCAGCGTGCCGGTGAGCTTCAGCCCCAACGCGGGGCTTACCGCCAGCGCCTCCGAGATCTCGACGACGCCGCCCTGATATTTGAAGGGGATCCAGACCTTGCGAAAGCCGATCCCGTCATCCGCCACTTCGGCGCCCGCGTCGTTCAGCCCGCCATCTTCCAGCACGTCGCGGAACGTCGCCTGAGATCGAACGGTCACGTCTTCGATGCGGGCCGTCCCCTCGATGCCGCCGCCTTCGCCCCCCTCTATCCGCGCGTTCAACGCCAGACTGCCGCCCCGCGCATCCCGGTAGATATCCGCCGCGCGCAGCGCAGCGCCCGCATTGGAACTGGTCAGCACCAGGTCGCCATTTCCGTCCGGGCCAAGTTCGAGCGACAACTCGACAGGGGCAACCGGACCAAGTGTGCCGGACATCCGCCCCTTCAGACTGCCATCCGACAGCCTGGCAACGGTGCCGCGCGCAGAGGAAAGGGCCAGTTTTCGCGTCAGACGCAGTTCGTCCAGATTGAGCGTGGCCCGGATCGGACTGGCCGCACCGCCACCGCTGTCTTCCAGATCACTGACGTCCAGCAGCCGCCCATCCAGAGCGATTTCCTGGACACCATCCGGCCCTCGACCGATTGTCACCGCCGCGTCAAGTTGGCCAGGAATACGCACTCTTTCGAGCGCTGCAGATCTCAGCTCTCCGTCGTCATCAAGGGAGATTGTCCCGCGGGCTGATAAGCTGTCGGTATCCAGCGCAACGGACTCGAGCGCGATCGGCGTGCCCGCGGTGCCACTCACCTTCAGGCGTCCTCTCGCACCGACCGGTTTCTGCCAGCCGATGGCGTCGAGGGTGACCGCGGCGTTGCGCAGATCTGCCGTGACATCAAAGCGCGGCGGCGCGGCGCCTTGCTGGGTGAGGGTCAGATCGATCCCTGCGGTCCCGCCGAACATATCCCCGTCCAAACCAAAGCCCCGCAACAGATCGGACGTCGCCTGTCCTTCCAGCAGCAGCGTCCGCGTGCCCGGATTTACTGCGTAATTCTCTCGCCATTCGACATCGACAGGCGTGCCATTCAATCTTGCCGCGCCAGCAAGGCGCATCTGGTTCACATCGGCGTCGATGGTCAGCCGCTCTGCCGCAACATCGATCGGCTGGCCAAGGCCCAGATCGAGCGGCAGGCGGATATCGCGAATGACGGCGGAGGTTGCAACGTCCACCTGATCAACTGAAAGGTCCTGGATCAGCGGAAACTTAAGGCTCGCCGATATCTCTGCACTGCCGTCCAGACCCGTAAGATCCAGTCCGAGTTTCTGGACCAGATTGAGCGGCTTCTGATCGATCAGCGACAGAACGCCTGCCGTTGGACCGCTCGCCGTCAGCGCTACATTGGCATCGGTGACGTCTGCACTGAAGCCGGTGATCTCGATGTTGGAGTCCGAGACCGTCAGCACCTGTCCACGCGCAGGCAGGACCCGCGCTCGGTCGACGGACAGGATCATGCGCTCTTCCTCCAGCCAAATCTCGCCAGCGGCCTGCTGAAACGGGCTCATTCCCGGCACATAGCTTGCCGTCATTTCGCTGAAGCTGACGTTCAAGGACAGATCAGTTTCATCCCCGTCCATGCTGAATTGCGCGAGGAATGCATCGATGCGCGCAGAAGAGATATTTCGGCGTGTCCAGTCGCGGGCATTCTTCGCGGCCGTCAGGGGCCATCTGTCCAAGAGACCACCGACATCCAGACCGACCGCTTCGGCCCTTAGATCAACCTGAAGCTCGTCGTTCAGTGAGCCGACCCGGCCTGTCAGGTGGAAGACATCGTCGCCGCTGCGAACCCAGCTTTCCGCCACGTCCAATCGTTCATTATCCGGGCGCCAGTCGACCAGCAACTGGCCGTCCTCAACGACCAGTGGCACCGCCAGAACGTCTGGCAGCGGGATGTTGAGAAACGCGAGATCAACCTGACCACGGACCGCCCGTACCCGGCCGTCTGACCCAAGCGAAAGTCCAAGGATGCCGCCCAACCGCGCCTCGACATCAGGCGCGATCAACAGGGCATCATCCAATCGAACCTCTTTTCGTGCGGGGTCGATGCCCAAACGCAGCATGGCCATCTCGAATGGCCGTGGCTCGCCCGCGAGTTCGACGCTTCCACCTTCGGAAATCAGAATTGCCTGGATGGGCGAGATTTCGCCTTCACGCCCGACTTCGCCGCTGAATCTGCCTTCGATGACGGTTTTGACACCGGTCAGGGCGCTGAGCACCGGCAGCGTTCGGGCCAGTGCGGACGGATCGACCTGTCCGAACTGGCCTTGAAACGTGGTCGTTCCGGATCCCGTCCGCCGGTCCGCGACAAAGCGGAACAGGCCGGCGGTCGCATCATTGAACTCGTCGACCTCCAGCACTGCGCGGGCACCGGTCTTGTCGCGCTTCAGAACAAGGTCTGCCCCGTCCGCCCGCCATTGGCCGCCGTTCTGACGGTCCGAGTAGGCGATGTTGGTGCCGAGAATGGCAACCTGCTCCAGAGCTTCGAGTTGTGGGATCGGCGGCGCATCCCCGACAAAGCTATCGAAGAGTTCGGCCCAACTCTCTCCACCAGGTTCCGGGCTGTCTGTGCCTGTCGAGGCTTCAAGCAAAATGCCGGCACCCTCGTTCAGCCCAAGGCGCAACCTGCCGTCTTCAGCGCGCACAACCTGCAGATCTGCCTCGAGAAGCGTGAGGCGCTGCAGGCGGACACGCCCACGCACCAGATCCGCAAAGCGGAAACCGGCCCGGACACTGGGCGCGGCGAAAAGTGCGTCACCGTTTGCCGAGTCGATCCGTACATCGCGAAACTCAAGCCCTGTCGGCGTCTTGTGGTCGCCAAGATCGAAGACCATCTCGGCTGCGTGGATTTTCTTGCCGCCCGCCTCGGCGTTTGCCGCTTCGATGACCATCTGGCCAAGGGCAGGCAGGGCTATTGGCCCCTGCAGCAGGCGTAGATAAAGAACAGCGAGCGCCAGGCCTGTGACGACAATGCTGGACAGCACAAGGCGCGTGGTCAGCCAGAAGACACCGTGCACGCACCAACGTATTGACCCCACGAAGCCGTGCGAGGTGGTCTTGCGCGCCGTGCGTCTGAAAGCCATTCCCGGTGTGTCCGTTCCGCGTTGCGGACGGCTGGTCCCCCCACCTTGCCAGCCTGTGATCTGGCACTACTTTCGCGCTCAAGCAGTCGGGATGCAAGCCCCGGCGATCTAACTATTTTCTGATCCAGGAGAAACCTATGTCGACGCTTGAAGCAGGCGCTGCTGCCCCAGACTTTTCACTGCCTGCCGATGGCGGCAAAACTGTGTCTCTGTCCGATTTCAAGGGCAAGGCGCTGGTGCTTTATCTCTATCCGCGGGACGATACGCCGGGCTGCACGAAAGAAGCGGTAGGTTTCACGGAAGCCCTCGCCGATTTTAAGGCTGCGGGAGCCGAGGTTGTGGGACTGTCAAAAGATACGGTGGCCAAGCACGACAAATTCATCGCCAAGCATGACCTTGGTGTTACCCTGTTGTCGGACGAGGACGGCAGCCTGATCGAGGCGCTGGGATCCTGGGTCGAAAAAAACATGTACGGCAAAAAGAGCATGGGGATCGAGCGGTCGACCTTCCTGATCGATGGCAAGGGGGTCGTCCGGAAGGTTTGGCGCAAAGTCAAAGTACCGGGTCATGTCGAAGAGGTTCTGGACGCAGTCAAGGCACTTTGACCGATCCCTTGGAGGGCGGGCTTGCGGCTGCCGCAGAGCGCGTCCTTCGCACATCCGATCCTTGGGAAAAGACGGATTTGAGCCGGAGGACCGCGTCGGCCTGGCGCGGTCTGAGGGCGGACGGCGGGCTTGGGCCGGTCGGAACGGCATCCCCGCCTGACTTTCCGGCGCGCCCGGAGCGACCGATGCTCAAAGAGCCGCGTGAGATGCCGAGGCGGCGCGGCGGCAGCGCTGCTGGCCGCACGGCAATGCTGCACGCAATCGCCCACATCGAATTGAACGCGGTGGACCTGCATTGGGATATCATCGCACGCTTCGGTCATGTCGCGATGCCGCCTGGATTTTACGACGATTGGGTACGGGCCGCGGACGAGGAATCAAAGCATTTCGGACTATTGTCAGACCGTCTGAGTGCATTGGGATCCGGGTACGGTGAGTTCGACGCCCACGCTGGCATGTGGCGGGCCGCCGCCGAGACGGCCGGTGATCTTCCCGGGCGACTTGCGGTTGTGCCGATGGTTCTTGAAGCGCGGGGACTGGATGTCACCCCGGGGATGATCGCCCTGTTCGAGAAAGCGGACGACCTGGACAGCGTTGCGGCGCTGAAGACGATTTATGCCGAAGAAGTCGGTCATGTCGCCTACGGGTCGAAATGGTTCCATTTTCTGTGCGGGCGTGACAACGCCGATCCCAAGGATCGTTTTCATGCGATGGTGCGGCGATATTTCCCAGGCAGCCTGAAGCCACCATTTAATGACGAAAAACGTGCAGAAGCTGGCATTCCATTAGATTTTTATTGGCCGCTTGCCGATGAGGAGATGGTTAATACAAAAGCAACGTAAGTTTTTCTATTATGCGTATGAAACGGATCTGAATTTTTGGGTTAAGCGGTGAAAACTGTTGCGCTGCAGAAGGGTTAACCGTAACAGTTGCAAAAAGAGCGCATCTCAAAGAAAAAAGCATGCTTCGAGCCATGAGGCTGGCGAGAGACCTGCAGAAACAGACGGAGTGCCGATGTCGGGCAGTTGGTTTTACTCGTTAAACGAGGCTCTGGGACGCGTGTTCCCAGAACGCAGGGTTTACATCCGATCTGATGCCCGCACCCGGTACTGGACATTCAGCCCGATCTCGCAAGGCGGCTTTGCGCTGGTCGTCGCCGGATTTCTCGGCTGGACGACGCTGACATCGGTCGTTTTCGTCAGCGACGCCATGGACGGGCGGACGGCGGAGAACCGGCTTGAAGCGTCTCAGGAAGCCTACGAGATCAAACTGGCTGCGCTGAGGGAGCGGCAGCTTTTATTGGAACAGGAGCTGAACCGCTCGAACGCCCGCGGTGATGCCGTGACGGTCGAGTTGAGCGCAAAGCAGCGGATCCTCGTCGACACCGCGACGCGCCTGCAGACCGCCGAGGCCGAACTTACGGGACTGCGGAACGAGTTCGAAACACTGGTTGCCGCGCGGCACAAGGCGCAGCAGGAGATCAATGTCCTCAACGAGGACGTCATCCGACTGCGTCTCTCGTTGGCGGAGACCGAGCGCAAGAAAGAGACGACCGCGACGACGCTCACGACCTTCTCCGAGATCATGGAAGGCGTGATCAGCGAACGCGACGATGCGTCGAACCGCGCTGACACGCTGGATCAGCGGGTCGCCGTGCTTGAGAACGAAATCACGCAGTGGGAGGTGCGGCAGGAGACTCTGCTGGCGCAGCTGGAGGGGGCGACACGCACCTCGCTTTCATCGCTGGATAAGTTGTTTGTCGGATCGGACATCAATCTGGAGTCGATCCTGAAGCAAACGCGCCGCGACTATACGGGGCGTGGCGGCGGCCCCGTGACGGACGGCGACGATGCCGCGATCGTGCCGCCGCCCCCGTCAGAGGAAGACGGCAAACGCGTTGCCGCGCTGATGACCGATCTTGAACGCATGAGCCTGATGCGCGTCGCCATAAACCGGCTTCCCTTCGGCATGCCGACGCGCGGGGCGGAGCTGACCTCCGGCTTCGGACCACGGCGCGATCCGTTCCGGCGCACCTACAGGATGCACAACGGAGTGGATTTCGCGGCCCCGCGCGGGACGCCGATTTACACCACTGCCGACGGCGTCGTGAGTTTTTCGGGTCGTCAGCGCGGATATGGTATCGTTGTCAAGATTCGACATGCCTTTGGGTTCGAAACCGTCTATGCTCACTTGAGCAAGAGTCGAGTCAAAGTCGGTCAGCGCGTGGAACGGGGGCAACGTATCGCGGATATGGGTAGCACCGGCCGCAGTACGGGCAGCCACCTGCACTACGAAGTGCGTATCGATGGTAAACCTGTCAACCCGACCAAATTCATAAGGGCTGCACGAAATGTTCTCTAAGAGCAAAATCAACGAAACCAACCCGTCAGAGAAGCCTGCGGCAACGGCTGCGGCAGGCGGCTCGGCATCCTCGGCAGACAAGGGCGCGGCAGCGACACCTGCAGCGGCTGCAGGCGGCGGGGCCGCGGCGGCGTCACCGTCCTTCCAGGCGAAGCCAAAGCCATCGCCGTCGCTTCTTTCAAGCGACCTGAACATCAAGGGTAATGTCACCTCTTCCGGCGACATTCAGATCGAGGGCACAATCGAAGGCGATGTGCGTGCGCATCTGCTGACGGTCGGTGAGAGCGCGACGATCCGCGGCGAAGTCATTGCCGACGACGTGGTCGTGAATGGCCGCGTGATCGGACGTGTTCGCGGTTTGAAAGTCCGCCTGACGTCATCCGCAAAGGTCGAGGGCGACATCGTCCACAAGACCATTGCGATCGAGAGCGGCGCTCACTTTGAGGGCTCGGTCCAACGTCAGGAAGACCCGCTGGGCGAATCGAGCACGCGCGGTCCGGTACCGACCGGGAAGTCCGAAAGCAGTGCAGACGTCGCTGCGGAGTAAACGCTCTACCGGACTACTGTTCTATGCCATGAAAAAAGCGACCCAGCCGGGTCGCGTTTTTTTTTTGTGAAGTGGTGTAATGGGCCGGGCGGTGTTTA
>JBCCMP010000070.1:0-15785 GCA_039026295.1 Pseudomonadota bacterium | reverse complement strand
CAGCGACACCGGGCATGACCGTGCTGCCATTCCCGGTATCGTGGGTGTGCCCCAGCCCCAGACCATGACCCAGTTCATGGATCGACACATCATACATGAAGCCGCCGGTGTCCATCCCCCCACCGGGGGCCGAACTCCAGCCAGAGAAGTTGTTGTTCAACAGCCCGTAACCGCCGTTTCCCCCGAACGACGGAAAAAAGAAGAAACCCAGCAAAGTCCCTTGCGACGACGACGGCAGCGTCGCCGTGCCCCATTCCAGATCTGCTGCCGCACGGTTCGTCGTCTTTTGGAACTGCAAAGTGGTGAACTCTGACAGACCTGTGAAGATCGACATCAACTGGGCTTCTTCGTAGGCATTGAACCCGCTCGCGGAATAGGTCGTGCCATCGAAGGAATAAGTATCACCGGTCTCTGCGAAATAGACCTGGATCGGCGCGCTCTGGTTCAACGAGGTATTGCCCCGGACCACGTCCACCAATGATGACGGCGGCGGCGGTGCGGCAGCCGAGACCGACAAGGCGTAGTCACCGGAATAAAGCGCGGCATAGCTGCGGACGGATATGAAGTATTGCCCATCGGCCAAGGCAGTCCAGATGTGCGAAGAGGATGGCCCTTCGCCGTCATCAAAATATCTGACCAGCGACCCGTTCTGATCGTAAATCCGGATGATCGGATCAAAGAGCGCGTTACCGCCTGTGCCGGCAACGTCGATCTGGATCGTCTGGTTCTCTGACAGCGTTATGGCGAACCAATCGTCGTCATTGCGGACCTCCAGCGTCTCGTTGACGGTCTCACCGACCGCAATGGTTGCATCCGAGGTCTCGTCGCCGGGAATATTCTGGGCGATGTCCGGGGTGCTCAGCGGCTGGGTGAATTCCGCGCGCAGCGTCCCAAGGCCTGGTCCGCATCCGGGCCCGGAATCGCCGGCAGCTGTACAGAACCCGCACATGGAAGACCCTCCAGATCTTGTACCCTCATATCCCCTGGAAGACCGCCACCCCGGCGACGTCACAATCTTCCTACGCGGCGCACGCGAAGTCCCGACGGTACGTTAAAGCGATCGCAAGGATTGTGAACCCGTTAAACGGGATAAACCGCTGGAAATTTCGGACCCTATGCCACGCCGTGACGGGCGCTTGCCTCCGTCAACGCCCCCCCCTATGACAGCGCGGTCAGATAAAGGGCCGAAACGACTATGGCGCACATTCTTGATGCACAGGATCCAGGGTTTCCCCAGGCCTTCGATGCATTTCTCGAGCTTAAGCGGTCGGCTGAAGCCAATGTGGACACGGCCGTGGCCGAGATCATCGCCGATGTCCGGTCGCGCGGGATAGATGCCGTCCTCGACCTCACGCAGCGCTTGGATCATTTTCAGGCCGATGCGCAAAGCATCGAGGTTTCACCGGCAGAGATAGACCGGGCCATCACTGCAATACCGGCCGATCAGGCCGCAGCCCTGCAGAAAGCTGCGGATCGCATCCAGGCCTATCACAGCAGGCAGCTGCCCGAGGATGCCGACTGGACGGACGAAACCGGTGCACGCCTTGGCTGGCGTTGGACCGCGGTCGACCGGGCCGGCCTCTACGTGCCGGGCGGGCTTGCCAGCTATCCCTCTTCCGTCTTGATGAACGCTGTTCCGGCCCGCGTTGCCGGTGTTCGCGAACTGGTGATCTGTGCGCCGACGCCGGATGGCCAGATCAATCCCCTGGTTCTGCTGGCAGCGCGCATCGCAGGGGTCGACCGGATCTTCCGCGTTGGCGGCGCGCAGGCCGTCGCCGCCATGGCCTATGGCGCCGGGCCGATCCCCAAGGTCGACAAGATCACGGGGCCCGGAAACGCATATGTCGCATCGGCCAAACGCATGGTTTACGGCACGGTCGGCATCGACATGATCGCCGGGCCGTCCGAAGTGCTGGTGATTGCCGATAAGACAGCCGACCCGGACTGGGTGGCCATGGATCTGATGGCGCAGGCCGAGCATGACGAGACCGCGCAATCGATCCTGATCACTGATGATGCCGCGCTCGCCGGGTCGACAGCCCGCGCCGTGGACGCGCTCTTGAAAAGCCTCGACAGGCGCGACATCGCTGCCGCCAGCTGGCGAGATTTCGGGGCGATCATCACTGTTGCGGACATGGCAGAGGCAGCAAGCCTCTCCAACCGGATAGCGCCCGAACATCTCGAAATTCTGACCGCGGACCCGGACGCCGTCGCCGCCGATATCCGCCACGCAGGGGCGATCTTCCTCGGTGCCCACACGCCCGAGGCAATCGGCGATTACGTCGGCGGACCCAACCACGTTCTGCCCACAGCCGGATCCGCGCGCTTTTCCTCGGGGCTCTCGGTGCTCGATTTCATGAAACGCACGACACTCTCCGCCATGACCCCGGCCGCACTGAAGTCGGTTGGGCCCGCGGCGGTCGAACTTGCCAGGGCGGAAGGGCTCGAGGCGCATGGCCTGTCCGTTGTGAAAAGACTGGAGCGGTTGAATTGAGCGATTTTACATTCTCCGACCGGCTGTCGCGGGTCTCGCTGATCGAGGATCGACCCCGCGCACGTACGCCCGAGATCCAGCAGGAACTCGATGTCGCGGTCTTCGACCTGACGGAAAGCAACCGGTTCAAACCCGTCGCCCGCGACGGTCAGGACCTGCCGGGCGGCCCCTACAAACTGGGCATCGGCATGGCCGAACGCATGCTGATGATGGACATCAGGACCGAGGATGATCAGCCGGTCAGCGAACTTCATCTCTCGCTGTCCCCGCTCCGCGGGATCATCAAGGACTATTTCGCGATCTGCGAGCAATATTTCGATGCCGTGAAGAAACTGCCGCCATCGAAGATCGAGGCCATCGATATGGGGCGGCGCGGGCTGCACAATGAAGGGGCGGACATCCTGAAAGAACGCCTCGACGGTCGGATCGTGACCGATTCTGAAACCGCAAGGCGCCTGTTCACCGTGGTCTGCGCGCTGCAGTTCCGCGGCTAGATCAGGTGCCGCACGCTGTCACGACCACTCTTAAGGCGCATTTCGCGTGAGCCTGCCCGGCTCAGTTCTCTTTTGTTGCGACCACAATTCCGTGCGCTCTCCGATGGCCGAGGGGATCCTGAAAAACCTCCACGGCACACGGATCTATGTCCAGTCAGCCGGCGTTTTCAATGATCTGGACGTGGACGGCTTCATGGTTGCGGTCGCGGCGGAGATGGGGATCGACATCGCCCGGCATCGCGCTCGAAGCTTCTCCGACATGGAAAACTGGGGCGACGACATCGACGCCTATGACCAGATCATCGCCTTGTCCCCGGGCGCCCAGCGCCGGGCTCTCGAATACACGCGGGAATTCCATGTCGATGTCGTCTACTGGCCAACCCTCGACCCAACGGGCCTGGGCGAGAGGCGAGAAGAAAAACTCGATGCCTACCGTCAGACCCGCGACCAGCTCTTGGCGCAGATCAGAACAGATTTCCCACCGTCGGCGTGAGAAACCAAGCAATGAAGTTGGGCCGAAAGGAAGCAACGCCCAAAGGCAGGCAGACCTATAGGAAGTTGGACGCGAAAAGATTTTCCTGCGCGCCTGCCCCCAGACCGCCGGACTGAAGCAAGGTCAGAGCCGTGCTTCCCGGACCAGTCCCAAGGCCGCCACCGCCGAGGGTCTGCTGGCGCAGCAGAAAACGGTCGACGAAGCGGTCAATATTGGCCGGATCCGCAAAGATCGACGGATCGCTTGATCCGAAAATCTGGCTCGCCCGCCTTTGGACTTCCTCGACCTGTTGATCCAGGTCGATCAGCGCAAAATTGGTCGGCAGGAACAGCGCGCCCTCAATGACCTGCCGGATCGGCTGGGACCCGAGCAGGCGCAGCCACATGTTCTGCTCGTTCGCCGCGCTGCTGGCGATCTCCACCGCCTCGCGCTTGAAGTTCAGACCCAGCCGCAGATCAAGGTCCTGTTCACCCACAGCCAGTTCGAAACTCTGGGTGCGAAACCGATCGACAATTTCCGTCCGGGTGCTTTCGAAGATCAGCGTCCCGCCGACATCGCCGAACCCCAGAAAGTTGGCCATTTCGCGGTAGGCCGGGTCCACCAGCCGGTTCGCGAACGCGTCGCTGGCCAGCGTGCCTTCCTCGATGACCTTCCGGACGAAGGCTCCTTTGTTCAGGTCATCCTGCAGACCGAAGGCAGTCAGAACGACGTTCAGCAACCGCCTGTCACCGATCAACTGATCGACGGTCGTGACATTCGCCGCATTGGTCTGGAAGTACTCGACCTCACGTTCGATGTCGGGGCTGGAATTGAACGTTGTCTGCTGGGCGGACAGGGTCCGCTCCAGAAAGTTGAAGCCGACCAGGCCGCCGAACGGGATCGCCGGAGGGATCGGCATTACTGCAACCGATGCTGTTGCGGAACCGGCACCTCACTTTGTGCCAGCAGGCTTTCCTCAATCGGCAGCAATTTGCGCAAAGCACGCAGCACGCCATAGAAGTTGCGGTCGTCCAGCATCCTCAGGGCTTCAGCCAGCGACTCGGTGCCTTCGATGCCGTCCAGCGCGTCACTCAACTGGCGCACGCCCATCGTCAGTTGTTCCGCGGCCTCGTCCAGATCCGTCTCACCGGCAACGGCCAGCTGCGCGATGTAGCAGACCCGCTTTACCGGGGTCACAGCATCTTCCGGGTGAATGGCGTCCCGCAGACGCAGGATCTTCGCGTCCGGGGTCTTGATGATCAGCCGGGCGTTCCGGTCGCCGTTTTGCATGACAACGCCGTTCACGAGGATCTGCTCGTGCGCCCGTAGCTTGAGAATCAGGCCAGGCATCAGTCTGATCCCTTTCCGGGGTTAACGGGCCGCAGCCCTCCCATGATCGTGGTGTTCACTTCGATCAAAGGGGTCACGTCCGCTTGACGCTGCAGGACCTTGCTGGTGTGCGCGTTGGTGAATTCAAAAAGATAGAACAACTGTGCCCGCAGCTTCTCTGGCAAGCCGTTGCTCTCGTCTGCGACATCCGTCGCAATCGTCCGCCACAGCGTCTGATTGTCGACAAGTGCCTCGGCCAACTCGGAAAACGGAACACCGTCCTGACTGGTCTGACGCAGCCGCCCGGTCACTTGGCTGAACAGATGGTACTCGATCTCGCGGGGCGTTCCCATCGCCCGCGAACCGCCCATGTATCCAGTCTGCAATGCCGGGTAAGCGCTCATGGTGTCCCTTTCCGGGCCGCTCTTTTCAGGACATTCAAGTCCGAAGGTCAGCCGGGGCGGCTGTCACCGCCCCGACCGGATTGCTTCGCTTATCGGAACAGCGCCAGGATGTTCTGCGGCGCCTGGTTGGCGATCGACAGAGCCTGAATGCCCAGCTGCTGCTGCACCTGCAGGGACTGCAGACGGGCAGAAGCCTCTTCCAGATCAGCATCGACCAGCGCACCAACACCCTGCTTGAAGCTGTCGATCAGGCTGGTCGTGAACTCGGCCTGGATTTCCAGACGAGTCTGAACCGTACCGATAGCCGCTTCAGCGTCAGTCGCGTTTTGGATCAGGCTTTCGATGGTGCCCAACGCAGTCGATGCGCCACCGGCAGTGCTGACATCGACAGAAGACAGTGCCGCAAGACCACCTGTTCCACGACTGGAGCTATTATCGACCCGAACTTCCAACGTACCGTTGTTGGTGATGTCCAGTGCAGTACCATTCGTGACAACAGTGAAGTCAGTCTGGTCGATCCCGGCGTCGATAAGCGCCGTCCGCAGGCCGGCAGCTACGTCAGCGTCGGCGTCACCAACCCGAACAGTATAGGCTGCGGTAACCGACCCAACGGTCACTTCAACACGGTCACCGCCCAGCAAGCCCGCTGCCGTCGGATCAGCGGTGTTCCCGCTGTCGTTCGGATCAAGTGCGACACCACCACCTTGGATGTTATCGATGTCAATCGAATACGTGGCAGTCGTTGCGACGACCTGGAAGCCAGTGTTGTCAAAACCACCGGACGTAGCACTTTGGTCGGTACCGGCAGCATCACCCGTCGCCGTGACACCGTTGACATCCAAACCGCCGACGGCGCTCAGGTTCGTGGTGGCAGTGTTCAGGTCCACTGTGCCGGTCGTCACGTTACCAGTCGCATCACGGCTCAGCGATGACAGGACGTTGAACGCAGTCTGCGACCCATCAAGCAGATTCAGACCGTTCAACTGGGCTGAACCGACGATCGAAGTGATCTGATCACGCAGCGACACGATTTCGTTCTGCAGAGCGGTCCGGTCAACGTTGTCTTCGTTGGCCAGAACGATACGCTGCTTGATCTCGCCCAGCAGGTTACCGATCTGGTTGGCACCGTTCGCCGCAACGCCCGTCGTCGCCTGACCCAGCGAAAGCGATTCAGACAACGAGTTGAAACCCGAAATATCTGACTCAATGACGCGAGAGATCGCGAAGACAGCCGCGTTATCCTTGGCGTTTGCGACTTTCTTACCGGTAGAGATCTGGCTGTTCACCTCAGCCAAAGAGCTATTGGTCGAGCGCAGGTTCTGCAACGCGACCATTGCCGAAGTGTTCGTCAGAATACTAGCGACCATGACATCATTCCTTTCTTTTGCGACGCTTCGGCGCCGCAATTTTCATTCGATCCTGAGGTTCAGGACAATGCAGGCTTCGTCCGCCTGCGATGGAACTTGTCTTCTGACAAAGGCCCAGCTTTTTGCTTCCGGGGCAGGCACGGCAATCATGCCCACGCCGCAAATCTACGCATCGTTCAATTAGCAAGCCGTAAAATGAACTGCCCCGTTTGGGGACACGGCTGAAATGTTGTCGTCAATTCGGCAGGTATTTCTTTCAAGCCGACTTTTCTTCTGTGATTGAATCGCCAGCGCACGCAATCGTCGTGCCGTCTTCGGCATAGGCGACAGCGCCGCCCTCGGCTTTGCGGATCGCCCCGACCCGGCGACGCGCCTGCGCAAGCCCCTGACGCGCAGCCTCGATGATCTGCTCGTTCCGGCGGCTCTCCTGGATCAACCGGTTCAGCAAAGCGAGAATTTCAGCGTTTCGCGGGGCCATTCGGATCGTCGGCTCCAACTTGTCCAACAGCGCCCCCTTTCGGGCGCAGATCCCGGCAATCTCGCCGTAAGCACCGGTCAGGAAGGCCGACCGCTCCTCCTCCAGCAGGGCAAGGCCGGTGCGGATCTGATCCATGACGTCATCCGCCGCCTGCGTCATCATCTGGTCAATCATGCCTCGTCTCCGTCCTGTGGCTGCGCTTCTGACAGCGAAGCAAAGACCTGCTCGGCAATGCCCAGCTTGCCGCTCTTGGCAATCTCGGTCGCGTACTCCCTCAGCAGGAAGCCCGAGAACGCGTCTTCGCCCGGCCCGCCGCCAAACCCCTCCGGCGTCGCACCCACCCCGCTGTGGCGCAGCATTTCTGACAGGAACGCGACTTCAAACGCCTCTGACGCCCGGCGCAACGCATCGGGCTCGCCTGATTTAAGGGCATCCCGGGCCGCACCCAGCTCGGTTTGGCCGACGCTGGGAAGATCGGGCCGGGCAAGCCCTGCGCCCGACAGCCTTGTTCCCGAAAGACCTGTTCCCGACAAACCGGTGCCAGCGAACCCGGCGATGGATGGTACTTCTATCGACATGACTGACCCTTTCTGAGGTGCCCCAGACAAAAGCGATCATCGTAAAAAATCAGTAAGGCTTCCCGACTACGGTCCGCGCAAACCGCAGAAAGGGGTTTCGATGAACCTGACAGAGTTGATGACGGCGCCGCCCCCGGCGCGGCCTGCGCGTGATTCCGGCAGTCAGACGACCCGGGACGGCGAAGTGACTGCCGATGCGGGTGATCAGACCGGCTCATTCGGCGCACTGGTCAAAAATGCAGAACCGAAGACCGCCAAAGCCGCCCAGGGCGAAGACGCCCCTCCGGCCGGCGGCACGGGTACGGCGGCATCGGCCGCGCCGCCATCGGATGAAGGGGCGGCGGATGGGGTGCCGCCGGAGGCCGCCAATGGCGAGGGAGCGTCCGCAGACGTGACAACGGGAGCCGCAACTCTCGGCGGCAATCCACTGATCGTAACCTCGAATGCGCCGGAAGAAGCGGCAGTGACACGTGCGCAGGTCGCCGTGCTCAATGCGGCAACTGCAGTCGACGCCAAGAGGGGGGCGCAATCCACCGGTCCGAACCCGGCTCCGAACCCGTCCTCGGCGCAACCGGTCGCTCAGCCAACCCAGATCGTCGCTGCGACCATCGAACAGCAGTCAGCACCAAATCATACGGTTGCAAACGTGGCCGGTGTAAGCTCCGAATCAGCGGGCAATCCGGTGCCGAACGCAAATGTGGCCGTTACCGCAGCCTCTGCCACGACGGCACAGCCGACCGCGAGGTCAGGCGCCGATCCGGCGACGAACGCCGCGCTGCCCACGCCCTCAACGACAGAAACGCAGCAAAGCCCACGCGCTGCTGATGCCCCGGTCAGGTCTGCAGAGCCATCGCTGCCCGCCCCTGCGCGCGACGCGGCCCCGATAGCTCCGGCGACGGGATCCGCCGCAGCCCCGACACCAGTTGTTCCGCCCAGCGCGCAAGAGCAGTCAAACCTGGCGCAGGCCAACATCAATCCGGCAACCACCGCCCGAAGCGACACCCGCCCTGCGATCGATACCCGGGCAGCAACACCCGAGGGCGCGGTTCCGCGTGACGGCGTTCCCCTGCCGGACCCGGCAGAAGAATTTCCACGCCTTCAGACCCCCGCACCGGGACCGCGAACAGCCGAGGATCATACGGGCCAGTTCCTTGCGGCACGCGCAGCGACCGGCGATGCACAGGCCGCGGCCAATGTCTATGCCTCCCCGACGGCGCAGGCGACACCGACCGGCCCGGCTACCGCGGCTGCGCCTCTCATCCCGCTCGGCGTCGAACGCACGGTCCTGCCGCAAATCGTCTCCGCGATGCCGACGAACCGGGCACCGGGGGTGATCGAGATCAACCTCGACCCGCCGGAACTCGGTCGGCTGGACATCGTGATCGAGGTCTCGGACCAGAACCTGCGTGCGACGCTGTCGGCGGAACGCCAGTTCACAGGCGATCTGATTCGCCGCCACTCGGAACAACTCCTCGACCAGTTCCGCGAGGCAGGCTTCGATTCGATCGACCTGAACTTCGGCGAGGCGCACGATGATGCCAATCTGGCAGGCGAAGGAGGGGCGGAGGCGGCCCCGGCCTTCACCGACCGGCCCGGCCCTGCACTGGCAGACGCACCGACCCGCCGCGCCATACCGGCCGCTGGCGGCATGGACATCAGACTTTAAGGCGGAGCGTAAGACATGCTGATCACCGACCCTTCCCCGCTGTTCCAGACATCCATCGGCAATCCGACGCTCGCCGATGATGACGCCGCAGCGACCGCTGCGGGGGGCGACTTCGACACCTTCCTGACGCTCCTGACCGCACAGCTGCGAAATCAGGACCCGCTTTCGCCGATGGAAGGCACAGAATTCGTCGCCCAGCTCGCCAGTTTCTCCTCGGTGGAGCAGCTCGTCAGTGTGAACGAGCGGCTCGATCTTCTGATGCAGCAATCCGGCGCACAGGGCGTTGTCGGCATCGGCGACTGGATCGGACGCGATGTGGCGACCTCGGACGGGGCATTCCGCGCCGACGGCAATCCCGTCAGCTTCATCGTGCCGAAAACCGATACGTCGCAGACGCTGGAGGCAATCGTATTGGACGGCGCAGGGAACGAGCTGCGCCGCCTCGCCGTCTTCGCGGACGAGAACGGCCAGGCGCAATGGGACGGCCTCGACCGGGACGGCAACCGGATCACCGAAACGGACCTGAACATTCAGCTGGAACTGATCCGCGACGGCATCGTCACCTCGACCGCCCCGGCAGAGGTGCTGACGCGCGTCACCGGCGTGCGCGGCGGGCCGGACGGCGTCACGATCGATCTTGCCGACGGGCGCAACATCGACCCGCAACTGGTCAGCCGCCTGCAAGAGCCGGTGGTGCAGGAAGAACCCTCCTGACCATTCGCAAACATCACCCATTGGGTTGACGCTGCTGCGACACGGCTTTCTGATATCCCCCTGACGGGGATCTCAGGGGAACAGGCATGACGGCGCGCGACATCGACGCGACCACCGGCAAACATCTGGCGGGCAAGTACGCCATCGTCGGCGTGGGAGAGACAGAATACCGTCGCGGGGGCGGGCGCACGACGCGCGCCATGGCCACCACAGCGATCGCCAACGCCATGGCCGATGCGGGCCTGACCGCGGATGATGTCGACGGGATGCTGTCCTATTCCGGCGGCGATTCGACCTCATCGACCTTCGTGGCCGGCGATCTCGGCATCCGCCCGAACTTCTTCATGGACGTGAACGGCGGCGGGTCTTCGACGGAAGCCCTGGTCGGCATCGCCATAGGCGTGATCGAAGCGGGCATGTGCAACACCGTCGCGATCTTCCGGTCGATGAACGGCTACACCTCCGTCCGTGTCGGCGGCACCGGCAAAAAGGCCGCCGCCCCGATCAATGGCGACGACATTCATCAGCGCGGTATCGGCTGGCAGAGCCCGGGCCAGTGGTTCGCCCCGACCTTCATGCGTCACATGTACGAATTCGGCACCACGCCGGAACAGGTGGCGATGGTCAAGGTCGCCCATTCGGAACACGCCTCGAACAACCCCAAGGCGCTCTACAAGAACCGCGTGACCGTCGACGACGTCCTGTCCAGCCGGATGATCTGCAAGCCGCTCCATCTTCTGGATTGCTGCGTCGAAACCGACAATGCGACCGCGATCATCGTGACCTCGATCGACCGCGCCCGCGATCTGCAACAGCGCCCCGCCGTCATTCAGGCGGTGGCGGGCCGCGTCTGCAAGCCCCGTGCCGAAATGTTCTATCAATCCGGCCCGGTCACAACCGTTGCTGGCCACTATGCAAAAGACATCCTCTGGAAAAATGCCGGGCTGGGGCCCGAGGATGTCGACGTCACCGGATCCTATGACGCCTTCACCTTCACGACGATGCTGCAACTTGAAGACTACGGCTTCTGCAAGAAGGGCGAAGGCGGTGACTATGTGTCGAACGGCACGATTCAGCTCGGCGGCAAGCGGCCCAACAACACCTCCGGCGGTCACCTCTGCGAAGGCTACACCCATGGCATCGCCATGGTCGTCGAGAACGTGCGCCAGCTTCGCGGTGAAGTCGATGACACCTGCCCGATCGGGCCGGACGGCAAACGCCAGCACACATACGATTACAGCGAGGGTGGCTGCCGGCAGGTCAAGGACGCGGAAGTTTCCGCCAATCTGGGCTGGGGCACGCCCGGCTACGGGTCGGCACTCGTGATGGTCAGGGGGTAGGCGCGATGGCAGACACCTCGCAAAGAACCGGCGATTACCTGGGCATGGAGCTGACGCTCGATCCCTTCGACATCGAAAATGTTCCTTTCTTCGACTACTTATCGCAAGGCGAACTCCGTTTGCAGCGTAACCCCGAAAATGGCCTGATGCGCTATCCACCGACCTCGCGCTGCCCGTTCTCCGGCAAGACCGACCACGAATGGACAAAGGTCGAACCCGTCGGCACCGTTTACTCCTACACCGAGGTTCACCACGCCATTCAGCCCGCCTTCCAGGCCCATACCCCCTATATGGTGCTGATGGTCGAGCTCGACGTTCAACGCGGCCAGCCGGGCGAGCATGACGGCATCCGCATGATGGGCAACCTGGTCACGCCCGATGGCGAGATGGCGCCGCCCGATCTGGTGGCCCGCACCGGCATCGGCAGCCGCATGCGGATGGTCTTCAAACCGATCGGCACAGGGATGGCGATGCCCTGCTGGACCCTGGATGAGACCGTCGACCAACCGTCCCCATGGCGCTACCCGCAGGAATAGGCCTGAGTCGGGGCCACCGATCGAGACCGGGGCAACAGCAGTCTGACACACAGCCGTGACACCGATGAGCACACCCTGACCGCGGAATCCTAAAATTTGATGAAAAAGCCGACAGAATGCGGTTCAGATGAAATGCATATCCCCGGCCGGGATCCGGAAGGCAACCGTCCCCCTGATCGGCAATTAACGGTTTCCCGAACCCCTCGAAATATCAATTAGCGAGAAGTTAAGCGCCAAGTGGCGTCACACAATCTTGCAACGAAACCCTCGCTCCGACCGGTTTCAAAACGGCCCTAGGAATACTGATCCTTGAACTTCCGGTTCAGCCTCTGCATCCCGCCGATCCAACGATCGTAGTCATCCGTCTTGCGGCGCATGTAAGTCAGGACTTCGGGGTGTGGCAGAACCAGGAACGTCTCGTCCCGGATTGCCTGCAAACACAGCTCCGCCACAGGTCCGGGCTCCAGCAGACCGTCGATCGCCGCGACGGATTCAGTGGACGCCGTCATCCCGGTCCGCACCGCCTGCGGGCAAAGGCAAGAGACACGGATTCCGTCATCGCCATAGGTAAGGGCCAGCCACTCCGCCAGCCCCACGGCGGCGTGCTTTGTGACCGCGTACGGCGCTGCTCCGACCTGGTTCAAAAGCCCGGCCGCTGATGCGGTGTTCAGCAAATATCCCCCGCCCCGCGCGATCATGCGCGGCACCACGTGGCGGGCAGCCCAGACATGGGCCATCACATTGACATCCCAGATCGACTGCCAGTCATCATTAGGGATCTCCAGACCCCCGCGGTAAATGATCCCGGCGTTGGAAATGAAGATGTCGACACCGCCAGCATCGGCTTCAGCGCGGTCCACCAAATCTATGATTTCGCTTTCTTTTCCCACATCGACCGCATGGGCTGTGCCGCCCACCTCCGCCGCTGTCGCAGCTGCGCCGTCACCGTTCAGATCGGCACAGACGACGTGGCGCGCCCCTGCCCCGGCCAGCGCCAGACACAAAGCCTTGCCGATGCCCGAAGCGGCCCCGGTTACCACCGCCGATTTGCCTTCGATTTCCATCTCTCACCCGCCTGTCGCTGCCACGCTCAATCCGCCACCTCGGCCGAGCCGACAGAAACCGGCGGCTCAAAACCCTGCAGATGACCGTCCCGCCCCTCGGCCTCCAGCCACGCCAGCTTGCTTAGCTGCCAGATCTCGTGCGCCGGACGATACGCACCCGGATCATCGAGGGTGCCGGATTTGATCGAAAACCGCGTCGCCTCGGGCCAGGGTGATGTGAACAGATGGCCCCCACAATCGCCGCAGAAGTACCTCGCGATGTCGCGTCCGCTGTCGGCCAGCTTGGTGAAGACCCGCGGCGCGCCCTCGGTTTTCAATGCGTCGGCGGCCACGACTATGGCCGAATGAAAGGCCGATCCACCGTATCGCTGGCAGTCCGTGCAGTGACACAGGTAGTGGATCGTCTCGTCCGCCTCGGCACGGTACCGGATGGCACCGCAGAGACAACCGCCGGTCAGAACTTCGCCCACCTCAAGACCACATTGAGTTGCCGCCGCACACCGTAAGGCATTGACCAGTCATGAATTTTGACGCGTCCGAGGCAAGATAGACCGCGACCCCAGCCATATCGTCGGGCTCTCCCAGACGGCGCAGCGGCGTGTCCTCGTTCACCCGTTTCTCGGCCGCCGGGTCCTCCCACAGCGCTTTGGCAAAATCGGTACGGATCAGACCGGGGCAGATCGCATTGACGCGCACGCCCTTCGGCCCGTTCTCCAGCGCCAGATTGCGGATCAGCCCGATCAAGGCCAGCTTGGAAATCGAATAGGTCCCCAGCGTCGGCGAGGCGCGGAACGCCCCGATCGACGACGTGAACATCATGGATCCTGCGCCTTTTTCGATCATGTCCGGCAGCGCCATCTGGGCCAGCCAGTGGTTCGACCGCACGTTGGATTGCATGATCCGGTCGTACTGCTCATCCGTGATCGAGGACATCGGCCCATAGGCCACGTTCACCCCGGCATTTCCACACACAACGTCGATCGGTCCGGCCACTTCCCGTGTCCTGGCGACCAGTTCTTCCAACGCCTCCTTATGGCCGATATTGCAGGCAATCGCATGCGCCCGCCCGGCCCCGTGCTTGGTGTTGATGATCTCCGCAACTTCCTGACACGGCTCGATTTTCCGCGACGAAACGATCACGGTCGCGCCTTGGTCAGCGAAGGCCTGAACCATTTCGCGGCCCATGCCCTTGGACGTGCCGGTCGTCAGCACGACCTTGCCCGTCAGGTCGAACAGCTTGGTGTAGTCCATGGCTCAATAACCCTTGACGACGCCCGCCACGGCCGCGCGGCGGTCGTTCGAGTTCTCGAACGTCTTGACCTCGTTCCGCGCCACCACGTGGTGGTGGACTTCGTCGGGGCCGTCGGCCAGCCGAAGGGTGCGCTGTTTGTGGTACATGTTGGCCAGCGGCGTCCAGTGGCTGATCCCGGTCGCACCGTGGACCTGGATCGATTCGTCGATGATCTCGCAGACCCGCTCCGGCACCATGGCCTTGACCATCGAGATCCAGATCCGCGCCTCCTTGTTGCCCAGCACATCCATCGCCTTCGCGGCCTTCAGCACCATCAGGCGCATCGCCTCGATGTCGATCTTGGCCCGGCTGACAAGCTCCATGTTCTTGCCCAGATCAATGATCCGCTTGCCGAACGCTTCGCGGCTGATCCCGCGGTTGATCATCAGATCGAGTGCCTTTTCCGCCTGCCCGATCGAACGCATGCAATGGTGGATACGGCCTGGGCCAAGGCGCAGCTGAGATATCTCGAAGCCGCGCCCCTCGCCCCAAAGCACGTTTTCCTTCGGTACGCGCACATTGTTGAACCGGATGTGCATGTGCCCGTGCGGCGCGTCAGGATCGCCAAAGACCTGCATTCCATCAAGAATTTCGACGCCCGGCGTGTCCTTGGGCACCAGGATCTGGCTCTGCTGCTTGAAGGTCTCGGCCTCTGGGTTGGTCTTGACCATGACGATCATGATCTTGCACCGCGGGTCGCCTGCGCCCGAGGCATAGTATTTCTCGCCGTTGATGACCCATTCGTCGCCGTCCAGAACGGCTTCGGTCGAGATCTGCTTGGCATCGGACGATGGCTGCCATGGCTCGGTCATCACGTAGGCCGAGCGGATTTGGCCCGCCAGAAGCGGCTTCAGCCACTGTTCTTTCTGCTCCGGCGTGCCGACCCGCTCAAGCACCTCCATGTTGCCGGTGTCCGGCGCTGAACAGTTCATCGTCTCCGACGCCAGTGGGTTCTTTCCCAGCTCTGCTGCGATATAGGCGTAGTCAAGGTTGGGAAGGCCCTCCCCCGTTTCGGCATCGGGAAGGAAGAAATTCCAAAGCCCGGCCTCTTTGGCCTTCTGCTTTGCACCGTCCAGCAGTTCCAGCTGTCCAGGGGCATAGGACCAGATATCCTCCCGCCCCTCGCCCAGTCGGAAATACTCGTCAGTGATCGGATCAACGTTGTCCCGGATGTGCTTGATAACACCTTCGTAAAGCGGCTTGGTCTTATCGCTCATGCGCAGATCGTTCAGCGCGCTGTCGACTTCTTCCTTCATGGGTCGTCCTCCTCAGTCTTTTGTCGTGAACCGGGTGCCGCAGATGGTGATCACTCCCGCGGGCCCGTGGCATCCTCTCGCGTCGGCCTGTGCGAACAGGCGTTCTGCGTCGGTCGCGTTCAGCTCCAGGCCCGAAAGGCCCGGCCCGCGACCATCCCTGTCAGGTATAAACCGCAACGTGGCATTGGCCAGAGGGACTGTAGGGTCACCACGATCCATCACCACTTGGGTATCGGCGATGTAGGCCCAGACCTTTGCCTCCTCGACCGGGTCGGCAGACTGAAGTTCGACCCCCGTGATTG
>JBCCMP010000069.1:0-15851 GCA_039026295.1 Pseudomonadota bacterium | reverse complement strand
CCGCATCCGTAGGGAGACGATCGCAGCCGAAGACATTCTGCACGATATGGGTGCCTTCAGCATCATCGCTTCGGACAGCCAAGCCATGGGCCGGGTCGGCGAGGTGCTGATCCGCACCTGGCAGACCGCCGACAAGATGAAACGCCAGCGCGGGCGCCTGGACGAGGAGATCGGCGACAATGACAACTTCCGCGTCCGCCGCTACATCGCCAAGTATACGATCAACCCCGCCATCGCCCACGGCATCAGCCACGAGATCGGTTCCATCGAAGAAGGAAAACGCGCCGATCTCTGCCTCTGGAACCCGGCCTTCTTCGGTGTGAAACCGGAAATGGTCCTGATCGGCGGCTCGATTGCGTGTGCGCAGATGGGCGATCCGAATGCCTCGATCCCGACGCCGCAGCCGGTCTATACCCGTCCAATGTTCGGGGCGTTTGGCCGGTCGCTGGAGAAATCCTCGGTTATTTTTGTGTCTGAGGCGGCCCAGGCCGCCGGGATTGGCGGACAGCTTGGCATTGCCAAGGAAACGCTGGCGGTGAGGGGCACGCGCAATATCGGCAAATCGGCGATGGTGCTCAACGATGCGACGCCGCAGATCGAGGTGCATCCCGAAACCTACGAAGTCCGCGCTAACGGCGAACTGCTTACCTGCGAGCCCGCCGAGGTGCTGCCGATGGCGCAGCGGTATTTCATGTTCTGATGCCCGAGCGACTGACTGCCAGATCTGTCCTGCCGCCGGATCAGGTGGAGGTCGCGCCCGATGGCGTGGTCGTTCTGTGCTATTCCGAACGGCACCTCAGACGAAAGCTGATACGGACCGCACAGAAGGAAGACGTGCTGGTCGATCTGCCTGCGCCGGTGAGTTTGAACGAGGGAGACCGTCTGGTTCTGGTCGATGGGCGGACCCTAGAGGTGCGCGCCATGGAGGAGGCGGTTGCCGTGGTCCGCGCGGGCTCTGCCAGTCTGCCGGAACTGGCATGGCATATCGGGAACAGGCACACCCCCTGCGATGTCTCGGACGACTGCCTGTTGATTCAGCGTGATCACGTTCTGGAGGACATGCTGCAAGGGCTGGGCGCGGAGGTCGAGCATGTCCTGCGTCCCTTTCAGCCCCTGGGCGGGGCCTATGGCCACGGACGCACCCAAGGGCACAGCCATTCTCACGATCCCCATGAAGACCCTAACGCCCACATTCCGCACCGGCATGATTGAGGATCAACATGACGCTTTTCCATCCGGAAGCCCCGCAGCGCAGCCCAGATCATGTGCGTGTCTATGCACTGTATGAACTCGCCTACACTGCCGTCGATTTCCTGGCCGCGCTTCTGTTCCTGATCGGCTCGATCCTCTTCTTCGACGAGGCGACGACCTATCTGGCGACGTGGCTGTTCGTGGTCGGCAGTTTCTTTTTTGCGGTGAAGCCGACGCTGAAGCTGTCACGGGAATTCAAATACTGGCGCATGGGGTATCTCGACCGTCTGGCCAAAGAGGCGGAATCCGAATGATCGACCAGACCCTTCGGCTGATGGCGTGGCTGTCACCTGCCTATCCGGTCGGTGCCTACACCTACAGTCACGGCCTTGAGCAGGCGATTTCCGCCGGCGACATCGAGAACGCAGCGACAGCGCAGGACTGGATCAAGGATTGCCTCAGTTTCGGCGGTGGTCGGGCCGATGCGATCGCGCTCTCCCACGCGTGGCGCGTGGCGGAAGAACCGGCAGCCTTGCAGAACCTCATCGATCATGTGGAAGCATTCGCGCCATCGGCCGAACGGTTGCTGGAGACGTCCGCCCAGGGAACCGCGTTCGCGGATGTCACGGCGGCTGCATGGGCTGACGAGGCGTGCAAGGTTGCCCCATACCCCATCGCGCTGGGCGCTGCCGCGGGCCGCGCCGGGATTGACCTGACGCTGGCCACAACGCTGTTCCTGCAGGCCTTTGTTGCAAACCTGGTCTCGGCCGCCGTGCGTTTGGTGCCGCTGGGCCAGACCGAAGGGCAGGGCATCATCGCCGCGCTCAGCGCTGTCTGCGAGACTGTGGCGGCCGAGGCGATCGAGGCCGATTTCGAAGACATCGGTGGTTGTGCCATCCGGGCTGATATCGCCTCGATGCGCCATGAAACGCAGACTGTGAGGCTCTTTCGCTCATGACTGAAGATACCTATGCAAAGGGCCAGAAGATCGCCGAGGCCTACAATCCCGGAATGGAGGCCGCCCTTCAGGGTCGTTACGATGCTCTGGTGCCTGGCCTGTCGAAGTCAGTGGTCGATTTTGCCTGGGGACAGCAGTACGGGCGCGACGGACTGGATATCAAAACCCGGTGGCTGGCGACGGTCGCTGCACTGACAGCACTGGGCGGGCAGACCCGGCCGCAATTGAAGGTGAACATTGCCGCTGCCTTGCGCGCCGGTGCGACACAGCGCGAGGTCGGCGAGGTGATCTGGCAAATGGCGCTGTACGGCGGCTTTCCGGCGGCGATCAACGGGTTGAATGCCGCCCTCGAAGTGTTCGAGGAGATGAATGATGCCAAGCCCTAACGGCCCCCTTCGCGTCGGCATAGGCGGTCCTGTCGGCGCCGGAAAAACCACCCTGACCGCCGCGCTGTGCAAGGCGATGCGCGATGATTACTCGGTCGCGGCGATCACCAACGACATCTACACCCAGGAAGACGCTGAGGCATTGATGCGGATGCAGGCGCTTCCACTGGACCGCATCAAGGGTGTGGAGACGGGCGGTTGCCCGCATACGGCGATCCGCGAGGATGCGTCCATCAACCTTGCCGCCATCGCCGAGTTACGCCAGACGCATCCCGACCTGGACGTCGTCCTGATCGAATCCGGCGGTGACAACCTGTCGGCCACGTTCAGCCCCGAGCTTGCTGATCTGACCATTTATGTGATCGACGTTGCAGCGGGCGAGGAGATCCCCCGAAAAGGTGGCCCCGCCATTACACGGTCGGACCTTCTGGTGATCAATAAAACCGACCTCGCGCCGCATGTCGGTGCATCGCTGGACGTGATGGACCGCGACGCAAAACGCATGCGCGGGGCGCGGCCGTTTGTCTTTGCCCAGGTCGGCAAGGGATCAGGGGTCGACGAGATTGCCGGGTTCATTGCGCGGCACGGCGGTCTCTGACCGGCGGCCGGACGCCAGATTACGCTTGAATATGCGCGCGTAGGAGACCGATTGATTTTCTTTTCTTGTATAGTACGAAATCGCACTATATAATTTGATATCGTGATATATTTATGGAGAGCCTGATGACTGTTTCCCGACGCAGAATCCTGACGGTCCTTGGTGGCGGCGTGATCGTCGCAGCAGGCGGCGCCGGCACCTTTGTCAGCACGCGGACGCCGACCAAAGCATTGGCCCCCTGGGGTCATGCCGGCAGTTATGACGAACCGCGTCGCCGTGCACTCAGCTATGCGATCCTGGCACCGAACCCTCACAATCGGCAGCCGTGGGAAGTGGATCTGTCCCAGCCCGACATGGTGGTCATCTGGCGGGACAAGACGCGTAATCTGCCGGAAACCGATCCCTTCGACCGCCAGCTTACCATTGGCATGGGATGCTTTCTGGAACTGATGACCATTGCAGCCGCCGAGACGGGGCACAAGATCGAGGCCGATCTGTTCCCCGAAGGCGAAGCAGGTCCGGTTGCGGTAGCCCGGTTTTCGGAAGGCGCAACACAAGACCCGCTGTTTGCGCATGTGCTTGACCGGCGGTCCTGCAAGGAACCGTTCGAACCTGATGCTGTTCCCGATGCAGAAACCGCTCGTCTGGCAGAGCTTGCCGATGTCTACCGTGATCCAGAGCGGGTCGCAGCGCTTCGCGAGCTTACCATCGACGCAATCGAAATCGAGACCACGACCTATCGCACCATGAAGGAAAGCGTTGATCTTTTCCGGATGGGAAAGGCCGAGATCAACGCCAGTCCCGACGGCATAGATCTGGGCGGGCCGTTTCTGGAAACGCTGATGCTGGTGGGCATGCTGACCCGGGAAGGACAGCTGGACCCAACGTCTTCGGAGTTCGCGCAGGGTATGGAGATGTATCACACGATGCTGCGTGAGACGCCCGCCTATGCCTCGATCATCACCGCAGGCAACAGCCGGGGCGATCAAATCACGGCAGGCCGGCGATGGCTGCGTCTGAACCTGACGACGACAGGGCTTGGCCTTGCGCTGCACCCGGTCAGTCAGGCGCTGCAGGAATACCCCGAAATGGCGGCAAATCGCGTCAGCCTGCACGAGATGCTTGCGCCCGATGGCGGTACAGTGCAGATGCTTGGGCGCCTGGGGTATGGACCCAAGACCGCCGAAACACCGCGCTGGCCCTTAGAGACCCGAGTCCGAGAGACCTGAAGCCTGAGATGCCTGCAGCCCGAGATGCCTGACGTCAGCTATGCCTGAAGATGATGCCGCTCCGGTCGGAGAGATTTTCGCCTTCTTCAATGAGGTGGGTATCATCGCTCAGCTTAGCCGTGCCCTGTTCGAATCCCGGCTGCCCGACGGCATCACGGTTCAGCATTTCAGCGTATTGAACCATCTGATCCGGGTCGCGGACGGGCGCACGCCTCTGGAACTGGCGAACGCATTTCAGGTTCCGAAAACGTCGATGACCCATACGCTGGCCGGACTGGAGAAACGCGGGTTTGTCGAAGTGGGCCCGAACCCGGAGGATGGCCGGTCGAAGCTGATATGGTTGACACCGAGTGGCCGTGCCTTCCGCCAAGAAGCGCAGGGACTGCTTTCCGAGGACATCAACCGGCTGTCGGAGAAGATCACGGCCGATCGGATCGCGCCGCTGTTACCTGAACTCACTCAGATCCGTCAGATCCTGGACAAGGATCGCGACCCCAAAAAGCCGAGCCGCCGCGAACAACCGGCGCATCTCAGGTGAGCCGCCCGGCCTTACTCTGCTGCAACAGTAGTCGCAGTAGGCTGTCCATGATGTGCCAGACGCCCGTCTTCAGAAACTTCCTCTGGCACAGCGCATAGGCCGACGCGTTTGGCCCATGCACCGACGGCAGGGTGCGCGGTGAGCACAGCAAACGGGATGGCAAAGCAGAGACCCGTTATCATAGGTGCTGCCCACGGCAGGGTGGCAGGGCCCGCTAGCATCAGGATTGCCATGAAAAGAGCTTTCCCGAAAACCGTCTGCGGCCACAGGCCCTTCGCGGCATCCCACCAAGAAAGCGAATAGGCGTCGCGGTTTTGCGCCCCCCAGATTACCGATTTGCCGAAGACCAGCCCGATCAGAAACAGCGTAACCCTGAAGGCGACGACCGGTGCGAGGACAATCGAGAAAACAGTCTCGACCAGCGCACTGGCTGCAAATCGCAGGCGGCCACCGTATCTGGTCACACCGCCCGGTGTCAGTGCGATGTCCAGCAGACCCGTCAGCTTTGGTACAAGCGACACCGCGAACATGATGAAGAACATCGCGATCCCGAAGGCCAGATCAATCCCGCCGCCATCGGTCTGAACCAGCATGGAGGCAGCGGCGACGGTCATCAGCATCCATGCGGGCGCGCCCATATACATCATGATTGCCGCGAAGATCTGGAACCGCGACGTGGGGCGCAGTCCCTTCATCTTCAGCAATGGCCAGTACTGCATGTTGCCCTGGCACCAGCGCAGATCGCGCTTTGTAAAGTCCATCAGCGTCGGGGGATTGTCTTCGAAGCTCTCGGTCTCGACCGGCATCACGCGGACTTCATAGCCAGCGCGGCGGATAAGGGCCGCCTCGATCTGGTCGTGGCTTAATATGTGACCGCCAAGCGGTGGCTTGCCGGGCAGAATTGGCAGACGGGTGTGCCGCCGAAAGGCATCGGCCCGGATCAATGCGTTGTGTCCCCAGTAGGGCCCGCAATCGCCCTGCCACCAGGTCGCACCGGTTGTGTAGGACCTCATGCCGTGGCGCATTCCGAACTGAAAAATTCTTGCAAAAGCACTGTCCGCGGGCGAGCCGACCACCAGTGATTGCAGTATTCCCAACCGTGGATACGCCTCCATCACGCGGACCATGCGCACGATGGCCTCGCCCGACATCAGGCTGTCGGAATCCAGCGGCAGATAAAGATCGTAGTCGCGCCCGTGACTCATCAGAAAGTCGCGGACATTGCCGGCCTTGAAGCCGGTATTCACAGTCCGGCGGCGATAGGTGGCGCGGTCACCGCCCAACAGGGGCCGCATTTCGGCGAAGAGCTGTTCTTCCTGCGCCGCCACATCAGGGTCTGTTGTGTCTGACAGGACGTAGACATCAAAATGAGCGCCATGCCCGGTTGCGTCCAAGCCGCGGCGCATCTGTTCCAGCAACTCGAATGAGCGGACCGGGTTCTCGTTGCGTACGGTCATCGCCAGGGCCGTCCGCGTTCGCAAAGGCCCGGTGTTCTGCATCGCCGGAAGATGTGGCGCGACGGCCTGAATGCCATTCGAGCGCCCATGCAGCAGCCAGATACCGATCAGCGCGTTCCACAAACCCATCACCGTCCAGGGCGCCCCGACCATGAAGCAGCCAAGGATGATGATGTCCGACACTGACCAGCCACCCTTCGAGAAAGCCATCGCGATGCCCCAGGTCAGGGCGGATACGGTGGCCAGGTTCAGAAAGGTGAAAATGACGCGCCGTTTCGTCAAAGTGCGCCTGTCCTGCAAACCAGCGGGTGTGAGATGCGAGTCGACAGGAACGTCCTTGTCTTTGAGGACGACCGGACTTGCATCGATTGGATCGGAGATCTGGTTCATGTCACACCGAATGTTGCGGATTTCTTTCCCCCGACATCTAATGTGCGGTGCAACATGGATCGGTCAACCGAGTGACGGAAATGAGCACTTTCGCACACGCACTTGTGTACGTTTCGCCCGGGGAGGCGCGGATCGAGGAGGTCGGCTTGCCGGATCTGCTGCCCGGCATGGTCGAGGTCGAAACCATAGCCTCCGGGCTCAGCCGCGGAACAGAGCGATTGGTTTACAATGGACAGGTTCCGCAAGCGGAATGGAACCGCATGCGTGCGCCCATGCAGGCGGGCGACTTCCCTTTCCCGGTCCGCTACGGTTATGCGTGCGCAGGCCGTGTGGTCGCCGGCCCCGAGGTCGGCCGTCTGGTGTTTGCGCTCCACCCGCATCAGACGCGCTTTCGGGTTCCCGAAGAGGCGGTGCTGCCGTTACCGGACGGTCTATCCGCGCGCCGCGCAATCCTGGCCGCCAACACGGAGACCGCACTGAACGCGATCTGGGACGCGCAACTGGCGCCGGGTGTGCGCTGCCTGGTCGTTGGCGCAGGAATGGTGGGCTGGTTGATCACAGCGCTGTTGTCCCCCCGTGTGGATCTGACAGTGCATGTAACGGATGTGAGGCAGGATACCGGCGTCAAAGCTGATGACTTTGGCGTGAGATTCATGACTCCTGCCGACGTGCAGGAAAAAGCCTATGACGTGGCGTTTCACTGTTCTGCCAGCAGCAGCGGACTGCAAACCGCGATTGATGCGCTAGACTTCGAGGGGAAGCTGCTCGAACTCAGCTGGTACGGCGAGCAGAGGGTCGACGTCATGCTGGGCGGCAATTTCCACGCAAACCGCTTGCAAATTGTCTCCAGCCAGGTCGGCCATATCGCGCCAGCGCGCCGCGCTTCATATGACTATCGGGACAGGTTGGCCGCAGCGTTGGACGCGCTGACCGACCCGCGTTTTGAGGACCTGATCACAGAGGATGTGGCATTTTTTGACCTGCCGGGTGCTTTGCCGGACTTGCTCGCCCCAGACGCAACGGGTATCGCGACACGGATCGTATACGATTAGGAACTCACGCCATTGAGCGTTCCGCGGGATCTGGGAGAAGTCGATGTACGCCGTAGAAGTTCGCGACCATGTCATGCTGGCGCATTCGATCCCGGGAGAGGTCTTCGGCCCCGCCCAGAACCTGCACGGTGCAACATACGTGATCGATGTCGCCTTTATGCGGGAAACTCTGTCGACGGATGGCATCGTTGTCGACATCGGCAGGGCACATGAGGTGCTGGGTGCGGCGCTTGCCCCGCTGCGCTATGCTAATCTGGACGCGTCACCGGCATTCGACGGCATCAAGACCACCACCGAGTTCCTCTGCAAATGGGTCTTTGATCAGATCGTAGCCGCTGCCGGTCGTGGCGAGCTTGGTCCGGGTTCAGATGGCCTGCAGAAGATCCGCGTTGTGCTGAACGAGAGCCATGTCGCGAAAGCGTGGTACGAGGGCGAACTCTAGGCCAGGATGCGTGCTGCATTTGCGATCCCGGGAGATCTGACACGCCTTAGCGGGGGTTATGGCTATGCCCGTCGTCTTTTGCGTGAAGCACCTAAGCTGGGACTGCATCTGGAGATCGTCCCACTGCCCGGCGGTTTCCCTGCCCCGAATGCTGGCGAGTTGGCGGAAGCGCGTCAGTCTTTGTCCGAGGTGCCGGCGAATACACCGTTGATCATTGATGGCCTCGCCTACGGTGCGTTACCCACGGACGTCATCGCGAGCATAAGGGCGCCGATTGTGGCGCTCTGCCATCACCCTTTGGCGCTGGAGACCGGGCTTACCAAGGATGAAGCTGCACATCTTTGCCAGACCGAACGTGCGGCTCTTGCATCAGCACGCGCGGTTATCACAACCAGCAGGGCTACCGCTGAGATCTTGCGTAAGGACTTTGCCGTTCCTCCGGAGAAATTGGCGATCGCAGCGCCGGGGACAGACGCCGCGCCGCGCGCAACGGGCTCGTGCGGGAAAAGCTGCCGGATTCTCTCTGTCGGTTCGATCACGCCTCGTAAAGGCCACATCCGTGTGATCGAGGCGCTTGCACGCATTGATCCTGAGATGTGGTCCTTAAGCATTGTCGGACCTTCTCCGAATGCTGACTATCTTTCCGAGGTGGAGGCAGCGATTGAACACCACGGTCTTTCGGGCAAAATCGCGCTGAGAGGACCGCTTTCCATTTCGGCCGTCACGTCAGCATACCAGACCGCGGATCTCTTTGTTCTGGCATCGGAATTCGAAGGTTTCGGGATGGCTTTTGCCGAGGCGATGGCGCACGGGCTTCCAGTTTTGGGCCTTGCATCTTTCGCGGTGTCCGAGGCAACGCTTGGAGCTGCCGAACTGGTGTCGGCAGAGCAGTTTTCGGAGAACCTTGAACGATTGGTGCGCGATGCGGAACTGCGTGCGGCACTTGCCGACCGTTGTTGGGAAGCATCCGGCCGTCTGCCCCGCTGGCCCGATACCGCTTCAATCGTCGCCGACCTGCTGGCCGAGGTTGCATGAGTTTCTCGGCTGATTGGCTGACGCTGAGGCGAAGCGCTGACACCAGAGCGCGGTGTCCTGATTTGGCGGCGCGCCTTTCTGATTCCCTGCGAAGACGTGCCGGCCCGTTGAAGGTTCTTGATCTTGGCTCCGGTGCTGGTGCCAATCTCCAGGCGCTTGCGCCACTCTTGCCAAAGCCTCAGCAGTGGCTGCTGGTCGACAATGATCCTGATTTGCTGGCGCGAGTCCCTGCCGTTCAAGATGTGCAGGTTTCAAAGCGAGCGGCCGACCTGGCGACCGACCTTGATCCGCTCTTTGATACGCCGCCGACGCTGGTGACTGCGTCGGCGGTCTTTGATCTTTGCGGTCCCGATCTGACTGATGCCGTCGTCGCACACACACTTGGTGCCGGGGCGGCGTTTTACACAGTGCTGACCTATGACGGACGAGAAAGCTGGGAGCCGGGTCATCCATTTGACCGTGATGTTCTGGATGCCTTCCACAATGATCAACGGCGCGACAAAGGGTTGGGTCCTGCACTTGGCCCAGATGCGACGCAGTATTTGACCGATGCATTTCGCGCTGCCGGGTACCGGGTCTTTATCCGATCCAGCGATTGGGATCTGCGTCGCCCAAACGATGCTGGAACGATCGTTGCCATGGCCAACGGTCATAGCGAGGTTGCATCGTCATCTCTGGGCGCCCAGGCTGCGGATTGGCGTCAGGCACAGGCCGCTACCACCAGATGGGTTGTCGGCCATCAGGATCTTCTTGCTCTGCCGCCGGACTGGATCGACTGACGACCCGGTCGATTCAGTCTGCATTCGGGAAGAACAATTGCTGCCCGCCGATAAGATGGGTGGCGATCGCTGCCTGTCCCTGGTCTGACAGCATCCAGTCGACAAATGCTTGCGCCGCGTTGAACCGCGCCGCTGGGCAGGCTTCAGGGTTCACGACGATGATCCCGTACTGATTGAAAAGTCGTGGGTCACCTTCCAGAAGAATCTTGTGATCGCCCTTGTTGCCAAATCTGATCCACGTCGCCCGGTCGGTCAGCGCGTAGCCATTCAGCCCGATTGCAATGTTCAGTGTCGCGCCCATCCCGGACCCGGTTTCGCGGTACCATTTACCACTGTGCAGGATGGGGTCATGGCCAGTGTCGGCCCACAATCTCATCTCTGCCTGATGTGTCCCGCTGTCATCGCCGCGAGAGATGAACATCGCCTCAGATTCTGCGATCGTCGCCAGGGCCGTGGTCACATTTGTCTGGCCGGAAATGCCCGCCGAATCGTCCGCAGGGCCGACAATCACGAAGTCATTGTACATCAGGTCATGCCGGGCCAGCCCGAACCCTTCCGCAACGAATTTCTCTTCCGCCGATTTGGCGTGAACCAGAAGAACATCGCCGTCGCAGTTGCGGGCATTCTTGATCGCTTGACCCGTGCCGACGGCAACCATGCGAATTCCGATTCCGGTGGCCAATTCAGCAGCCGGCAGAATTGTTTCGTACAGGCCGGAATTCTGCGTCGACGTTGTCGATTGCACGACTATGAATGGCTCCGCCGCCTGACCATAGGTGAAAGAGAGTGCTGCCGCGACCACGGCGAGGATACGTCGAAAGATCCGACGGGAAAGCGTTCGACTGATCAAATCAGAAGGTCTCCAGTCAGATAAGCTGATCCTTCGACGCTGCGCGGATCGGAGAGGAACTCTTTGGCTGGCCGGTGTTCTGCCAAGCGGCCGTCGTGCATCAAGGCGATGTCATCCGCCAGTCTCGCCGCCTGGCCTCGGTCATGGGTGACAATGACGACCTTGGTCCCTGCGCGGGCCGCATCACTGATCAACGCTTCGACATCCCGCGTTGCCCGGGGATCGAGGCTTGCGGTCGGCTCATCCATCAACAGAAATCGCGGTGCACCGGCGAGGGCCCGGACGGTGGCAAGACGTTGCTGTTCGCCGCCGGACAGCCGACGGGCAGGTCGATCCGCCAAATGTTCCAGACCGCCAAGGACCAGAAGACGTTTCAGTTTTGACGCCCGATCCTTCGTTTTCTGGAGGACCTTGAGCGTGTGCATCAGGTTCCCGCGAACAGTGCGACGCAGCAGAACTGGTCGCTGGAACACAATCGCCAGATCCTTTGGTTCCGGCATTGTCCCCGCGAACCGGATGTCACCTGAAGATGGCTTTATAAGGCCAGCAATGATCCGAAGTGTCAGGCTTTTTCCAGCGCCGTTCGGCCCCATTATGGCTGTTACTCCAGCCGACGGGATCGATAGATTCAAACCATCGATCAGCGTTTGCCCTCTGACGGAGAAGTGGAGTGAATTCAGTTCGATCGCCGCGTCAGACATAGGCCCGTGCCTCTGCCATCCGCCGAATGGTCATGAGTGTTGCAGTGATTGCGATCGAAAACAGGATCAGGATCAGACCTAACCCCAACGCCAATGCAAGGTTCCCACGAGATGTCTCCAGCGCGATCGTTGTCGTCATCACCCTGGTGACATGATTGATGTTGCCGCCGACGATCATCACGGCACCGACCTCGGCAAAGGCGCGGCCAAGACCTGCGAGTGCCGCTGTGGTCAGCCCATAGCGACCATCCCACAGCAATGTGGCAACCGTGCCCCAGCGCGAAAGGCCCATGGACCGCAGTAGCTCGTCGTATTCTCGATGCAGGTGTTCGAGCAGCTGCTGTGTCAAGGTCGTTACAATCGGCAAGATGAGCACGGTCTGCGCGATGATCATCGCCGTGGGTGTGTACAGCAAGCCCAGCACGCCCAGCGGACCTGCGCGTGACAGCAGAAGATATACACACAGACCGACAACAACGGGCGGCAGACCCATCAGTGCTGCCATGATGACGCTGATTGCTCCGCGGCCACGGAACCGCCCGACGGCTAAAGCCGCGCCTAATGGAAAACCGAGCAGGCACGCGGCTACTACCGCACTCAGCGTGACCTGCAGCGATAAAAGTACGATCTGCGCCAGATCGGCGTCGAAGCGCAGCAACAAAGCAAGGGCTTCGATCCACGCTGCAGCGAAGTCCTGAATTTTCCGGCTCCGTTCGGTCCTGTTTCCTTGCTTTCAGGTTACCCTATACCGTTTTTGAGATCGGAGAAGACCCTCTCCGAACGGATCGACTTCGTTTTTTGCTAGACCGCTTTTCGCTCAAGGTTTGCGTTCCAATCACGGACAAAGCGGCCCACGTCGTCAGCGGCCATCGGTTTGGCAAAGAGATACCCCTGCAGGACATCGCAACCGAGCATGCCAAGGATACTGGCCTGCGCCTCAGTCTCGACTCCCTCGGCGATTATGCGAACATCGAGTGATTTTCCGATTTCGATGATCGACTTCACCAATGCGCGACGAACCGGGTCAAAGGCGATGTTCGACACCAGTTCGCGGTCTATCTTGATGCTGTCCGGCGCTAACCTGATCAGACTGACTATGGATGCGTGGCCGCTGCCGAAATCATCCAATTCGATTTCGATCCCCATTTCGCGCAAAGTGTCGATGTTCCAGGCAATCTGGTTGTCGACTTCGTCCAGGAAAGCAGATTCCAGCAATTCGAAGGAGATCGAACCCGGCGGCATGTTCAGCCCGCGCAATCCATCAATCAGTCCCGGCTCTGCCAGGCGCCTAGCCGAAACGTTGACCGCGATCTTTGGTACGTTGACACCCGCCTCTGCCCAATCGTGATACTGATGGCATGCGGCTTGTAGAACAATGCCATCAAGAGCCGCCAAGACATCCAAATCCTCGGCAATGCGCAGAAACTCATCCGGCGGCAGAAGCCCGTCAGTTGGATGCTGCCAACGGACGAGAGCCTCGAAGCCGGCAATTTCGTTTGTCAGAGCGTCAATCTGCGGCTGAAAGTAGGGGACAAACTCTCCGCGTGTTATGCCTGCACGTATGCTGTTTGCGGTATTTTGTGTTCGTATGATTTGTGCCTGAACCTGCGGACTGAAATATTCGCATTGACCCCGCCCGCGGCTTTTGGCGCGATTCAAAGCTATGTCTGCGTTTACCAGCAGGGTCTCTGCGTCGGTCGCCTCGTCGCGCATCGCTGCGATGCCAATTGATGCGCCAGACCAGCATGCATTCCCGTCGTACATGAAAGGTTCGTTCAATGCGCTTTGGATCTGTTGCGACAGGGTGTTCAATTGCGTTATGGGACCGTCACCGGTGCACAAGATAACGAACTCGTCGCCGCCAATACGGGCGACAAAGCTCCCTGCGCAGACATCCTCCGAAAGCCGTAGCGCAACATGTTTCAAGAGTGCGTCGCCGGTCGCATGGCCAGCGGTATCGTTGATCTGCTTGAAGCGGTCCAAATCCAGATGGAGCACAGCGACCCACTGTCGTCTGTCACGGCATTCCGCAGACAACTCGGTAATTCGACCCTCAAGATATCTGCGGTTGGGCAGGCCTGTCAGGTCATCATGCAGCGCCGAATGCCGGATTTCCGCCTGTACACGCGCCATTTCGATCGCACGGGTTTCAAGCATGGCGTTTGCATCCTGCAGAGACGCCAACGCTTCAGATTTTTGGCGGTAGGCCTCCTTCAATTCATGATTGGCGGCGATCAAGGCCTGTCGTGCGATTTCCTCAGCCGTGACATCTCTGCCTGATCCACGAAACCCCTGAAAAACCCCTTTCCTGTCGAAAAATGGTTTGCCGCTTATCGACATGTGTCGGCACGTACCGTCCTCCATCGTGCGCCGATAATGAAAATCGCGGAAGGGTTTGTGAGCCTCCAGATCGGCCAGATGCCTTTCCATTTCCGGTGTGACATCATCGGGCATCACCAACTCGCGCCTTGTCCGGCCGAGGATAAGATTGCATGGCCAGCCCAGGACTTTTTCAACCTGCACTGATACGTAGCTGAACCGGAGGTCCGGGCCCATTTCCCAGAGCCAGTCCGATGACAGCTCCGCAAAATCGATCTGCCTGCTGTTCGCCCTGTCCAGATCCTGTTTCGCGTTAAAGGCCCCGGTCACGTCTTGGATCACGCCGAAAACTGACGTGATTCGACCCTTTTCACCAATTTCGCATTCACCGACTGTCTGAACTGTGACATCGCCATCTTCCCGCGTCACTGTTCCTTGAAACTCGAAACCACCCTGATCCCGTACGATCCGCCGGATCTCACTCGCCAAACGGCTTTGATCATCCGGATGAAACAGGCGCGCTACGTTTTCGTGACTGGCTTCGAATGCGTCCGGCGACTTTCCGAATATGCGATAGGCTTCAGGCGAGAGGACCACTGTTTCGGCACCGATGCGCCACGACCAGTGCCCGATCTGGCCGAGACGCTCCGCCATTTCATATTGGCGCAGACGCCTGGACATGGTTTGCGCTGCCGCGCTGTTCACGATCACTGTCTCTTCGTCTTTATGTGCAGACCGTTGGGCGAGTTCACCAAGGCCAAGACAGATTTTATTCACAGAAGCTGAAACCAACCCTTAATTGCATGGCTTTCATGGCCTTGAGCTGCGAAAAGCGCGCCGGTTTTCAACTATAGCGTGCCGTCCGTGCGCAATTTAAGTGCATTTCGTGATTATGAGAGACCAACGCAGTGATTCGTTTGATTTGTTAGCCGCTCTAGGATGTGCAAATTAGGGCGAAAATGTGACAAGTTGTGGCGCGCGCCCCCAAGATATGATAATCGAATACACGCTTCGGTGTTGGAACAACAATGCTGGAGTTTTGGGACAACGACGCTGGTAATGGGTGATGGACTGGCATTGGCCAGTTCGATGACGGACTAGGAGCTCAAGATGAAGAGTTTGACTGCAGTTTCGGCAGGGATCTGCGTTCTGATGTTGGGTGCATGTGACACGGTTGTCTACACGTCCGACGATTCTTTTTACGACCGTCTCAGCAAGCCGGGCGTGACGGACGAACAGGCATCTGTCGACGTATCCGACTGCGGCGGCACGTACTCTCCCGGCGCAGGAATTCGTTTTCCGGATGACCAGGTTGCAGAGTTTCGCACCTGTATGAGCGAAAAGGGCTATAGCTGGGGAAGCTGAGCCGTTCGCTGAAAACAGAACAACGGTAGGGGCCGGATTTCGGCCCCCTCACACTGCACGGCATCTCAACCCAACCACGTGACTCGTTCACCCGACAGAAGTTCCTCGATTGCGCTTGGAACCTTCATGCCGCCTGCGACCTTGGCGTCCATCTCCTCTTCCAACCCTGTAATCCGATCAACCGTCGAGATTACCTCATCAAGGCGGTCGAACGGCACGACAACAGTGCCGGTCCTATCAGCCACGATAAGATCCCCCGTTTGAACACTTACACCGCCGATCGATACCGGTTCACCAACGATGCCAGGCCCCTTTGTGAACGGCGAGTTCGGCGTCATCCCGGCGCAAACAACCGGAAGCCCAACTTCGACGATACCTTGGTGATCGCGGACCATTCCATCGGTGACGAAACCCACAACACCACTGTTCTTCATCATTCCAAGCACACGATCACCAGTCACCGCAGAGCCTCGCCAATTGCCGGTCGCCGCAACGGCCACGTCGCCGGGCTGCATCAGACTGAGACTGGCCATAAGGCCCAAAAGATCATCAGGACCATTG
>JBCCMP010000068.1:0-15858 GCA_039026295.1 Pseudomonadota bacterium | reverse complement strand
GCGTGCATCGCGTAGAAGATCGCGAAGTCCTTGGTCAGCCGCCCGTCCAGCCGGGCCGAACGCAGCGCATCGCTGAGCATCGCGTTCGCCGCCCGCGTGTTCCCGGTGGAGAGCGGAGCGTCGAGTGCTGCAAGGATATCGTCAAAGGTCTTCGGAGGCTCGGCGTGAACAGGCGCTGGCAGCAAAAGCGTCAGCGTGACGAGGAGGCGTTTGATCATCCGCCCTCTCCCACCAGCACGAACGGTGCCCAGGCTGCGGGATGGGCGAGGGTCGGGTCCGAAGGGTCGCTGAGCAGCGCCTGCATGGCCTGCTGCAACGCTTCTGCCTTGCGGCGTTCGGGGTCCTCTGCCAGTGCCTTGAAGCTGTCGGTCGTCAGCCGCGTTGCCGCGTCATCGCGGACTGGCCAGTGAGAGACGAGGATCGAGCGTGCGCCCGCGAAGAGAAACGCGCGGGCCAGACCCGACAGCCCCTCTGCGTCGGGCCGCCCGTCGCCGCCCGCGGTATTGCAGGCGGACAAAAGCACCCAGTCGGCATCCAGCGAAAGCTCTGCGATTTCCGAGGCGGTCAGCAGACCGTCATTGCCAGGCTCTGGCGTCCCCGGCGGGCTGAAGACCAGCGCAGGCTCGGTCAGACCGGGCAGATCGCCGGACAACAGCCCGTGGGTCGCGAAGGCGATGATGCGCGCGTCCGAAAGCGCTGCCGTCTTCACCGCGCGTTCCGAAGCGTCCGATCCAAGAAACAACTCGGACCGCGCCGGGCCAAGCGTTTCGGCGATGCGCGTAAGCTCGCGCCGCGTCCCCGGCAGCGGCGCCAGGGCGCGGATGCTGTCAGGGTCCGAGGTCCCGGCCCGCGTCACGGCGCTGGTCGATGTGGGCCGGGCAGAGCCGGAGAACGCCGGGTCGCCAAAGCCGAGGAAGGCGATGCTCTGGTCCTGCGACCGGTTGGCGGAGGCGGACCGGATGATCGACAGGCTTTCGACAGAGGGCAATGTCGTCAGGGCGTGGCGCTGAAAGAACCAGCTCGTGTTGCGCAGGGCCTCGGGGTCCGTATCCTCGCCTGAAAGCTGGGCATCGGTGATCAACAGCGAAAGCGGAATGCCGGTCAGCGGACCGTCGGGCACCACGAAAAGGTGGCGTTTGTCAGCGAGGAACGGCTCGAGCTGTCCGAGCAGTTCCCAGTAGAGCAGAAAGGCCCGCGTGCGGTCGAAGGCCGGGACGCGCGGGCCGGGGTTGTCCACATCGTCAAGGGGTACGGCGGCGCGCAAGGTACCGTTAAACCCGAGGGATTTTCGGATTTCGGTGATCTCGTTTGCCAATGCCGCGCGGCCAAGACCAACCCGCGTCCAGGCCGCATCAGTCGGCGTGATTGCCCACGTGTAGGTGTCGCTTTCCCCCACAAAGAAGAAGATCAGCGCCTCGTCAGCCGCCAGTTTGGCCTGCACCTGCCCGATCGTGAAGATCGCAGGGCTGGTCAGACGCCGCGCCTCTGGCGCTGTTTCGTCGATTTTCGCGTCGAGCGTTTCAATCTCGACCCTCAGGGACGAGATCTCGCCGCCCAGACGGGTGGCACGGGCGCGGCCGTCTTCCTCCTCCGGTCTGCCGAGGCTGGCGAGTTCTGCCTCGACGCTTGCCAACCGGTTCTCGAGCGTCTGGCGCTGACGCAGCAGATCTGCCGCGGGGCCATCGCCGGATGCCTGCCGGTGGGCGGTCTGGCGAATGGCGCTGCCGGCAGAAGAGAGGAAGACAAGCTGAGCGGCCTGGAAGGCTTCCTCCATCAGTTCGGCATTGGTGTCGGCCCGTCCCGGAACGGAGGCGAGAACGGACAGGAAAAGCCAAAAGACAAATTGCTTCATGGGCTTCAGCCTAGCGAATTCGCGGCGGAAACGCCCCTTAAAAATCCGTTCATCTGTCGGTTGCGCCTGTCGCGCTGATCCCTTGGCAAACCCGGGAAATCTGTTAACCGGTGGCGGCAACGATGCGAGGCCTGCCCATGCTCTACCCGAACGCCGATGCCTATCTCGGTGCCACCCACAAGGCGGTGGCGCTTTTCGGAATGTCCGGGCTGGGCAAGACGCGGATGGCGATGCTGCTGCGGGGTGGCGGCGACTGGTTCCATTATTCGGTCGATTACCGGATCGGCACCCGGTACATGGACGAGCACATCGCCGACAACTTCAAGCGCGCGGCAATGGACGTGCCGTTCCTCCGCGAGCTGTTGATGTCGGATTCGATCAACATCGCCTCGAATCTGTCGTTCGAAAATCTTGCGCCGCTCAGCACCTTTCTGGGCAAGCCCGGTGATCCGGAACGCGGCGGCATCGCCTTTGCCGAATATCAGCGCCGCCAGGGCCTGCACCGGACGGCAGAGATCAGTGCGATGATCGACACGGTGCATTTCATCGACCGGGCGCGGGGGATTTACGGCTACCCCCATTTCCTGTGCGACACGTCAGGGTCGCTGTGCGAGGTGGTGGATGCAGGCAATCCCGAGGACCCGGTGCTGTCGGTCATCGCGCCGCATATCCTTCTGGTCCAGATCCGCGGCACCGCAGATGATGCGGACGAGCTGGTCCGTCGCTTCGACAAGGCTCCGAAGCCGATGTACTATACCCCTGATTTTCTTATGGAAAGCTGGAGTGCGTATCTTGCCGAGACAGGCCACGCGCCCGACAGGGTGAACCCGGATGACTTCATCCGCTATGGCTTTCGACGCCTGGTCAGCGACCGCCTGCCCCGCTATGCGGCCATCGCCGATCACTGGGGCATCCACGTGGACGCGGTGGATGTCGAGAAGGTGCAGACGTCCGGGGATTTCGACGCGCTGATCGCAGGGGCGCTGGACAAGGCCGCATAGCCACCGGCTCGGCTTAATCGACCCCTAAATGAACTTCTTCAACTGCTTGACAACGTTCTTGGATTTGTCGAGCCGCTTGGACCATTTTGTCACATCTTTGGCGATTTCGCTGACCTTCGCGGATTCCCGCTTCAGACTGGCGGCGGATTTCGAGATCACGTCGACCGAGTCCCGGACCGCCTGCGTGTCGGCGATGTTGTTGAAATCGTCGATGGCGTTCTGCATCAAGAGATCAATCGTGCGGTCGAAAATCTCTTCGGCGTCGGCCGCATTGGGGTTGTCGGGATCTGCCTTCTGACGCATCGCCTCGCGCAGATCCCGGCCGAGCGAGGTGTTCAGGGACTCGTTGGCGTTCTTGACGCGGTTCTTCAGCTTTCTGACTTCATCGGACATGTCATGATCCTCGCAGTTCTTTCAGCGCCGATTTCAGATCCTTCGCGGCGTCCTGAAAGTCGCCGACGCGCTTGAACAGCTCTTCCAGCTGTTCGCGCCGCAGATCTTCCTCCGAGAGCGCGACCAGAGCCTCATGGGCCTCTGCCAGTTTGCTGAACGGCAGCGGGCGTTGCAGGTGCCGTGCGACGCTTCTGTATCCCACCACCGCCTGAGAGAGTTGCGCCGCGGCGGCATCGTCCTTGCGGCTGCGGTTCCAGACATCGATGGCCGAACTGAAAACCGTCAAAGCGGCCTGCAGACGGACCTGACGCAGCTTGCGGATCTTCTGGTCAAGTTGCGCGCTCAGCGTGACAATAGCCTCGTGCGTGGCCGGAATGGTCTTGCGCAGCAGCCGCTCGCGCCGGTTCTCCAGCCCGATGATGGCGACCTCACCGGCGATGGCCACCAGCGGCGAGATGACCTTGCTGACCGCCGTGCCGATCGAGCCGCCTGCCACGGCCGAGACCTTGCCAAGCGATGTGCCAAGCCGCCCGGTTGCCGTGCGCAGCTCGCCGTAGCTTTCGGAATCGGTCACCGCGAGCAGACCGTCCGCATAGGACGACAGGGCGCTGGCCAGCTTGCGGGTTTCCTCAAGCTCGATGTCTTGCAGCCTGTTCTCGAAACCGGGCAGCACCGTCAGTTTGGGCCTGCCTGGCGGGGCGACCTTGCAGGCGGCGATCAACTCGGCCTCGGACAGATCGGCATTGGCAGGCGCACGGGCGATCTTCGGCAGGATCAGATCGGCGCACGCATCCGTCGACGCGACGCGAAAGCCGTGCGTGACCAGACGCAGGCGGCCATATTCGACCGCATCATTGCGCACCTGAATGACGGTGTCCGACATCTCCTCGTCCGCTGCGCCTGTCGCCCCGACCGCGCCGTCGGCGAAGGTTTTCACGGCGGTCCGATAGGGCCCTGTCGAGCAGGCAGCCAGGGCCGCCGCCGCCGTCAGCGCGAATGCAAGTTTGAACATCTGCCCCTCCCCCGGCCGTTCGAGCCTTGATCGCGAGCTTAGCGCCGGTTGTTCGGGAGCGACAGTGATATTCCCCACGGTTGAGAGTGCGTTTGAGAGTGCGTTTCGACGGACGACTCCCTCCTCACAGCCTCCTGACTTGCCGTCATACGGATCAATCGCTATCTGAGCGGTCCCGAGAACGGAGCCTTCTGATGCCGATCAAGATCCCCGCCGACCTGCCCGCCCATGATGTGCTGGAGCGCGAGGGCGTGATGGTCATGTCGGCAGAGACCGCGCTGCGCCAGGACATCCGGCCGCTGCAGATCGCGCTGGTCAATCTGATGCCCAAAAAGGTGCAGACCGAAACGCAACTGACCCGGCTGATCGGGGCAACGCCGTTGCAGGTGGAACTGACGCTGATCCGCATGTCGGGGCACGTGTCGAAGAACACCTCGTCCGAGCATATGGCAGCGTTCTACCGGCCCTTCAGCGAGATGCGTGACGAGAAGTTCGACGGGCTGATCATCACCGGCGCACCGATCGAGCTGCTGGAGTTCAACGAGGTCGATTACTGGGACGAGCTGACCCAGATTTTCGAGTGGACCCAGACCAATGTGCATTCGACCTTCGCGATCTGCTGGGGCGCGCAGGCGATGCTGAACCATTTCCACGGCGTGCCGAAACATGCGCTGGAGAAAAAGGCGTTCGGCTGTTTCCGGCACAGCAACAATGCCCCGGCCTCGCCGTATCTGCGCGGCTTTTCAGACGATTTCTCGGTGCCTGTCAGCCGCTGGACCGAGGTTCGGGAGGAGGACCTGCCCGGCGGGCGCGGGTTGCAGGTGCTGATGAATTCGGCTGAGGTCGGGCCGTGCCTGATTGACGATCCGGCGCACCGGGCGCTCTACATGTTCAATCATCTGGAATACGACTCGACCACCCTGAAGGACGAGTACGACCGGGATGTCGCCAATGGCGATCCTATCGATGTGCCCGCGAACTACTATCCGGGCGACGACCCGGCACGCGCGCCGGAAAACCGCTGGCGCAGCCATGCGCACCTTCTGTTCGGCAACTGGGTCAACCAGATCTACCAGACGACGGCCTTCGACCCGGCCGGGATCGGCCGGGGGTGATGCATCACGCAACAGCATATACGTCTGCCGTTACTGGATGCGCCGCGTCTCCACCCGCCGGTTATTGGCGTGGTTGGGATCTGACATAAGGGGCTGGCTTTCGCCAAAGCCTTTCGCGCGCAACCGCCCGCTTTCGATGCCCAGTCCGACCAGATAGCTGACCACCGATTCCGCCCGGCGTTCGGACAGCGTCTGGTTGGTGTCGGCCGGACCGACCGCATCGGTGTGGCCCTGCACCTCGAACGCGAACCCGGACAGTGCCGGGGTCTTCAGAGCAGTCGCGAAGGCGGTCAGGTTGAGCTGCGCCTGCTGCGTCAGGCGGTCCGATCCCGTCTCGAACGTGATCAAGAGATCATACCCGCCCTGGGTCGTGTTCTTCTTGCCCGCGGCAGGCAGCTGCGGCAGCGCCGTGGACGATTTGCGCCGCGCACCGGTCAGGGGAAGCTGAAGCGTGCCATCCCCTGCCCCGGCACGAACGGTGCTGACTTCTTCCGGGGCGATCGTCTTGGTGGCGCTTACGCTTTGCTGTTGCTGGAAATGGCGCACGATATCTTCAGCGCTGAACTGAGGTTCGGCCCTTGCGGGGGCCTGCCCGAGGGTGTGCGCAACAACAAGCACAGCCAGGGCCACGGTGTGGATCCGAAACATCTGCAAGCTCTTTGGTGAAAATGCTGTAATGACGCAATTATGAGGGACAGGGGGTGTTCCCGTCAATCTCGGATAATTCGCCCCATGGTTGCGCGCTGCAGGCTGGCTATCGAGACTGCGATTGGTCAGTATCCAAAGGGCAGATGCAGGAGGCAGCAATGCGCATGCTGAAGACAGTTCTGGCGGCAGTTTCCCTGTTGGTCAGCCCCGCCATGGCCCAGACGCAGGCCGATCCCGAGGCGGCGAGCGGGCTTGCCTATCGGGATCAGGTGGTCACCCAAAAGCACATGGTCGTGGCCGCCAACCCACTGGCGGCGGAGGCGGGTGCAGCGATCCTGGCAGAGGGGGGCTCGGCCGCGGATGCCATGATTGCCACCCTTCTGGTGCTGAATGTGGTCGAGCCGCAATCCAGCGGCATCGGCGGCGGGGCCTTTGCGCTGGTCTACGGACCGGCCGGGATCACGTCCTTCGATGCACGCGAGACGGCACCGATGGGGGCAACTGCCGAGATGTTTCTGGACGGCGGCGAACGCCTGCCGTTTTTCACCGCAGTTGCATCCGGGCGGTCCATCGGCGTGCCGGGTCTGGTCCGGCTGTTCGAGGCGCTGCACGCCCGGCACGGCGTACTGAGATGGACGGATCTCTTCGCCCCGGCAATCAGCCTGGCGCGGGACGGCTTCCCGGTTTCACCGCGTCTGGCAGGCATGCTGGAGAGGTTCGGGTCACGCTTTGACGGAACGCCGGAGGCCGAGGTCTTCCTGCCCGGCGGGGTGCCGCTGGCCGAGGGCATGATCTGGCGCCAGCCAGAGCTTGCCGAGACCCTGGAGGCGATTGCTGCCGAGGGGGCGGATGCGTTCTATGCAGGCCCGCTGGCCGATGCGATGGTCGCCGCAGCCGCCCGCGCGCCCCTGCCCGGGACGCTGAGCACCGCGGATCTGGCGGACTACAGGGTGATCGAACGCCCGGCGGTTTGCCACCCCTATCGCGGCACACGGGTCTGCGGGATGGGCCCGCCGTCTTCCGGGGCAACCACGGTCGGTCAGATCCTGATGCTGATGGACCAGTTCGAGACCGACGGCATGGATCTGGTCGATCCCGGGCTCTGGCATTTGTTTGCCGAAGCCTCGCGCCTGGCCTATGCCGACCGGGGCCGGTATCTGGCCGACGCGGACTTTGTGAAGGTTCCTGTCCGGGGCCTGCTCGATCCCGGCTACATTGGCCAAAGATCGCGCCTGATCGATCCCGCGGCAGCCTCGACCGATAAAGCCACAGCCGGGGAGCCACCGTGGCGGGAAGGTCGTCTGCACGCCCCTGACCTGCAGGAGGACCTGCCGGGCACCACGCATGTCTCTGTCGTCGATGCAGACGGGCTGGCGATCAGTCTGACAGCCTCGATCGAGACCGCATTCGGGTCGGGCCGCATGGCGGGCGGCTTCCTTCTGAACAACCAGCTCACCGATTTCTCGTTCCGGCCAAGCAATGCGGAGGGTCAGCCCATTGCGAACCGGGTGGAACCCGGCAAGCGTCCCCGTTCGTCTATGTCGCCGACGATTGTCCTGCAGGATGGAAAACCCGTCATCCTGACAGGGTCGCCGGGCGGGTCGCGCATTCCGGAATATGTCGCGCAGAGCATCGTTGCCATTCTTGGCCACGATGCCGATCCAAGCACAGCGGCGGCCTTTCCCCATGTCTCGCAGCGCAATCGCGGGACCGTCGTGATCGAGCCCGAGATGCCGGACAGCCTTCGCCAAGGACTGATCGCGTTTGGGCACGAACTGGAGGAAAAGCCGCTGACATCCGGGATCGGCACGATCCTGGTCGCCCCGGATGGAACCCTGCGCGGGGGCGCTGACCCGCGGCGCGAAGGCAGGGCTGCGGGGCAGTAGCCGCCAGATTTCGCCGCTGGCGGAAAGGTTCAAAGGGATCGTCGGTGTCTGCCGCAGGGAGGCGCCGGGGATCTTACCCGCGAAACAGAGGTTACTGTCCGCGCAGCAGCCGGGCGCGGCCCGAGGGGACCCGGGCGATCTCGACCCCGGTGAAGACATGCAGCGTGTTCAGCTCGTTATCGATCACCGCGTGGTCCGATACCCAGCCGCCCATCACCAGATAGGTGCGCAGAAGGGGCGGCATCCGGCCGAGTGCCAACTTCATGTTCGGGCGGCGCAGCCGCAGCAGGCTTGCGAACCGAAACACCTTCGGTGCCTTTACCCGGGGCAGCCAGCGGTTGGGCGCCAGATGCTTTTCCTTCAGCAGGGCGAAGGCGTCCGCATAATCGTCTGAATCCACGCCCTCGAAGCTGGAACAGCCGAACAGCATCTCGACCTGCTCGTCATCCACGAACCGGGTCATCGCGGACCAGGCCACGCGCAGGATCGCCGGATCCTTCCATGCCGGGTGGATGACAAAGCGGCCCATCTCCATCAGCTTGCCTTTGAACGAGGCGAGCGATTGCAGATCGTAGTATTTCGCCGAATAGCTTTTGCCGATTTCTGCCCCCGATTCCAGCGGCAGCATGCGGAAACAGCACACCAGTTGGCCGGAACGCGTGTCCTCGACCATCATGTGCCTGCAGATCGGGTCGAACTCGTCGTGGTCAAGCCCCTCGCCCGAGGGGCCAAGTCCACGGGTTTCGATGAAGCCCAGATGGCGCAGTTGCTGACAGGACCGGATGTCCTCGTCCGTCTCTGCCATACGGGCCTTAAAGCGTCCGCCGATGAAAATCATGAGCCTGCCTCGTTCACACCGCACTGCTGCGTGCCGCTGCTCCCCGCTTTCAGATACGGGTTTTGACGCTATATACAAGCTGGCAGATGTCATCACCGTGACAATTTCCGGAACTTATGGGGACAGGCGCATGACCGAAAAGATCGTCAAAACCGATGCAGAGTGGCAGGCACAACTGTCACCGGAGGCCTTCAAGGTGACCCGCAAACACGCAACAGAGCGGGCCTGGACCCATGACAATTTCCCAAAGAACCCGGGGACGTTCCGCTGCGTCTGCTGCGACGCGCCCCTGTTCGATCAGGATACCAAGTTCGACAGCGGCACCGGGTGGCCAAGCTTTTATGCGCCGATCGACCCGGAGGCGGTGGGCGAGAAGGAAGACCGGTCCTTTTTCATGCGCCGGACAGAGGTGCACTGCGCCCGCTGCGAGGCGCATCTGGGCCACGTCTTCCCGGACGGTCCGGCGCCGACGGGACTGAGATATTGCATGAACGGGGTCGCGATGACCTTCGATCCCGAGGACGTTTGAGGGCGGCACCCTTCGCCCTGGCCCGCCACCCCCCGGCGAGAAGCGAGACCGGTGTCACCTTTTCCCCATAAAAAATGGCCGCCCCGAAAGGCGGCCATCGGTGTTCTGAAGACCTGCGGTTACTCGGTTTCAGCCGAGATCACGTCGCCGAAACGCTCCCAGGTCTCGCCCTTGATGCGCGCGAGGCCCATGGCTTCGATCGGGTAGAAATCTGTCGGCGAGGTATCAACGATTATCCCCGGCAGCAGCATCGGTACGCGCAGTTCCCTGATCGATGCGGCCTTGGCCATGACGTTGTCGCGGCTGTAATCGCCTTCGGCGCGCTTCAGGACATCAAGCAGCGTGTGGCACGCGGCCCAGCCGTAGGGCGTGAAGGACGAGGTCTTGTCGCCATCGGGGTAGTACTTGTCCATGAAGGCCGCCCATTCGACCAGTTCCGGGTGATCCTGGAACTGCGGGTCAGTCGGGTCCATCATGTACTGCGTCGTGATGATGCCCTGGCTTGCCTCGAACCCTGCGGGCTTGATCACCGAGCCGATCGATGCCGACACGTTGTTCAGAAGATGGACCGGGTTCCAGTCGATCTCGTGCGCCTTACGGATCGCCTGCGCGGCGAACTTCGGCGTGGTGATGTTGAAGAACACGTCCGCGCCCGCGGCCTTGAACGAGATGATGGCGCTGTCGATCGTCGGGTCAGCCACCTCGTAGGGTGTCTCCATGATGATCATGGAGTCGGCCTTGTCGCCCAGCCCGTCCTTGAAGCCGTGCAGGTAGTCTTTGCCGTAGTCGTCATTCTGGAACAGGATCGCGATCTTGGCGTCCGGATTGTTCTCCAAAATGTACTTGGCATAGATCTTGGCTTCGGTCGGGTAGTTCGGCTGCCAGCCCATCGACCACGGGAAATTCTCGGGATCACCCCATTTCGAAGCGCCCGTCGCCACGAAGAGATGCGGCACCTTCTTGGCGTTCATGTATTTGTGTATGGCCGAGTTGGTGGGCGTGCCCAGCGCCTGGAAGGTGAAGGCAACCTCATCGCGTTCGACCAGCTTGCGGGTCTGCTCAACCGTTTTGGGCGGCGAGTAGCCATCGTCATAGCTCACCCACTCGATCTTGTCTTCGCCCAGCTGACCGGTCTCGTTCGACCACGTGATGCAGGCGTTGATCGTCTGACCGATCTGACCGTAGGCCGAAGCCGGTCCCGAATAGGGGTTGGTGTTCCCGATCTTGATCGTCTGGCCAGCACCGGCCAGCGAAACAGAAGCCGCAAGCACCGCACCGGCGGCGAGCAGCGTTGTGCGTTTGGTAGGCATTGTGGTCTCCCTTTGCTTTGTTATGACTTCGAGGTTAGCGCTTTCGCCCGGGTCACGATAGCCCGGATGAAGCCCCCCGCACCCGAGGGTGCGAGATAGATAACGAGGATCAGGATGATCCCGTAGATAACGCCGGACAGGCGTATGAACTGCTGTTCCAGCGCGGATCCTGCCGGCAGTGCATCGGCCATGCCGATCAGGCCTGCGGCGCCGATCACGATATCGTCGATCACCTCGGCAATGTTCGGCAGGTAGAGCATCGCGAGCGCGCCGATCAGACAACCGGGCAACCAGCCCACGCCGCCGATCACCATGCCCACCAGGATCAGCACGGCGATGAAGAACGTGAAGCTGTCCGGAGCGACGAACTTGATCACGATCGCGCTGAGCGCGCCTGCAATCCCGGTTATCATCGCGCTGATGCCGAAAGCGGTGGCCTTGTAATAGGCCATGTTGATGCCCATCGACCGCGCCGCAATCGGATTGTCACGGATCGCCATCAGTGCGCGGCCCGAGCGGCTTTTGACCAGCGCCATCGACAGCACATAGATCAGTCCGAAAACGAAGAGCGAGAAGAAGTAGACCCAGGTGGAGGGGTCCATGCTCAGTCCGAAGGGGACGGGTGCATCGAAGGTTTCCGAGAACAGCAGGATCCCCTGAACGCCGCCGGTGTAATCCTCGATCAGGGAGAGCTTCAGCAGCTGGGGTGTGGCGACCGCCAGCGCGAACGTCGCCAGCGCCAGATAGAGACCGTCAAGGCGCAGTGCCGGGAAGCCGAAGAGGAAGCCGACGATAAAGCTGATCACCGCGGCGAAGGGCAGCGTCAGCATGTAGTTGACGCCCGCCATCTCGACCATGATCGCGCAGGTATAGGCCCCGATCGCGTAGAAAGCCGAATGGCCCAGCGAAAACTGGCCGTTGATGCCCGTCAGGATGTTCAGTCCCAGGATCGCGATGGCATAGACGATCATCTGGTTCATCTGAAAGACGAAGAACGACTTGGAGTAGAACGGGATCGCGATGAGCACCGCGAGCACGATCAGCGTCACGACATTGCCCAGCGAAAACAGGGCCTTTGCCGGTGGCGGGACCGGTTTATAGGATGCGGGCGCCGCCGCTTGGGCGGATGACGGGTGCTGCGTGCTGAAGGCCGTATCGGTCATCTCAAACCCTCTGCACGATCTTGCGACCGAGGATCCCCTCGGGCTTCACCACCAGAACGATGATGATCAGGACCAGCGCGATGGAGAGCTTCAGTTCTGCCCCGACCTCGCCGAGATAGGTTCCGGCCAGGTTCTCCACGATGCCGACGATGAACCCGCCGATCACGGCGCCCAGTGGATTGGTGAGCCCGCCGAGGACCGCACCGGCAAACCCGTAGAGCAGGATCGACAGCATCATGTTCGGCTCGAGGAATACGACCGGCGCGATCAGGATGCCCGCGACGGCCCCGATCCCGGCCGCCATGCCCCAGCCTAGCGCCGTCATGGTCGCCACCCGGATGCCCACCAGCCGGGCGCTTTCCGGGTTGGCAGCCGCCGCCCGCATGGCGAGCCCGACGCGGGTGAAGGCGAAGAATGCCCAAAGCGCGACCAGCATCAGGATGGTGACAATGATCATGCCCGCCTGGTGCTTGCCCAGAAGGGTCGAGCCCATGAACGGCCCCTCGCCAAACGGGCTGGCGACGTTCTTGATCGTGAAGTCCCAGATGAAACCGGCCAGCGAGTTGAATATCGAGAAGAGCGCGATGAAAATCACGATGTGCGACAGTACAGGCGCATTCTGTATGGGTTTGAAGACCACCCGTTCCACCGCGAACCCGCCGACAAAGCTGATGGCGATGGCGATCGGGAAGGCCACGTACCACGGCATCCCCCAGACCATCGTCTGCCAGGCGATGTAGGTCGAGAACATCGCCATCTCGCCCTGGGCAAAGTTCAGGTGGTGGATCGCCTGGTAGATCATGACCACCGAGAGGGCCATGCAGGCATAGATCGCGCCTGTGGCAATGCCCGAGACGACCTGTTGCAGGAAAAGTTCCATGTCTCCCCCTCAGTAGCCCAGATAGGCGGCGCGGATGCTTTCATCCTCGCGGATGGCCGCGGCTTCGCCGGACATGACGATCTCGCCGGTTTCGATCAGGTAGGCCTGATCCGCCAGCCCCAGCGCCAGCGAGGCGTTCTGTTCGACCAGCAGCATCGACGCCCCGGTATCGCGGTTCAACTCGCCCAGAATGTCGAAGATCTGCTTGGTGATCAGCGGCGCAAGGCCAAAGCTCGGCTCGTCCAGCAGCATCAGCTTCGGCCTCAGCATCAGCGCGCGGGCGATGGCGAGCATCTGCTGTTCGCCGCCCGACAGCGTTCCTGCCTGCTGGTTGCGCCGCTCGCGCAGGCGCGGAAAGAAATCAAAGGCTTTCTGGATGTCGGCCTCGATCTCGTCCCTGTTGTTGGGCCGCGCCATGGCGCCGAGGTGCAGGTTTTCTTCCGTGGTCAGGGTCGTGAACGTGCCGCGGCCTTCGGGGATATGGGCCACCCCGACGCGGACGATGTCCTCTGTGGCGGTGCGGGAGATGTCCCGGCCTTCAAGCTCGATCGTGCCCGACCGGCGCACCATGCCGCAGAGCGCACGCAGGGTCGTGGTCTTGCCTGCCCCGTTCGCACCCAGAAGGGTCGTCACGCCCCCTTCCTCGACCTCGAAACTGATGCCCCGCAGAACGCGGAGCTCGCCGTAAGAGGCCTCGAGGTTCTCGACCTTCAGCATCGCGGTCATGAGCCGTCTCCTAGATAGGCGGCGATGACCTCCGGGTCCTTTTGCACGACTTCGGGCGTGCCCTCGGCGATCTTTGATCCAAAGTTCAGCACGACGACCCGGTCGGATACGGACATGACCAGCGACATGTGGTGTTCCACCAGAAGGACCGTGACCTGCCGCTCTTCGCGGATGCGGCGGATCAGGACGCCCAGCTCCTCGACCTCGTCATGGTTGAGGCCGCCCGCAGGTTCGTCCAGCAGCAGAAGTTTCGGCCGGGACGACAACGCCCGCGCCAGTTCCACGCGTTTCTGCCAGCCGAACGGCAGGCCGCTTACGGGAAGCTCGGCCACCTCGCCCAGATCCAGCCAGCCGATCAGGTCCGCCGTGATCTCGTCGATCTTGTCCTCTTCGCGCTTGCGCCATGGCAGGCGGAACGCGTCGGAGAACGGGTCTGACTTTGAATCCGAATGCGCCCCGATGCGAATGTTGTCCCGGACCGAGAGGTTGGCGAACAGGGCCACGTTCTGGAATGTCCGCCCCATGCCAAGACCCGGGATCTCGTGCGCCGACAGCCCCAGGATCGGCTGGCCCTGAAATTCGATCGCGCCTGAGGTCGGCGTGTAAAGACGGCTGAGACAGTTGAAGAGCGTGGTCTTTCCGGCACCGTTCGGCCCGATCAGACCCAGTATCTCGCCATCCCGGATGTCGAATGAGACATCATCCAGCGCGACGATCCCGCCAAACCGCATGGTCACATTGCGAATGTCGATGACGGGCGTCATGCAGTGACCCTGAATCGCTGAGTGATATCGACCCCTGCCGGGTCGTCCCCGACCTGGCCCACACGCGCTTGCGGCATGGGTCCCTCCCTGGCCCAAACTGTTTTTATTGCGGCAAGATCAACAGAAATGCGGCGGGGGCGCAAGGGGCTTGGCCAGAGCGGACGGGCAGCCTTTCGCCCCGCAGGTGCGGCAGCGTTACCCGGCGCTGATCGATCTGCGGCACAGGATCGCGGGATCCCTGCCTGCCGGCACCGCAGAACACAGGGAAATCCTGCCCGGTCTATGCTGATGGCTCAGCCAATAATTTTGTCGAATTCGCCGGTTTTCATCGAGATCCTGCGCAGGTTGTCGCAGGCGGCCCGATCGCATGATCCATGTCAGATTTGCTGACGTAATAATCAGGCAAGGTCGCCGGAGCAGCGAGAATATTGGCAGCACGCCATCGCTTTTGAACTGCCGCGATCCAGCCCTGAGCATCCTTGTCTTGAACGTGAACTCGAACACTTGGGTCAGGAGACGACAATGACGACACTAGATATGATCAAACAGACCGGCCGTTCGCTGCCCGATCTGGCTGGCGCCCATTGGCTGCTGCGGGTCACACTTGCCGCATTCATTGCCTACCAGGGCTACATCAAGTTCCCGCTGCTGGTCGGCGATGCGGAAGGTTTCGGCGTTCCCTATTTCCTTTGGATCCTCGCGGCCCTCGGCGAGATCGGTGCCGGTGTGGCATTGATTGCGGGCGGCTTCATGAGGTCGTGGATCGGGGATATCATCACCCGTGCCGGAGGTGCCGCCCTGGCGCTGATCGTGGCCAGCGTGATCGTGGTGGTATACTGGGCGCCTCTGATGGATCTTTTCATCGGGAACCAGTTCCACATCCTTTTGCTGATCGGCGGCCTGTACTTCGCCCTTCGCGGAAACGCGGCATAGCTGCGCGCGCTCAGCGCGCAGCCTGGCCAGAATGCAGAGCAGTCTTCGGAAGCCCGTGGGGCACGGGCTTCCAGAAACAGACTACTCTCTTTTGTCCTCGGCCGTCCTGCCCCGGTACTTCACCGTCAACTCCAGGTCCGTATCCGTCTCGTCATAGAGGCCGAGCGTGATCCCCTTGCCGCGGGACTTGGTGCGCATCTCGACCAGTTGCGGCTCTGACCGGGTGGTGCGGGCGTGCTGGCGGCGGGCCCAGCGGAAAAGGTGCTCGTACATCCGGTCCAGAACGTCCGCGTGATCGGGGCTTTCACCCAGATCGACCAGTTCATCGGGATCGTTTTTCAGATCGAACAGCGTCGGCCGGAAGCCGACTTCGTAGTGGACGAGTTTCCAGTCCTTGGTCACCACGCAGAACATGACGGCTTCCTTCACCGGCACGCCCATCTTGGCGGCGAGCGGGGTCCAGGAATAGTCGTACTCGCAGATGGCAAAATCGCGGCCCGCATCCGCCGCCGTCCCGTGAAGGATCGGCATCAGGGAGCGGCCTTCCAGAATGTGGTCGGCGGCCTCTCCACCCGCCACATCCAGAAAGGTCGGGGCAAGATCGATGCTTTCGACCAATGCGTCACAGACCGTGCCACGGGTCGCGTCCGCATCTGCTGACGGATCGTAGATGATCAGGGGAATGCGGATCGACGTGTCCTGGAAGAACTGTTTCTCCCCCATCCAGTGATCGCCGAGGAAATCCCCATGTTCCGAGGTGAGGACAATCATCGTGTCCTGCATCCGGCCCGTCTGCTCCAGCCAGTCG
>JBCCMP010000067.1:0-15859 GCA_039026295.1 Pseudomonadota bacterium | reverse complement strand
GTCGCCACGTCCTCCGTCACCGCGTCCGCTGTCGCCACGTCCTCCGTCGCCACGTCCTCCGTCGCCACGTCCTCCGTCGCCACGTCCTCCGTCGCCACGTCCTCCGTCGCCACGTCCTCCGTTGCCACGTCCTCCGTCGCCACGTCCTCCGTCGCCACGTCCGCCATCGCCACGTCCTCCGTCGCCACGTCCTCCGTCACCACGTCCGCTGTCGCCGCGTCCGCTGTCGCCACCGCGGCCGTTGTCTCCTTTGCCGCCCTTTCCACCTTTACCGCCGGAACCCTCGCCGCGACCGCGTCCACCCTTGCCGCCTTTGCCTTCTTTGCCGCCCGTTTCATCGGGATCGTCAGGAGGTGAGTTATCGACCACTGATGGTGGTTCGGCAGGCGCAGATGGAGCAGATGGCCCAGAATCCGACGATGAATCGGGTTCGTTCGGACCTTCCGGACCGGGGAAGATGTCCTCGCCCGGACCGGCTCCCAAGGTGCTCAAAAACGATTGCGAGAACGTCGATGTTCCGGACAGTCCGCCGGGACGTGCAATTGCCGGGGTTTCGGGCAGCGCTGGCAGTTTCGGTGTCGCGGCCGACTTTTCGGTCGGCGCTCGCTGCACCTCCCACCGGAAACCGTCAGACCGGATTTCGGTCTCTCCGGCCGCTGCCAGCGATGTTCCCAGGGATACGGCCAGTCCGGCCGTGAATATCAGAGCACTGAAATGGTAGAGCGCCGTCGACGCGCGCATGGATCTCGTTTTCAGAGGTCTCTTTTCCAATGAATTTGCAAAGTCTGAGGATTTGTTCATTTATCAAAACTCCCACATATCACCCCGCGCGCATTGTAGCACCCTCTGCATGTGGCTGGATCACTTTCCGATGTGTTTTCATAAAATTAGCCTTAAGATTGTGTCGCAATTTGAACACAATTCTAGGCATGCGGAATGTGCTGGAAGACCAAATCTCCCCAAGATTGAAATGCCCCAAGGGCGACCCGGAAACTTCGCGCGGTTGACATCGAAACCGCCGCACTGATTCTGACAACGCAAAGGGGAGTTGCCGTGCATCGCTATCCGTCACGACCGCAGCCGGGTCAGGTGATCGGGCTTTTGGGTGGGTCTTTTGATCCGCCGCATGCCGGGCATCTGCATATCTCGCGCTGGGCAGAGAGAGCCCTGGATCTGTCCGGGCTCTGGTGGCTGGTGTCGCCGGGCAATCCCCTGAAAGCCGATGGACCGGCACCGATCGCGCAGCGCCTCGAGGCCTGCCGAGAGCTAACCTGGGGCAGCGGCATCCATGTCTCGGATATCGAGGTCCAGCTTGGTTCGCCCTTCACGGCGAACACGCTGCTCTACCTCAAGAACCGTTATCCCCGCGTGCGTTTCGTCTGGCTGATGGGTGCTGACAATCTATCGGGCTTCCACCACTGGCAGCGGTGGACGTGGATCATCGAGACCGTTCCTATGGCCGTGCTGGCCCGCCCGGGCCAACAGGTGCGGGCCGGGCTAAGTCTGGCGGCGCAGCGATACCGGCACCTTCGTCTGCCGCCGACGGCCGCGGGTCTTTTGGGCCGGACCGTAACGGCACGCTGGGCACTCTTGCCGGGACCGATGTCCGACCAGTCCTCGACGGCGATCCGGCAATCTGGGGGGTGGGTGAAAGGCGGCTGAGGCGCGATGCGCAGCGACGGCGCGTCAGGCAGCTCAGCTGCGCTTCCATCTTGCCCCGGCCATTAACACTTTTTCCACCATGCCTTGCGAATGGTTACCCGATCTGGGACAACATTATGCGGGGCTGGATCGGGAGCGAGCCGAGATGTTGACACGCCGCATTGCAGCGTTTGCCGTTGCCCTCGGGGCCGCATCCCTGCTGATGGCCGCGGGGCCAGAGCGGAAGCGCATCGCCCCGCAATACGAAGCCGGCGCGGCAATCAAGTCGCGCATGGGGCTGAGCGGGCAATCCGGCTGGATGTTGATCGATCTAGACACCGGGCAGGTCGTCGATGCCCACCTGCCTGACACCGGCTTTGCACCGGCCTCGGTTGCCAAGCTTCCGACGGCGGCCTTCGCGCTGGATGCGCTTGGACCGGGCTATCGTTTCGAAACCCAGGCCATTGCGACGACGCCCCTCGAAAACGGACAGGTCACCGGCGATCTGATCCTGCGCGGCGGCGGCGATCCCGAGCTGGACACCGACGCGCTGGCCGATCTGGCCGCAAGCCTGCGCAAGGGGGGGCTCCGCTCGGTCACCGGGCGGCTCATCGCCGACGGCTCTGCGCTGACCCAGGTGCGAGAGATTGACAGCAGCCAGTCGGCAGATGCGTCCTACAACCCCTCAGTGTCTGCCCTGAACCTCAATTTCAACCGGGTCCATGTCAAATGGGATGCCCGCAAGGGCAGCGTATCGGTGGAGGCGGAGGCGGAACGTCTGAGCCCGGCAGTCGATATCGTCCGCGTCGCCGTTGCCAAGCAGACGGGCCAGCCCCTGTTCCGCCTACGCAGGTCCGAAGGGCGCGAGAACTGGGTGATGTCGAAAGAGGCATACCGCGGCCGCGCGGCGCGCTGGCTGCCCGTGAAGCAGCCCGAACCCTATGCCGGGGAGGTGTTCCGCACCGTTGCGAAATCGCAGGGGATCGCGCTTCCCGCTCCGACATCGGCACCGGCGCCCGGCGCGAAGCACGTTCTGGCAACACAGCGCAGTCGTCCGCTGGGGGAGATACTGCGCACCATGCTGCGGTTCTCCACAAATCTGACGGCCGAGGTGACCGGCAGCGCGGCGACCCATGCAGTCGGTGTCGATGCACCAAGTCTGGCCCATTCAGCCGACATCATGAACGCCTGGGCGGCGAGTGTCGCCGGGTTCCCGATCGGCGATCCGGGCTTTCGCTTCGCCAACCATTCCGGTCTGTCTGTCGAAGGCCGGGTCTCGCCCCGACGCATGGTCGAACTGCTGACGGCGCTCGGCCGCCGTGCCCCGGACCCGGGTGCCCGGCACAGCCGTTTGCCCGGCGGCATCGCCGGATATCTGCGCAGACACAATGTGGCTGCCAAGGACGTCCCGCTTGACTATGACCGGCTGGAGGTCGTGGCCAAGACCGGCACCATGAACTTCATTCGCGGATTGGCCGGTTACATCGCAACGCCGCGCGGCAAGCGGCTGGCCTTCGCGATTTTCTCGAACGATCTGGCCCGCCGCGCGCCGGGCGGGCAAAGGGTGAACAGGCGCTGGATGGGCCGCGCCAAAGGCTTCGAGCGGGCGCTGATCCGGTCTTGGGTGATGCGGATCGACGGATTAGGCTGACCCTGGACCTGCCGGGGAGCATCTTATGACCGTCTCAATGAAACGCCTGGATCACGTCAACGTCCGCACAGCGGATCTGGAGGGCATGATCGACTGGTACGGAAGGATGCTGGGCATGCACCCCGGCGACCGGCCAGATTTTCCGTTCCCCGGTGCCTGGCTCTACGCCGACGGTCACGCGATCATTCATCTTGTCGGGACCGAGGCGGAACCGGCCAATGACGGCAAGGATCTGCGGCTTGAACACTTTGCCATCGCCGCGACGGGCCTGAGGGCGCTGCTGGACCGTGCCGCCAGCGCCGGCGAGCGGGCGGAGGTTCGCCCGGTACCGGGCTTTCCCATCGTTCAGGTCAACATGTGGGACCCGGACGGCAACCACATTCACATCGACTTTGACGAGGCCGAGGCAGAGGGTCTGGCGATCGGCTGATACCTGCGTGGTGGCCAGCCCCTCAGACCTGCTTCATCGCGGAGTGAACTGAACGGGGTTTGTCGCTCTGTTTTGTCTTGCCGCCTTGCCCCATGGCCTCGTTGGCCAGCTCGCCATCACTCTGCTATCGCCTCTGCCGCTATGGCGGCGAAGATCTGATCCAGTTCGGCAGCGATCGTCTGCAATTCTGTGCCGCCCTCGTCGAAATAGGGGCTGAACACATGGGTCGGCGTCTTGTAGCTGAGCGTCGCGGTCCCGTCCGGGTTGCCTGTCACATACATCCGGATCGGCGCTTCGATCATCGCCGAGATCGAGGTCCCGATGGCCCGAACCGCGAACTTGTTGTTGAACACGCCGAACACACGGCTGCCGGGGATCGTTATCCCGCGCTTCGCGGCGACACCTGTCGGCCCGGCCTGGGTCACCAGCCCCATGCCCTGGGACTTGATCGCAGGCCTCATGCGGGTGAGCAGATCCTCGTACGTCATCGCCGTGACGTGAACCACCCAGCCCTCGCGCTGAGGGATCGTATCCCCGGCCTGCGCCGGGGCGCAAATCAGCAGGGCGGCGAACAGTGTCAGAAGTCTCAGCATGGTTGTCTCGCTTTCCAGTAAACCCTGCGTTTCAGATCGCGGCCCGCCGCCGGGGCAGGGGCGGGTCCATCACCAGAGCCCCGCGCAGGCGCGTACCGATCAGGCTGCCGGCAAAGCCCCAGACCAGCCACCACCAGCCGTGCAGCGAGCCGGAGGCGATGCCGCCCAGATAGGCCCCGATGTTGCAGCCATAGCTCAGCCGGGCACCGTAGCCCATCAGCAATCCGCCCAGCATGGCCGTGATGACGTCGCGTGGGCTCAATGTCAGCGTCGGCCGGAACCGTCCTGCCAGCGCCGCCGCAGCCATGGCACCGAAGACAATCCCGAAATTCATCAGCGATGTCCGGTTGGCAAAGACCGACCCTTCCAGGACATTCGCCCGCGAGCCCTGCCAGTAGGGCCAGTCGGCCACCGGCACCCCTGCGCTGTTCAGGATCTTGGCCCCCCACAGTGCAAAGCCCGAGGTCACGCCCCACGGGCGCTGGAAGACCAGAAAGCACAGGATGCCGACAGCGGCCAGCCCGGCTACGCCCGCCATCAGCGACCACTTGCCGTGCAGCAGGGACTCGGTCGCAGGCACCGTTTCCAGATCGCCGTGGTGCCGCCGCTCGATCACCCGTGATGCGAAGACGACGAGCCCGCAAAAGGCCAGAAGGGCGCCGATGGCCCCCCATGGCCCCAGCTCTGTCACCAGCGATGTGCGCGGCAGATCAGGGACACCTGTCATCGCTGGAACTTCTCTCCAGAAGGTCGGGATGTGCGCTGTCGCCCAGACCGAGCCGAGGATGAAGAAGGCCAGCACGATCAGCATCCGGCTCGATCCGCCGCCGGTCGTAAAGAGGGTACCCGATGCGCAGCCGCCGCCGAGCTGCATGCCGATGCCGAAGACAAGCGCCCCAAGGGCCGATGCGATCCCCATCGACATGACGACGGGGTGCATGTTCCAGCCCATCATGTCTTCGTAGCCGATCAAGAGATAGGTCGCGACGCAGGTCATCGCGATCAGTGCCATCTGGGCGCGCAGGCCACGTCCGCGCTTCTCCCGGCTCATCCGCCGCCACGCCGCCGTGAAACCGAAGGCCGCATGGTAGAGCGCAAACCCGGCCAGACCGCCGATCAGCGCGCCGGCCAGATATCTCAGGCCCTGTCCCTCGACCCCGCCGCGCGCCTCGAAGCCCGCCAAGGCCACCGCGCACAGCCCGGCCAGCGCCGCAATCAGGACAAGTCTTTGCGTCATTCCGGTACCCATTCTGTCACATTCCGCTGATTATCCCGCAATTGGCACCGGTTGCCATCAGCAAAGGTCACAAACGGGTGAGCAGCCGTCGCCGTTGCGACGGAAAATATGCATGTTCGCGTCGAACGGACTGACCGGGGCTCGATGCGCGCGCCGCGGTGAGGGAGGAAGATAAATCGTCATCTCGCATGATCTCGACAATCCGGCGCGCACCCGCGATGGTTGCGACTGCACGACTGCGGGATTCTGCAGCGCAACATGTTAGGTTGACCGCATGAGCACGCCACAGCCTGTTTCGGGACAGCCCCTGTCCGCGCCTCAAAAGCGCCAGCGCGACCTGCGGTTGGATTTCTTCCGCGGGATGGCGATGTTCATCATCCTTCTGGCGCACACCCCGGGCAATTCCTGGACACTGTGGATCCCGGCCCGCTTTGGATTTTCGGACGCGACAGAGATTTTCGTCTTCTGCTCCGGCATGGCTTCGGGCATCGCGTTCGGTTCGGTCTTCCTGAAGAAAAGCTGGTTTCTGGGCGCGGCGCGGATCTGTTTCCGGGTCTGGCAGGTCTATTGGGCCCATATCGGCGTGGTGCTGGCCACCGCCCTCTTGATGGTGCTGATCGATCTCACGCAGTTCGGCGCACCGGGCAAGGTCTATGCGGACTGGTTCCCGGTGAACGGGATTTTCAACAACACCGGGCCGACGCTGGTGGGTCTTTTTACGCTGACCTATATCCCGGGGCTTTTCGACATCCTGCCGATGTATTTGGTCATACTAGCCATGGTGCCGATCGTTATGGCGATCTACCGCGTCGGCGGGCGCGAGGCTGTCTTTGCCTTCATCGCCGTCGTTTGGCTGTGCGCAAATCTTGCCGGGTACGCCCGCAAGATGGCGGATGCCGAGGATCTGAGCGCCATTCAGTCCGCGGCCGTCTGGGCCGGTGACTATTTCACCTGGATGAACTTCCCCGGCATGCTCTGGTCCAAGAACCCGGACGTTGCTGCCAATTCGACCTGGTTCTTCAACCCCTTCGGCTGGCAGCTGGTGTTCTTCACCGGCTTCTGTTTCACCATGGGCTGGATTCCCGCGCCGCCGGTTACCAGAACTCTTGTCTGGATCGCGATCGCGGTGATTGTGATCACCACACCGTTCGCCTGGCACAAGATGTTCCAGTACATGACCGGCTTCGTGCCTGACAGCATGGTGGGCCGGGCCCTGTGGGATGCCCGCGAGTTCATCGAGCCCGTGCGGTGGAAAACCTGGGTCGGCGGCTGGCGGTATCTGCATTTCATCGCCGTCGCCTATCTGGCTTTTGCCGCTGTCGGCCCGGGCGGTATCCGGCTGAACACCGGCTGGGGCGTGATCCAGCGTGCGGCGGGCACGCGTTTCCTGATCCGCTGCATAACGGGCGTGGTCCTGCTGCTGACCTTCCCCTACACCTACATCTCCGAGATCAAATATCTGGTCCCGGCGCTGGATGCCTGGTTCTTCAACAACATCCCGCTGGTCGACGGTCGTTACCTGGGGATCCTGCATCTGATCCACCTGACCGCGCTGATCATGCTGATCTGGCATTCCATCGGGGATGCCTGGCGGCAGTGGCTGGTGCGCGATGCGTTCCTCGCTTGTGTCCCCGTCATCCGCAAGGTCGGGACGCAGTCGCTGGCGGTGTTCCTCGTGTCCATCGTGCTCAGCCGGTTCAACGGTGCCTGGATGGACGGCATCGATGCATGGCTGGCGACATCCGACTGGACCTACATCACCGAGCGTGACGCCTGGGTTCGTGCCATGGTCAACCTCACCGGCTTCGGCGTTCTGATCGCCACGGCCTATTTCTGCGGCTGGATGAAAAGCCAGCCGTGGCGGGAGAAGGCGAAAACAGCCAAGCCCGCACCTGACTCACAGAACCGCCCTCAAGCGGTCCCGGCGGAATAGAACCGGCGGCACACTACCGGCAAGGAGCAGACCCGTGTTCGTACAGGCAACAAAATCCGCCGCGAAGGCGCGCGCGATGGAGTATGACGCCAGGACGGCTCTGACCGTCCTGAGGCGGCACAAGGGTCCAAAACCGGTCGTCATCGGGCAACTGGGCCAGTCCCTGGACGGACGCATCGCGACGCCGACCGGGGCGTCGAAGTACATCAACGGTCAGGAGGCGCTGCGCCACCTGCACCGCATCCGGGCAGAGGTGGACGCGGTCATCGTCGGCGTCGGCACCGCCATTGCCGATGATCCGCAGCTCACGACCCGCCATGTCGACGGACCCAACCCGGCCCGGATCGTGATCGACCCGAACGGACGCATGCCCCGGGATCTGATGATGCTGTCGGACGGGGCGGCCCCGGTCTATGGCGTGGCCTGCCACGGTGTGCCCATGCCCGATGGCGTGCGACCGCTGGAGCTGGGCTGCGATGCCGCGGCCTCGATCGACCCGGCTGACATCATCCGGGCCCTGGCCGCCCGCGGAATGACCCGCATACTGGTCGAAGGCGGGGCGGAGACCCTGGCGCGTTTCCTGAATGCCGGTGCGATCGACGAGCTGCACCTGATGCTTGCGCCCATCGTTCTGGGATCCGGCAAGACAGGCCTCAATCTCGCCCCGATCCAGACGCTGGACGAGGCGCTGCGCCCCGTTGTGCGGACAATGCGCTTCACCGATGGCGATATGCTGTGCATGTGCGACATGGCCGGTGCGAACGCCCCGATTCCGGTGATCTGACAGACCGTTCACATTGCCGTTACGTCAAGCTGCCGATTTCCGCGATTTTCTGAAAAAATTTCGCGGCGCGGACGCGAATTTCGGGGAGTTTTTCTCCGCTGCATGAAAGAAATTTCAGCTATTTCAATTACTTGACAGGTGTCCCAGCGCTTCCCTCAAAAAAATCGCGTCCCGGCGGGAAAATGTGGGGTTTGTAACATTTGTTGCCGACGCGAATCCGGGAATCCCTAAGATCTGGGGTCATTGGAAGGCCAATTTTTCAAGCCTAGAAACCCCGAAGCTAACTCTATGGAGAGACTTATGAAACCGAGTATGTTCCTGAAACTTGACGGCATCGAAGGTGAATCCGAAGATGGCGAGCACAAGAACGAAATCGACATCCTGTCCTGGTCGTGGGGCATGAGCCAGTCGGCCAATACCCACCAGGGCGGTGGCGGCGGTGTCGCCCTCGCATCCGTCCAGGATCTGTCGGCCACCAAGTGGCTGGACAAGTCCTCGCCGATCATCCAGGGCGTCTGCCTGGAAGCCAAGCACCTGAAGACCGCCACTCTGGTCTGCCACAAGGCCGGTGATGACGGCAAGGCGCTGAAGTACCTGACGATCAAGATGCACGACGTCATCGTCTCCAGCTACTCGACCGGTGGGTCGGGCGCCGAAGGCCGCATGACCGAGAACTTCTCGCTGAACTTCTCGAAGGTTGAGTTCGAGTATGTGAAGCAGTCGAAGACTGGCGGCGCCGACGCCAAGCCGAAACTGCAGTGGGATATCAAGCAGGGCAAAGGGTCAGCCGGCTAACTGCATCCCACCGCAGGGGCTGGAACCGATCAGTCGCAATTTTGGTGACCCGGTTTCAGCCCACGCGTACCGTGAGATGTGTGATCAAACCCCGCCCTGCGCGGGGTTTTTTCGTATGAGATGATCCCGCCAACAGGGCCGCTTCTGTCCCGGTGCCCCGGCATCCGATATTCGGTTGGGGATGTGCACGGGTGAGCGGTGCTTACGTCGACATTGCGAAGCGGTTTTACGCGGACATGCTGTCCAGCCGGCAATGTTGATCAATAGGCTCTGCGGCACAAAATCGACCTGCAGCGATGCGTTCGCAGCTGCCGTGACCGTCACGCTCCGGCTTTCGTCTGAATCGCCGGGGGGCGCAGGCCAAGTTCGACGTGCAGTGCCCGCCATCGTGCCAGCAGTACCAGAATCGCAATCATGCCTTCGGCGGCGATGATCGTCGCCGCGGCCTGCGGGCCGAAAAGCTCTGCCATCAGCCCGACATTGGCAAACCCGATCAGGCCCGCGCCGATACAGATCGAGATCAGCCCCAGATAACGGCCGCGCATGCCTTTGGGTGCGATCATGTAGACGATCGTGGCCTGCATCGTCGCGAACCCGGCAGAGGCGACACCGGCAACGGCCAAGGCCGAGGACAGCGGGACAACGCCGGGGAGCAAACCGGCCACGCCGACCATGGCGATGTAGAGGATGCAGCCGCCCAGATAGATCCGGCGGAACCAGCGTTCCGTCGCGAAGAAGCCGACCAGAACGATGCCGATGAAGCCGGTCGCGCCGTCGATCGACGCGATCCGACCGATCTGGGTCGGCGTGAGGCCCAGAACCTCGTCCCCGATCACCGGGATCATCGAAACGAACGGGAAGCCCCAGATGTTGAAGATGACAGTCACCGCCAGAACACAGGCGGCATCGTTGTTGCGCAGCGCCCGCTTGGTCGCCCTGATCGAGCCGATCAGCGCGAGGCCCGGGGCGAACGTGCCGCCGCGTTTGCCGCCGGTCGGTGCGATCCCCAGTGCGCAAATCAGCGAGGCAAGATAAAGCGCCAGCCCGATCGCAAAAATGCCGCCCATCCCGACATCATCATAGAGAATTCCGCCGATCAGCGGGCCGATCATCCGCGTGCCGTTCGAGGTCGCGTAATCCCAGGACATCGCCTGTGCCAGACGGTCCGGTCCGGCAATCTCTCCGATCATCTTGCGGCGGAGGGGCATGTCCGATGCCCAGAAAATTCCCGAGGCCAGCGTCGCGACGATGATGTGCCAATAGGCCAGAGACCCGCTTTGCTGGATCAGCAGCATGACGCCGCTGACCACGGTGACCCCTGCAACGGTCCCGGTCAGCAGTTTTCGGGGGCTGGCCTGATCCGCGGCCGCGCCGAACACCAGAGAGAAGACCGCCAGCGGCAGAAAGCGCGCCAGAGCCACCACGGCCACCAGCAGCGGAGAGCCGGTGACCTCGAAGGCAAAGATCCCGAAGGCCAGCAGCTCCAGCCATCGCACGACGCCGGTCAGCCAGCCGACCAGCCAGATCCGGACATAGCGTCCGTCGCGGTGCAGGGGCAGCGGAGTCATGGGATGATCATCACCGGGGGGCCGGGACGTCGGCTGCCGTCATCTCGCACATCAACTCGTAGACCAGCGCGCCCGCAAACTGTCGGGCCAGTAGATCCGCATCGCCGCGCCGCAGCGTTTCGACCAACAGGCAGGCCCCGATGGCATCGTCACCGCCGCGCAGACGGGACTCTGTCGTCTCGACCGGGTCTGCTGCCGCCTGCCAGACTTCGGCCCGGGCGATGCCGCGCGCCATGGCGAGCTTTGGCAACAGGTCGTCGGCTGTCCTGTCCATCTGCAGGACCATGGCCCATGCGCCGTAAACGTGGCCGCGAGACGCGACCACGCGGCAGAACGTGCGGGACATGTTAGTGAAGGCATCCGACATCATGATCTTGGTGCGCGGGGTCGGGTTGTTCAGCCGCTCGAGGTAGGCCTCGGAGGTCAGCACCGCGGGCTCGCGGGTCTGGTAATAGGTGAAAAAGGCCGGACCTTCCCCGGTCGACACGAACCGCCGGGCACGCAGAAAACCGGGGATCGACAGGCGTTCCGGCAGATGTTCGTCCAGATACCATGTGTCATAGGCCGCCAGATGCCCGGGCGCGCAGTCATTCCAGAGCGCAAGCCGCCCGGTGCCGGTCCCGGTCGCTGTGCTCACGCCTGTCCCCGATACGGGAAGTCGCTCAGTATTTCCGGCCTGAAGGTCAGCCCGATCCCGGGCGTGGTCGGCGGGGTCAGCATGCCGCCTTCGATGGTCAGGGGGTCGGTCCAGAGCTTCTGATACCAGCCCATGTTCTCCAGCCATGATGGGTTGGGAATGGATGCTGTCAGGTGGCAGCTCAGCTCCGGGAAGACGTGCGGGGCAATCGCGATCCCGGCGGCATGCGCTTTCTCTGCGGTTACCCGAAGATTGGTATAACCGCCCCGCATGACATCCGGCTGAAGGATCGGCACAGCGCCGGAGTCGAAGAACGGCTGCATGTCGTAGTCGCAAAAGCTGTTCTCTCCGCCGACCACCGGGATCTCTATCGCCGCGGCAATCTGGTGGTAGCCGTCGAAATCGTCGGCCATGACGGGCTCTTCCAGCCACTTGATGTTCTGGTCCTGAAACTGCCGGGCGGTGGCGATTGCGGTCTCGACATCCCAGCCCTGATTGACGTCGATCATGATCTCGATGTCATCGCCCAAAGCGGCGCGCATGGCGCGGACATTGGCGATATCTTCCGCTGGGGTGAAGACATGCGCGACCTGCATCTTGATCGCCCGGTAGCCCTGATCGACATAGCTATGCGCCTTGGCGATCATGCCGTCCTGCCCCAGCCCGCGATAACAGCCGGAGCCATAGATCTTCATCGGATCGCCGGTGCCACCCCAGACCTGCCACAGCGGTTGGCCCGCAGCCTTGCCGACAGCGTCCCACAGCGCCATGTCGAGGCCGGACTGGGCCATGACCGTGATCCCCATCCGGCCCTGAATGAAGGTCGCCAGCCACATCTTTCGCCACAGCGCCGCGGGGTCCGAGGCATCCTGTCCGACCACGACCGGCTTAAGCATCTCGTGGATGCACATCTCGATGGTCCGGACGCCGCCTGCCAGCGGGTGCAGGTGGCCGATGCCGACGATACCGGCATCGGTTTCGACCTCGATCACGATCAGATCCATCGCCTCCAGCGCGATGAAGCCTGTCTGCGGCGGGTCGTCATAGGGAACAGTCAGGCAGGTCGTGCGGATGTCGGTGATTTTCATGCGGTGTCTCCCGGGCGTGTTCTGACGACACGCTGATCGGGATGTACGCCGGTTTTCCGCTGAAGCAAAGCGGCGCATCCGGCGCCGCCGCGTAGGGGTCCTGCCGCTAACGCTGGCGGCGCATGTTCTTCAACTGCTCTTCCATCTGGTCCGCGAAGTAGGCGCGTTCGTCCTGCGAGAAGGTCTGCAGCAGCTCCAGCAACCCTTCCTCGACCATGATGCGCCGCTTGTCTGCGCTGCCGCGCCGGTCCTTCATCGCCGCTTCGAGCGTTTCTGGCGAATAGGGCTCGGCCCTGATGGCGATCAGGATCTGGTCCAGCGAGGTGTTCTGGTCACGCATAAGATCGCGGATCGAATCGCGGCGGCCCCTGAACAGCGCGCGGGCGTCGTCCTGCCGCGTCTCTGGCACGAACTGCATGATCCAGTAGATCTGGCGTTCCGAGCCGCGCTCGGGCGTGCCCTTCATCATGAACCCGACGATCACCCCGACGACAGCCACGTTCACCGCCAGCGAGCCGAGGAGAAGAACCTTCATCCAGCGCGGGCTGCTCGGTGTCTGTCCGGTCTGGTCCGTCATTGTGCTGTCCCCAATCGCGCCCCGGCTCCCCCAGGTGATATGGCGCGTGCGCTTGTCCGGCCTACAGGAATTCCTCTGGCAGCAATCCGCCATCCATGGCGAAGACGTTGCCCTGCTGGACAGGTTCTGTCAGCGGCAGGTCGCCTTCCTCCAACTGCATGCCGATCCCGATGCCGGTCACCAGCGCAATCGCCATCGCGGCCACGGCGCTCGAGCGCCAGCCGAACAGAAAATCGGCGAGGTTGAATCCGCCGCGCGCCGTTTCGGTTCCGGGGGCCTGCTCGGCCTGCGGCGGCGCGATGGCTGCCGCATCCGCGAGCACGCGGGCCACAAGGTCCGGTCCCGGTCGCGGCGTATTGGCCACCGCGTCCGCGGCCAGTTCCTCGACCGTGGCTGTGACCCACGCCTCGGCCTCGGCATCGTCCAGCACCCGGGCGACCAGAGTATCGCCGGGCTGCGGTGCGCCGCGCGCCGTGTCCGCGGCCAGCCCCGACAGGGCTTCATCCAGATATTCCTCGTTACGGTCAGTCATGACCAAGGGCCTCTCGCTGTTCGCTCATGCGCTTTGCAAGCTGTCTGCGCGCACGGGCTAAAAGACTTTCTACGGCTTCAACCGAACATTCCAGCGCTTCGCCGATATCGGGGTTCGACATGCCCTCGAAATGGCGCAAGACCAGTGCCTGACGCTGGCGTTCCGGCAGTTCTGCGATGGCTTCGGCCACCGCTTTCGATCGTTCCGAGGCGGCCATCCGCTCCAGCACGCTGGGGTCCGGATCGACGGGCTCCGGCGCGTCCTCGACCGGGACCTGCGGGCGGCGCTTTCGCATCCGGTCGATGCAGAGATTGTGCACCACCCGGTAAAGCCAGGTCGAGATCCGTGCCTCGCCCGCGCGCCAGTCCGAGGCCTGACGCCACAGCCGCAACATCGCTTCCTGCGCCACGTCCTCGGCTTCGGACTGATCGCCCAGCATCCGCCAGGCCTGCCTCAGCGCGCCCGGCAACAGCCGATCGGTCAGCGCCCGCGCGGCGGACTGATCGCCCGATGCGAAGCGCGCCAACAACACGGCATCTTCGTCTCTGCCAGCCTCTGCGTCGGCCATATGCCTCGCGTTCCTCCCCCTCGCTGCCATGGCGGACCCGGCCGAGGCCGGGCCCGCACAAGCAGCGGATCATCATCCGCCCTGACGCCCGTTCCTGCGGGACTGGCGGATCTCGTCCTGCGACAGTGCACCGTCGCCATTCTGGTCCATCCGTTCAAAGCGGGCCTCGGCCATGTCTTCGAACTCGGTCCGCTCTATAGCACCGTTTCCGTTCGCATCCATCTTCTCAAAACGCTTGGCCATCCGTTCGGCGCGGCGCGCCTTGCCGGTTTCCTGAAGTTCGGCCAACGTGACCCGGCCGTCGCCATTTGCGTCCATCTTGCCGAAGCGTTCCTCGCGCATTGCGCGGGCCTCGGAAATCGAGATCAGGCCGTCACCGTTGGCGTCGACCCGTTCGAACATTTTCTGGCCGCGCTCGCTTTGCGCAAGCGCCATGGTCCCCGTGACGGCAACCGTGCCAAGCCCAAGGATCAGTGTTCTGATGTTCATTACCGTTTACTCCGTATCTGGTGGTGTCGCATTCGACCCCTCGCGCAATCCTACGGTCGCGAATTCGTGATCCGTCGCCGCCACCGTCTTTCTGCCCGTAATTTTGGCCGTGATTCCGTCGGTGCTTCCGGCCGCGTGAATCCAGCCGTTTATCCATGGGTGCCAGTCCGGTGCGGCATCCTGTGCATTTCGCGACAAGCGGACGCAGGACAACTTGCCGGGGTGTGCCGCGGGCTCGCGATCCCCAATCTAATGTCCGTACATGTGGGACCGGAGCTACCTCTAGCGATGCCTGACGGCGCACGGATATCGGCCATGACGACAAGCGGCGAACGACCGGTCGCGACAGCGATGCTGCGCGGCTGGGGTCAACGCTGTCCCAACTGTGGGGGCGGCCCGTTGTTTGAGAGCTATCTGAAGGTCCGGGACACCTGCGCGGCCTGCGGTGAGGAACTGCATCATCACCGCGCCGACGACATGCCGGCCTGGGCGACGATCCTGATCGTCGGGCACGTGATCATCGGCGGCATGGTCACGGCAGAGACGATGTGGTCCCTCCCGCTATGGGTGCACTGGACCCTCTGGCCGGTGCTGGCCCTGATCTCCAGCCTGTGGCTGCTGCCGCGCATCAAGGGCGCGGTGGTCGGGATGCAGTGGGCATGGATGATGCACGGCTTTTCGCGCAAGGAAGATCAGCCGGAATAGTGGCGGCTGAGCCGCGCGGGACGAGACTGCTGATCCGGTTGGCGCTCGACGCACCGCCAGCAAACTGGCGCCCCTAGGACTGGCACCTCTCGCACTGGACAGTATCGGGCCGCGCCTCCATAGTCGCGGCACTATCAGGGACTCCCGCAATGACTGACCAGCCCCGCAAGGATGCAATTCGCAATGCCGCGACCGTTGTGGTGATTCGCCGCGACGGCGATGCGCCGCGCGTTTTGATGGGTCAGCGGGGCAAGAACGCGGCCTTCATGCCATCCAAGTTCGTCTTTCCGGGCGGTGCGATTGATCCGCAGGACCACGAGGTCTCGGCCGCGAAAGCGCTGCGTGGCGATGTGCGCGAAAAGCTCGAGAACCGCGCAGACCCGGCGCTGGCGCCCGCGCTGGCGCTGGCGGCGATCCGCGAGCTGTGGGAAGAGACCGGACTGGCCATCGCCTGTGCCGAAGGTGACGCGCCGGCCGAACCGCCCAGCGAGTGGGCCGATTTCTATGCCGCGGGCCACCGCCCCGACGCTTCGGTCGGCGCGTCACCTTCGGCACAGAAATCGGCCCACTCGCTGGGCGGTTCGGCCGGCGCGTCACCTTCGGCACAGGCGATGGCCAGTCCGGTCTCTTC
>JBCCMP010000066.1:0-15997 GCA_039026295.1 Pseudomonadota bacterium | reverse complement strand
CCCCGTCCCATGTCAGGTCTGGATAGAGCTGCGATACTCTGGTTTTGACCAGGAGAAACGGCGCCCGGGACGGGCCTGCTTTCAAGCCGCCGAACTCGACTTGCCCGGCGCAGCGAAGACCCGACTCCATTGGTGTAGCGACAAACTTGGAGTCCGTAAGCATGTAGGGAAAAGGGGCGGAATGTGATGGGTTCTTCAGCAGCAGATGATAGCCGCGTTCCGTTTCCAATGCCGGGTTGTGGCCCAGCTTTCGGGCAAGTTTGCCAGACCATGCACCGCCCGACAGGACAACCTGATCGAAATTGTGGGCAGTGCCCGCGGCTCTGACAGTCGCGCTGTCCAGTCCCGGCTCTATGTCGTCGGCCTCTGCCTGCAAAAAACTGCCGCCTTGACCGCTGAAGTGCGAGAACAAGGCTGCCACATAGGCTGCCGGGTTGGTAATCCAGCCATGGTCCTTATGGCAGGCCGCGTAATTGTATCGTCCGCCAAGCGCGGGATCGTCTTGCAGCAGCCGCGCACGATCACGAAACTCGACATTCGTCCCATAGCTGCGCCGCAGGGCGTGGCCGGTTTCGTCTGCCTCGCATGCTTCCTGGGATCGATAGAGAAAGGCATATATCCCCGGCGCAATATATTGCTCTGCCCCGGTGCCAGCCGCCAGCGCACGATGTTGTTCCACCGTGTCCGTCACAATCGTCGCCAGAGCCCGCGCGGTGTTCTCGACATCCTTTTTGTTTGCACGTCTCAAAAAGGGAATGAGCCAGGGCACCAGACGGGGCAGGTAGCTCCACTTCAGGTGTAGCGGCCCCATCGGGTCCAGCAACATTTTCGGGATCTTGGACAACAGGCCGGGGACCGGTACCGGAATGAACGAGCTCGCGGCCAGAATCCCGGCATTGCCATAAGACGTCTGCGCGGGCTCGCCCGGGTTGTTTCGGTCGATCAGCGTGACGTCATGGCCGTCACGCCGCAACCATTCTGCAGTGGATACGCCCAAAATCCCTGCGCCCACCACGGCAACGCGACGCTGGCTCATGCAACCCACTCGCTGACTGGGGCGGCTGCATCCTGCAACGGCTGTGCAATCACATCGATCAGGGTCGGCCCATTATGTGCCAGCGCTTTGGTCAGCACGTCGTCCAGTTCTCGCGGATCCTCGACCTTCCAGGCCCGTACACCGTAGGCAGTCGCGACGGCCGCGTGGTCTGTTCGATTGAAATCGACAGAGAAATATCGCTCACCAAATCCAGATTTCTGTCCGGCCTTGATCCAGCCGAAAACGGAATTTGAAAAAACCACCGTGGTTATCGGCAGATTATACCGGGTGATCGTCTCGAACTCTCCGACAGACATCCCGAAACTGCCGTCTCCTGTCACGCAGACGACCTTGGCCTCCGGCCGTGCAAACGCCGCACCGATCGAGGCACCGAGAGCGTAGCCGAGCGCACCATGAGCCCTGTTTGTGATGAAGTGGCGGCCGGGCTTTCTAATCGTCCAGTACGCGCTGAAGTAGGGACAGGGCGTGCCGGGGTCGGCGCAGACGATGGAATCCTCCGGCAAGTGATTGTTTAACGCCTCAACGACCCGCTCTGGACGGATGGGTGTTTCGGAACTTTTCGCAAGTGGCTCGAAGTGGGCCCGCTTGGCAGATCGTGCTTCTGCTGCGATCTCGGAACCGCGTGCATCGAAGGTGCCAGAGGACATCGCCAGGCGAAGGTTTCGAAGACAGGTCCGCGCATCGCCGACGACTGATGCGTTCGTTTCATAGTTCGCACCGATCACGCCGGGATCAATATCGAGGTGAAGAATGGTCTTGTCGCGTTCCGGTGAGCGCCATCTTTCGGTGGTTACCGAGCCAGCACGGCAGCCGACGAAGAGAATGCAATCGGCGTCATCGACAACTGCGCGCGTCTCTGGCCGGCCACCATTGGATCCGACCACGCCGATGGCATTTGGATGCGTCTCTGGCAGGGCACCCTGTCCGCTTACGGTTGTCGCAACCGGCAGATTAAACTCTTCCGCCAACGCTTGCAGGTCTGCTTCACCTCCTGACAAGACGACCCCGCCACCGCAAATAATCAGCGGCCGCTTTGCGTTGAAAAGCTGCGCGCCGATCTCGCCCATCCCGCCCAACGGTGTCGCCCGCGCCGCGGGGAAAGTGCCAAATTCGGGATCAGCCCAAATTTCGGATTCTGGAACCGGAGCCTTCTGCACATCGAAGGGCAGGGCAAGATGCGCCGACCCAGGCCGCCCGGTGGTCATTTCGCGAAAAGCCCGCCGAATGGTACGGGGAAGTGCAGCGGCGCTGTCGAGCACCGCGTTCCACTTGGTCAAAGGCTCAAACAGCGCCTTCTGATCCAGTTCGGTCAGCGGATACCGGCCCGCCGATGTCGTTGCGACATCGGTGGTTATTGCAAGGACCGGGACAGAACTCTCGTTCGCCTCCACCAGTCCTGGTGCGATGTATGTTGCGCCGCCGCCCGATGGTCCCTCGCAAATGCCGACCCGGCCCGTCAGCCGGGCATAAGCATCTGCCATGTAGGCTGCATGCCGCTCGTCACGGCTCAGAACGTGGGTCATCCCGTGGTCAAGCCGAGCGAGTGCATCGTAGAACGGCAGGGATGTGTCACCGCAAAGGCCGAAGATGTGGCGGACGCCATGACCCTGGAGCAGGCGAACTGTTGCCTCTGCCCCCGTCGATTGATTTGTCGCGTCCAATGGCACCTCCCGTCGGCGGCCAACGGTTGCGCGCCGGTGAAGGGAGTGTCAAGCGCAGGGAATGCGACATCTGTCATGGGAAAAAGAAAATCCCCGCAGCGACGCCGCGAGGACTTTTTCAGTTTTCGAACGCCGAACGTTCGAGAGATCAATCCAGAAGTGAGATCTCTACCCGCCGGTTGGCCTGACGACCCTCAACGGTATCGTTGCTTTCCACTGGCTGCGACTCTCCGCGGCCCTCGGTTTGACTGATGATGCCGAAGTTCGCCTCGAGATAAGCCGCGACCGAGGCTGCACGCCGTTCGGAAAGACTCTGATTATAGGCATCTGAGGCGCGGCTGTCGGTATGCCCGACGATCAAAACCCGCTTCTTCCCGAGGCGCTGCATCTTGGCACCGAAGTCGTTAAGTTCGTTGATCGCTTCAGGCCTCAGATCCGACTTGTCCGTGTCGAACAGGGCATCGGCGGCCAAGGTGATCGTCTCCGTCTCGCTTGGCGGCGCGGTGACGCCGGGGCAAACTGGACGTCCGTCCGCAGAAAGACGCTGGCTCATGTATCCTTCGCCGCCGTCGTCATAGACCCAGTGCTGACAGCCCTTGGGATCGGTCCAGAGTGTAGCCGGGATCTCGCTTTGCGGGATCGATGCCGCCGCGACTTGGTTGCTGCCGGAACATCTGGGGGTACCATCGCGGTTGAGGCGGGACGAAAGATACCCCTCAACCCCGTCGTCGATCACCCAGTGCTCACACCCGAAGGGATCGACCCAAACGGATGCCTGCATGCTGCTGAGCTTTTTGCTGTCAAAGCCAACATCCTCGCCCGGCTGCGAGCAGGCAGCGACGCCGACGAGACTAAGAAGCCCGAAAGTACGGAACAGCACAGTCATGATTGAATCCTTTCCACGTCAGCCAAGGTTCAGACGCAGTCAGGCGTGCCGTCGAGCTTCAGCACCGGGCTCATGTAACCCTCGATACCGTCATCGATGACCCAGTGTTTGCACCCGTCCGGGTCAACCCAGATCGTCGCAGCCAGCGTTGAAAGGTCGTGATTGTCAAAGCCCGCATCGCGGCCGGTATCTGCACACCCAGCCAGTGCCCCAGCCAGCGCAAGGCCTGTCAGACCTTTCACGTAGAGATTCGCCATGATCTTTCCCTATTCATCATACGTACAGGCAACGCCCTGTTTGTTTCGATGCCGGGATGGTCTTTCACGGGTTCAGCCCGGCATTCATACTTCCGTAGATCGCCCCGCAATCCTTCACAGAGGCGTTACGATTCAGGTAATTCGGCGGCAAATGCAAAAAAACTTCCGCATTTACACCGATTGTATCACCGATCTTTGGCTTGATCGCCCCTTTTTGAACCGTTTATGGTTCAGGTGCCGACGGCGATGTCTGGCGCGTCTTCTGCTTTCATGCCGACGACGTGGTACCCGCAATCGACATGGTGGCATTCACCGGTAACGCCGGAAGACAGATCCGATAGCAGATAAAGCCCGGATTTGCCAATGTCGTTCTGGCTTACATTGCGGCGCAGCGGCGAATTCAATTCGTTCCACTTCAGGATATAGCGAAAGTCGCCGATGCCGGATGCGGCAAGGGTCTTTATCGGACCCGCCGACAGCGCGTTCACGCGAATATTTTTCGGCCCAAGATCCATCGCCATGTATCGGACAGATGTCTCCAGCGCCGACTTGGCCACGCCCATGACGTTGTAGTGGGGCATCACCTTCTCTGCGCCGTAATAGGTAAGCGTCAGCAGCGCTCCGCCCTCGGTCATCAGTTTCTCGGCCCGTTGCGCAATCGCGGTGAACGAATAACACGATATGCTCATGGACATCGCGAAGTTCTCGGCCGAGGTATCAACATAACGGCCTTTTAGCTCTGCCTTATCGGCATAAGCGATCGCGTGCAGGACAAAATCCAGTCTTCCCCAGCGCTCTTTGATTTCATCAAAAACAGCGTCCATCGATGCGGTGTCTGTCACGTCGCAAGGAAGCACAATGTCAGAACCGACCGACCCGGCCAGCGGATCGACCCGCTTTTTCAAGGCATCGCCCTGATAGGTGAACGCTAGCTCAGCGCCTTGATCGTGACAGGATTGAGCGATGCCCCAGGCGATCGACTTATCATTCGCGACGCCCATAACGAGCCCACGCTTGCCTGCCATCAATGCCGCCGACATCATTCTGCTCCCAATCGACCCGTCATTTTGAACGCGCTCGGCTTTAGGTCAATTTTGGTTCGCAAGCAAGGTAAGGCGGCTGGACCTTGCCCGCACCGGGGGGTATTGCACGACATGGTTTGACGACGAGGTGGGGTGATGGCCACGATATCCGAAGCATCGCGGCGGAGCAGAATTTTCGCGGGTGAAGACCCGTTCGAGCTTGCGCGTGCCTGGCTGGCCGAGGCTGAGAAATCCGAACCGCAGGACGCAAACGCGATGGCGCTGGCAACGACTGACAAACAGGGCCTGCCGAATGTGCGCATGGTTCTGCTGAAAGAGATCGAGAAGAGCCAGTCAAAAGGCGGTTTCGTGTTTTATTCCAACTTCGAAAGCGCAAAGGGGCGCGAGCTTGATGGTAATCTCCAAGCCGCCCTCGTATTGCATTGGAAGTCGTTGAACCGGCAGCTCCGGGTCCGGGGACCGGTTGAGAAGGTCGACGCCAAACAGGCCGATGCCTATTACGCGTCGCGCGCTTATCAAAGCCGGATCGGTGCCTGGGCCTCGAAGCAGTCACGGCCACTCGGCACGCGTCGCGCTCTGATGGCAGAGGTTGCAAAAGTTGCCGCGAAGTATCCGCGCAATCCGCCGCGCCCGCCGCATTGGGGCGGATACCGGATACGGCCGCTGGAAATGGAGTTCTGGTCGGATGGGGACTTTCGGTTGCACGATCGTTTCCGTTGGACCAGGCTGAAACCGGACGCTGCGGCCTGGACAGTGCAGCGCCTAAATCCATGAAGTCCTGAACGGTGTCAGTTAGGCGAGCAGCAATGCGTGGAACATTGCGTACCACCCGCAAAGCACCTACCACTACGAAGATGCTGACCGGGAGGCCGCCATGGCCGCAAATGATCGCCGTAAGACTCTGCTTCTGACCGGCGCGAGCCGCGGAATCGGCCACGCCACAGTAAAACGGTTTTCATCGGCCGGTTGGCGGGTGATCACATGTTCCCGCCAAGCATTCCCTGAAGACTGTCCCTGGGAGGCAGGAGAGGAAGACCACATTCAGTTGGATCTGGCCGACCCCCAGTCCACGATCGACGCGGTCGAAGAAATCAAGGGCCGGATTGGCGGGCGGCTGGAAGCGCTGGTCAACAATGCCGGAATTTCGCCGAAGGGGCCGGAGGGCGAGCGTCTCACCACCTTGACCACGGATCTGAGGACCTGGGGCCAGGTTTTCCACGTGAACTTCTTTGCGGCGATCGTCCTGGCGCGTGGCCTGAAAGACGAGCTTGAAGCGACACGGGGCGCGATCGTCAATGTAACATCGATTGTAGGCAGCCGGGTGCACCCGTTCGCCGGGTCCGCCTACGCAACATCGAAAGCGGCCCTTGCGGCACTGACGCGTGAGATGGCCAACGATTTTGGCCCGACCGGGGTACGCGTTAACGCGATCGCCCCGGGGGAGATTGAAACGGATATCCTATCGCCCGGAACCGAGAAGCTGGTTGAGCAGATCCCCATGCGCCGTCTCGGCCAGCCCGAGGAAGTGGCGCGGACGATATACTATCTGTGCACGCCGGAGAGTTCCTACGTCACCGGCACGGAAATCGAGATAAATGGCGGACAGCACGTCTGATCCAGAAGACAGGAGAACCTGATGATTGATCTTTACACCTGGACCACTCCGAATGGCCGCAAGGTCTCTATTCTGCTGGAGGAACTGGGAGTAGCCTACACGGCGCACGGCATCAACATCACCAAGGACGAGCAATTCCAGCCGCATTTCCTCGAGATTGCGCCGAACAACAAGATCCCTGCGATCCACGACCACGAGACCGGTGTGAAGATGATGGAGACCGGGGCCATCATGCTCTACCTCGCAGAGAAGCACGGCAAGTTCCTAGGTGATGGAGACGACCGCCTGAAAGCGATTGAATGGCTGATGTGGCAAATGGGCGGTTTGGGCCCCATGGCCGGACAGACCCACCATTTCGTCAAGTTCAACAAGGGCACATCGGAATATGCAGAGAAGCGCTATCAGGGCGAAACGGCGCGTCTCTACCGGGTGCTGAACGAACGGCTAGAGGGTCGTGACTTCATAACCGGAGAGTACTCGATCGCCGACATGGCCTGCTGGCCGTGGATCAGTCGTTTTGAATGGCAAGAAATCGACCTCAACGATTTCCCGGCGCTGAAGGCATGGTATCTGCGGATCGCGGAACGGCCAGCGACACAGCGCGGCTATGACGTTCCGCACGAGACGACACCGATCCCGATGCCTTGATGGTGGAAGGGCGACACGCCGCTCCATCACCTGGTTCGAACGAGCGGTCTCGACAAGAGCGAGATCGCCCTTTTAGCCGGAATACGCTTGGAACAGGATCAGCGCCCGCCAGACATCTTTAGTCTCAGCTTGGTCACCTGGTGTCTGGTCCTCTCCAGCACCTCGAACCTCAGCCCGTGGAAGACAAAAACCTGACCTTCGGTCGGGATCGTCTGCGCCTCATGGATCATCAGGCCTGCAATGGTCGTCGCTTCGTCGTCCGGCAGAGCCCAGTCCAAGGCGCGGTTGAGGTCGCGGATCGTCATGGTGCCGGGCACGACGAGTGAACCGTCAGCCTCTCGCACAAGGCCTTCGTCGTCGAGATCGTGCTCATCCGTGATGTCGCCGACGATTTCCTCCAGGATATCCTCCAGCGTCACAAGGCCCTGCAGCACGCCGTACTCATCAACCACAAGCGCAAAGTGCGACTTGCGCCGCAGAAACGCGCGCAGAAGGTCGTCCAAAGGCCGCGTGTCCGGCACAAACCATGGCTTCATGGCAACGGTCATTACGTCGAAATTCTTGCGGGCAACCTCCGGGTCGCGGGCGCTGCGTATCTGACGATACTCCGCACGCAGCAGATCCTTTGCGTGGACGACGCCGACGATGTTCTCCGGCTCGCCTTTCCACAATGGAATACGGGTGAAGGGCGACGAGAGGCAGAACGCCAGAATGTCCTCTGGCGGCTCGTCTACCGAGATTGACTGAATGTCCCGGCGGTGACGCATCACCTCTGCCACTTCGCGGTCTTTTAGGTCCAATGCAGCCAGCAGCCGGTCACGGTCGATCTTGTCGACGCCGCCTTCCGAGTGGTGCAGATCGATCGCCCCGCGGATCTGCTCGTGCGGGGCAAGCATATGGGCGTCAGGGTCCGTGTTCACACCGATCACGCTGAAGCTGCCGCGAACGATACTCCTGATCGTTCCGACGACCGGCGCAAGCGTTCGGACCAATATACGTATGACAGGCGCGACCATGACCGCTGCACGCTCTGGATAGGTGATCGCGTAGGTTTTCGGGGCTACCTCGGCGAAGATCAGCACTAATAAAGTCATTATTGCTGTCGCGTACACAACGCCCGAGTCCCCAAACGCTGATGTAAAGGCCGCCGTCGCCAAAGAGGCGGCAAGGATGTTCACCAGGTTATTGCCCAGCAGAATGGCCCCGATCAGGCGTTCATTGTCGTCGGTCAGATTATAGGCCGTCTTGGCTCCGCGAGACCCTTGCGCTGCCATGCGGTGCATCGCAGCCCGGTCGACCGCCGTCAGAGCGGTTTCAGAGCCGGAAAAAAATGCCGACATGCACAGAAGGCCGAGGATCAGCGCGATACTCCACCAGATCGAGGGGTCCATCATTCCATCCCTTGGTTACAGATAGCAGGGTTATGGGTGGCGCGGGCCCCGACCGCAAGGGGCGCAGATGCCCGGGCGCGCGCACCGCTCGGCTCAAAACCTCGCTCTGCTGCAAAAAACTGCTGACCCTCTGCACGATCTTCCGGCGGTTATGCAGACGCCCCTGCCACCCATTCTGATTACCCAGGCAACCGAACCGAAAACGAGGTTGCCATGACAGATAACGCTCTTCCCCCGCCGCCTGTGGCCAGACCACGGCCGCGCTTTCTTGCAACCCGCGGCGCGCGGTTTGCCATCATGATCCTGTTGACTGTGTTGATGACAGTGCCGCTCTTCATGGTGGTCATAGTGATCGAAGAACGCAGTTCATTCAGTCGCCAGGCGATACGGGAGGTCTCGCAGCGTTGGGGTGAGCCGATCTTTCTGTCTGGCCCGTCACTCGTTGTTCCAGTCGAAAAGGAGTTGACCCGGACGGTCAAGGACGACGACGGCAACGAGATTGAAGAGGTCTACACCGCTCGATCAGAGCCGGTCATCCTGTTGCCGGAACTCCTGGCCGTTGATGCGGACGGGCGCTCGCAAATCAGAAAACGCGGCATCTTCGAGATCCCGGTTTTCTCTGCCGAACTGAAGATGTCGTTTTCCTTCGATACGTCTCGGATCGATGATGTGCTCGGGTCGCGCGAAACGCTGCTGTGGGATCGGGCATCGCTTGTTGTCCAGATGCCAGGAACGCGGAGCTTTTCAGGCACGACAGCGTTGAATTCAGGTGCAAGGGCATTCGATCTCGAACCCGGAACGCCGTTCGCTCGTGTTGCGGGCATTCAGGCAAAGACCGGAGACCCGCGAACGCTGGGCACCATGACTTTGGAAATGGGGTTGAACGGCGCAGAAAGCCTGTTCTTCGCGCCGGTCGGGCGTCAGACAGACGTGACCATAACCTCGGATTGGCCGCACCCAAGCTTCGATGGCAGTTTCCTGCCCAAGGAACGGCAGGTGACCGAAGAAGGATTTACGGCAACCTGGCAGATACCGCACCTGGCGCGTGAGATCGCTCAGGTATCCCGCACCCATGTTCAGAACGCTGCCAGTTTCGGGGTCCGGTTCTACAATCCGGTTGATTTCTACCAGAAAGCGGGGCGGGCGGCGAAGTACGGCATTCTCTTCATTGCGCTGACCTTCCTGACCGTCTTTTTGATCGAGAGATTCGCGCCCCGGCCCGTGCACGCGGCGCAGTTGGTTCTGATCGGTGTTGCACAGTGCATCTTCTTTCTGTTGCTCCTCAGTTTCGCGGAACAACTCGGGTTTGATACGGCCTACCTCGCTGCCTCGGCCGCAACAGTCGGTCTGATTACGATCTACGGAGCTGTCGGATTGGCGCTGAGGCGCATGACGGCCGCGCTGTTCGCCGCGCTGGCCACGTTATACAGCGTTCTTTATCTGATCCTGCAGTCGACCGACTATGCGTTGCTGGCGGGCTCTGTTCTCGCCTTCGTCGCCGTTGCCCTGGCCATGTTCATGACCAAGGGTGACGGCTGGGGCGATGATTGGGCTGATGGTCAATCGCAACCATCAGCGGCCAGCTGATGGTTTCGTTAAGACAGGGCCAGGGGGCCGATCCGTGGAATTCGGGCCGCCCCATCCCGATGAGCGGAAAGCAGACATCCTGATTTTCGGCAGAGTTTTACGACTTCGGCTGTTCAAAGTTCATTTTTCTGGGCGACGGTCGATGGAATTGCCTGCGTAATCAGACCTATCTAACGGCGCAGGAAGACCGTGAAGCATGCTCCCGCGCCTTGCGGCTCTGCCAGATCGATGGTCCCACCATGGGCGGTCAACAGCGCTTTTACGATCCCCAGACCCAGCCCGGTGCCACCTGCTTCACGCCGGGTCGTGAAGAAGTGGTCGAAGATCTTCTCGCGATTGGCCGGTGTGATGCCGTTCCCGTTGTCCCTGACGGCGATTTCAATGCCGCCGCGTTTCGCTTTCGAGGAAACATCGATCTGCGTGGCGCCGTGTTTAACCGCATTGTCCAGAAGGTTGCCCAGCACCAAGGCCAGCGCATCATCGGTGATCCGTACTGTCTGATTGCTGGGGATATCGGACGTGACCGTCACGCGATCGGGAAGCGCTGATCCCGCCGCACGGACTGCCGGCTCAAGTTCTGTGACTGCATCCGAGTTTTGCATGTTCTCGGCCTTGGCAAGGTCCAGCAGCCGGTCCAGCAGGGCGCGCAGACGCGCGCCGTCACCGGCAATGTTCACCAGGAAGCGCTGGCGTTCCTCGGCGGTCATCGTGTCATGGTGATCCTGCAGCAGCTCCGCTGCGCCTTCGATCGACGTCAGAGGCGTCTTGAACTCATGGCTTACGGCGCTGGCGAGCGTTCTGATGTATGCCGCGCGGTCTGACAGCGCCTTGGCCATTTGAGAGATACCATCGGACAGCTCTGCGACCTCCGCGGTGCCAGGATGACGCAGGGGTTCGATCTCTGCTGCCTCCCCGCGCGTCACACGGCGGGTCCTTGCCAAAAGTTCGGCAACGGGGCGCGAGATCGTGCGTGACGTCAGCATGGCAAGGCTGCCCGCCAGAACCAGAACGGTAATCAGCGCGAGTATCGCCTTGTCCTGATTTTCATACATGTGCCGAAAGACGCTTTTCGGCGTGCGCGACAGATAGACGACGCCGAGGATCTGCGCGCCTTCGGTGATGGGGAGGGCGACAAAGACCCGAACCCCCGTGCCCCGGCTGATCGTTTTCAGCTCGGACGGGGCATTCTCCAGTTCCCGGGCCCGCAGCGCACTCGTGTACTCTCCTGTCAAGGCGCGCCCGACCTCCCATACATGGGCAAAGTTCAGGCCGACCTCGGCGGTCCCGCCGACGGCCGTGCCATGTTCATCCAGAACCCGAACGCCGATCAGCGTGGTGCGCTGTGCTGCATTCAGGATAGGGCTTAGCGATCTTCCTGCCGATGCAGCCGCCGCAGAGGGCAGTTCGGTGGGCGCGGCTCCATCGGGTCGGGACGGCAAGGTGTCGACGGCTGCCAGATCGATCGTCGGGTTGATCGGCTTCCACGGCGTTGTCTGGGGCGCGCCCTTGGCGGCAAGGCGATTGACGCCGGACAGCTCTCTAAGTTGCTGCTGCTGGGTCCGGTTCGACCGGTCCGCGACGCGTAGATCGCGGCCTGACCCCAGCAGATTCTGCCGATAGACGGCACCGATCATCGCGGCCTGACTGATCAGTTCGCGCTCGGTTTCCTGGATCAGCTGGTTTTCATAAATTCTGAAAAACACGATCGAGCCGAGCGGCAGTGCGATGACGGCGAGATTGACGGTCAAAAGGACCGCCGAGAGGCGGGGGCGGAACGTCACGCCCCGCCGCTCACGATGCAGTCAACCGGAAGCCAACGCCGTGCACCGTCTCGATCAGGCCGTCCGCACCAACCGAGGCCAGTTTTGCCCGCACGTGCCGGACATGACTGTCCAGGGTCCGGTCCGAGACGTGGATATTCGGCGCATAGACTGCCCGCATCAGATCGTCGCGGGAAAACACCCGGCGCGGCTGGCTGGCGAGCGCCAGCAGGATCTGGAATTCCGTCGCCGTCAGGCTGATTTCGTCGCCGCCCCACGTTGCCCGATGTTCGGCAATGTCGATCTCCAGCTTGTCGACGCGCACCGTTTCGACGTCCTGCCGGCCCGCCTGCCCCCGCGACCGTTTCAGGATGGCATTGATCCGTGCAACCAGTTCGCGTGGACTGAAAGGCTTGGTGACGTAATCGTCGGCACCAAGTTCCAGCCCGAGGATCCGGTCAATTTCGTCATCCCGGGAAGAAAGGAAAAGGATCGGGACTTCCGATGTCTGCCGCAGCTTTCGGCACAGCTCCAGCCCGTCCATCTCAGGCATGTTGATGTCCAGTACCAGAAGATCGGGTTCACGCTCTTCAGCCATCCGCAGGGCTTCGGCGCCGTCTCCTGCGGCGCGCGTGTCCATGCCCGCTTTGCCAAGGGCAAAGCAGACAACATCCCGGATGTGGGGGTCATCATCAACGACAAGGATCGACTGCGTCATGTTTGGTCGATCTAGCACACTTGCCGTCCTGCCCGCCAGCGGCAACGGCATCGGCTCTCTGGGGCGCAGCCTGTGACGAACCATCAGGTGAGACGGGATTGGTGTTTCTGGATCTTTCAGGGTCTCAGTCTGCATGGTGGCCTCCTGCAGCGCCTGCGGTCATGTAGGCGGGCATGTCGTCATCTTCGGGGTGACCGCTCAGACCGGGCTCGATCTCAAATAAATCCACCGCCCGTCCTTGATGGGCCGGTTCAATTGTCGCCGCAAAGACCTTTGCGGCACGCGCGTTGCCTGTCAGATCTGGCAGCGCGGCAACGCCCAGTGCGGCGATGGCATAGAACATCGCGATGTAAAGCCGGATCGTCATTTCGGTCTCCCTCGGGTTCTGGCCTCTGATTTGCGGGCCATGGACGACGCTAGGGGGCGGCTGTGCAGATTTGCCCCGTGCATTTCCGCAGCAGCCGCAGATTTGCAGTGCAGTTTCCGTGCATGGGGTAAGACGCGGCGCACGGCGATTTCCTTGACGCCTGTTTGCCGACTGCCTTACCAGCGCAGCGCCCCGCGAGATCCGGGACAGGCTGAACCGGGAAGGCAATGACGCGATGACGACCTACACCGCCCTGACGACATTGGACGGCGAAGTTGCAGCAAAGGCCTTGGCCGATGCACTTGAAACCCTGCAACCCGAACCAACGGGCGTCGGATGCTTCGAAGTCGAGGATGGGTCAGGACGATGGGAAATCGGCGGCTACTTCACCGAACAGCCTGATATCGCTGGTCTGGCCCTATTGGCTACCATGCACAATGCGGCCGACTTTGCCGTCAGCCGGGTAGAGGATCGTGACTGGGTCGCGCAGGTCCGGCGAGAGCTGCACCCGGTGCACGCTGGTCGGTTCACGGTTTATGGCGCCCATGACAGTCACCGTGTCGGCCCGCATCGCATCGGTTTGAAGATAGAGGCAGCGATGGCCTTCGGGACCGGCCATCATGGCACGACGCGTGGTTGCCTGGAGCTGACCGAACGGATGATCCGCACCGGCGCGGCGCCGCGGCGGGTCGCGGACATCGGCTGCGGCACGGGCGTCCTGGCCATGGCTGCGGCGCAGACTTGGCGGGTGCCATGCGTGGCGACCGACATAGATCCAGTCGCCGCCGCGACTGCGCGGGCAAATGCGGTCGCCAATGATCTGGAGCCTTGGCTGCGCGTTGGCTGTGCGCCCGGGTTTCGGCATCAGCACCATAAAGCGACATCGCCCTACGATCTTGTCTATGCCAATATTCTCGCCGGGCCACTGAAGCGCCTGGCACCGGACATCGCCCGGCATCTCTTGCCGGGTGGGTCTGCAATTCTTGCGGGTCTGTTGACGCGGCAGTGCCGGGGGGTCGAGGCGGTCTTTGAGGGGCACGGGTTTTGTCGTGCCGACAAGATCACCTTGGGGGACTGGACCAGCCTGAGGCTGGTCCGGGGGTAGATCGGGACGGTTAGAAAGGGTCGGGTAGATCGGGAGGGTGCCCGATCTACCTCAGCCGCTTACCAGAGGCCTGCTTCGCGCTGGTACTTAAGGACGTCGCCCTGGGTCAGTCCGATATCGTCCAGTTGCCGGGCAGAAAGCCGGCTCAGTTCGCGCGCTGTACTGACCATCGCCACCCGTTCTTCATACCAGGCGTACAACCGACTAAGCGGCTCGCCGATGAAACGGAAAACAGTGACTGCGCCGAACGGCGCGGGGCGCGCAGTTTCGATCATGGCCATGACGGCAACTCCATAAGCAGAGAGGTTATCGGGTCGGCGACCATCGCCGCCCGCATCGAGGATCTAGGGGGGCAAATGCCCACTTACAAATGCCGTCCGTGCAACTGAGATATGCAATTTCTGCAAATGTCATTTGCGACAGTATTTCAGCATGTTAACGTCGTTTTTGAGCAACTTGATCAGGTCTGAAACAAGATCGGATTGGCAAGTGTTCCTGTTTCGTGCTACTGCTTTAAAAAACATCAACAGGGCGGGGAAAATTCGTGCGCGTGATTGGCTTCGATCCGGGACTGAGACGCACGGGCTGGGGGGTGGTCGACTCGAAAAACGGTCGACTCGCACATGTTGCCAACGGGACTTGCACGACCGGAAAAGGCGATCTGGCGGGACGCCTCGCGGACCTGTTTGCACAGATCGATGATGTGCTGCGGCGGTGGACGCCTGACCAGGCAGCCGTCGAGCATACCTTTGTGAACAAGGACGCCGCCGGAACGCTGAAGCTTGGTCAGGCCCGGGCGATTTCCCTGCTTGTGCCCGCGCAGCATGGCCTGCCGGTGGCCGAGTATGCACCGAACGCCGTGAAGAAAGCTGTCGTCGGTGTCGGTCATGCCGACAAGAGACAGATCCAGCACATGATCGGGATGCTTCTTCCGGGTGCAAAGGTCACCGGGGAAGACGCAGCAGATGCGTTGGCGATTGCCATTTGCCACGCGTGGACGGCCGGGACCGGCGCGCGCGTGGCACAGGCTGTGGAGGCAGCGCGGTGATCGGCAAGGTCGCGGGCATCATCGATTACAAGGCGGAAGACCACGTGCTGATCGAAGCGGGCGGGGTCGGTTACATAGTCTATTGTTCGCCAGCGACACTGGGGACTTTGCCCGGACCGGGCGAGGTGGCCGCGCTCTACACCGACATGGTCGTGCGCGAGGACCTGATGCAGCTTTTCGGCTTCCGGACGCTGACAGAACGGGAATGGCACCGGTTGCTCACGTCGGTCCAGGGCGTTGGTGCCAAGGTATCGCTGGCGATCCTTGGCACGCTCGGCACTGCTGGTCTGACACGGGCTCTTGCAACCGGTGAGGCCGGGGCCGTGCGTCAGGCACCGGGTGTCGGGCCCAAGCTGGCGACACGCATCGTGACCGAATTGAAGGGCAAGGCCCCGACCATGATGGCCATCGGCGCAAGCGGCGGGCAGGCAGCTATGCCTGGGACAAGCCCGGGCCCGACGGCGGTGTCTACACCGCAGGTGGCCTCAATGCCCGATGCTGATGACCAACACGATATGCAGGCCTCGGCAGATGCTCTGTCGGCGCTGGTGAACCTTGGCTATGACCGGGTAGAGGCTGCAGCAGCCGTGGCAGAAGCGGCGGAGGCTGGGGCAGGGAACGAGGGCACTCTGAACAAGGCCGCGCTCAAGGCGCTGGACCGGATATCATAAGGACCCCTGATGGTTGATCCAGATCCGCTCGTCCGGCCCGAGCCGATGACAGACGACGCGCCTGAACGGGCGTTGCGGCCCGAAAAGCTTGCCGACTTCACCGGTCAGGCAGAGGCGCGTGCCAACCTCGCGGTCTTCATCGAGGCCGCACGCCGCCGGGGCGAGGCAATGGACCATCTGCTG